>JAYZVA010000082.1:0-10486 GCA_036156175.1 Myxococcota bacterium
CGAAGGCCACAAGCCACAGCGGTTCACGGTCGTACCGGTCAAGCCACCACACAACAACCAAGAACACCACCATGGGCACGACGGCACAAAACAACGAAGCGATGAGAAGCAAGATGGGCATTGGTTTTTTGCAAAGGGGCGGTCTGCATCCGCCCGGCTGGTAGGCGATTCGGCTGGCTGTGTTACGAGAGTGTACCGAGAGGAGGAATTCCATGGGTATCCGGTCGAAGGCAAAGAAGATCAAACAACTGCTTCCGATTGTTGGCGCAGGTGGCAATGTCCGAGCGAGCGCGCCCCCAAGCGTTCGCCCCAGTCCCGAGGCACGCCCGGCGCCCCCAGTGGCCCCGCCTGCACCCTCGACGCCCCGTGGGGATGCAGACCCGGCCGAGTTCATCGCCGGTTGGGTCAAGGAGCACCCGGTGGTGTTGTTCATGAAGGGATCCCCGGCCATGCCCCAGTGCGGGTTTTCCGCAAGCGCGGCAGGGATTCTCGGGAGCTATGGCGTTGAAATCGCACACCTCGACGTGTTGATTGATCCGGAATTGCGCCAGGGCGTGAAGGATTTTTCGAACTGGCCCACACTGCCGCAGGTGTACGTCGGAGGCGAGTTCCTCGGCGGTTCGGACATCCTGATGCAGATGCATGAGAACGGCGAGTTGGGCGATTTGATCAAGGAGTCAACGAACTGAAAACGCGCGAGTTGAAAAACTCCGCTTGCGTGGAATCGCTCTACCCAATTACTAAAACCACGATTGGGGCGTCGACAAGTTGGTAAGTCACCGGTTTTTGGTACCGGCATTCGTAGGTTCGAGTCCTACCGCCCCAGCCCTTTTTCTTCCCAACCAACATCGCTGCATCAGTAAAGGCGGTCTTCATGATCTCCGATATCAAGCTGTTCACCGGCAACGCGAACGGGGCGTTGGCGGGTAAGATCGCTCATGCGCTCGGAACAACACTGGGGCAAGCCTCCGTCGCGAACTTCAGCGATGGCGAGATCAACGTCGACATCCGTGAGAATGTGCGCGGTCGGGACGTTTTCCTGATCCAGCCAACCTGCGCGCCAACCAACGACCACCTGATGGAGCTCCTGGTCATGGTGGACGCCTGCAAGCGGGCGAGTGCAGGCCGGATCACCGCCGTCATCCCGTACTACGGGTACGCCCGCCAGGACCGGAAGGCGGCACCCCGCGTTCCAATCACCGCAAAGTTGGTCGCGGATTTGTTGACGGTGGCGGGCGTTGACCGCGTGCTGACGATGGAGCTGCATGCGGGCCAGATTCAGGGCTTCTTCAACATTCCAGTGGACAACCTGTATTCGTCGTCCCATCTGTGCGGGAACCTGCAGGGCGTTATCCCGACGGAAAACGCGGTCATTGTCTCGCCGGATGCGGGTGGTGTCGAGCGCGCCCGCGCTGTAGCGAAACTGCTCAACGCCGGGCTGGCGATCGTGGACAAGCGCCGCAGCGGGCCAAACGTGGCGGAGGTGATGCACCTCATCGGCGATGTCGATGGGAAAAATGCGATCCTTGTGGACGACATGATCGACACAGCCGGCACCCTGACCAAGGCCGCGCAGGCCGTCCGCGACGGCGGGGCGAGCTCGGTTTCGGCCATTGCAACGCACGCGGTGTTGAGCGGGCCTGCTGTGGAGCGCATCGTCGGCAGCACGCTCGAGAGCGTGGTGGTCACCGACACCATTCCATTGACCAAAGAGGCGGCGGACTCGGGGAAACTGCACGTGGTCAGCGTGGCGCCCTTGTTCGCTGAGGCGATCCGCGCGATCCACCACCACGATTCGGTGAGCCGGCTGTTCGATTGATTGAACTCCCGCTTTGCGGCCTTGACAGCCGTTGTGGAGCAAACTAAGACGCGTGCCGCTGGCCTCGCCGGCGAGCGCTTAACAACCACTCATGCGCAGAGTTCACGGTCGGTCCCGCGGGGCCCTCAGTCCGAGACGGTGAACGGTGCACGCAGACTTCAGAGCGGAGTCTGGTGCAGAAGCGGTGGGTGACCAAAGGACTGGAAGCCGCCCGCTCGGGTGGTGTCGGCAGGCATCGTGCCCGCTGGCAAATGAACGAACCGATCGATGGAGCCATCATGGCAACCGTAAGCCTTTCTGCTACTCCCCGAACCGATTTTGGTAAGGGCGCCGCTCGCAAGATCCGCGCGCAGGGCCTCCTTCCAGCCGTCATTTATCGCGCTGGTCAGCCTGCGACGTCGATCGTGCTGGACCCGCTCACGCTTGAGACTGCGTTTCGGCGGTCTGGGAACCGCAACACCCTCGTGAACCTCGGAGTGGACGGCAGCAACTATGTCTGCCTCGTCAAGGAAACCCAACGCGACCCCGTTTCAGCCGTCCTGCTCCACGTTGACTTTTCCGAAGTGGTCGACACGGAACCCGTGGTCGTCTCTGTGCCCGTGGAGGCCGTCGGCAAGGCTGCCGGCGTTGTTGCCGGCGGCAAGCTCCGCATGATCCGCCGCGACCTCACCGTGTCCTGCAAGCCGGCCGACATTCCGGCCACTGTGGGTGTCGATGTGACGAAGCTGGGCGTGGGCGATTTCGTCCGAGTCTCGGGCATCGACGCTCCTTCGGGTGTCGAAATCATCGCGCCCAACGACTTCAACGTGATCACGGTGGTCGGAAAGCGCGGAATGGTGCAAGCCGCCGCTGAAGATGCGGAGGGCGATGATGCCGCCGCTGAGCCGTCCGAAGGATGATTTGACCAATGTGGCTGGTGGTTGGACTCGGAAACCCGGGCCGGCGCTACGCCGCGACGCGACACAATGTTGGATTCTCCGTGATTGAAACCCTGGCAAAACGATGGTCGATTCCTGCTGAAGGCAAGCAACTTGGTTCGCTTGTCGGAACGGGGCGGCTCGGCGACTGCAAAGCGCTCTTGGCGCGGCCTCAGTCGTTCATGAACCGTTCGGGGCACCCTGTCCAGTCGTTGTTGGGTTACTTCAAGCTCGGGACGGAACGGCTCGTCGTTGCGCACGATGACCTCGACCTTCCGTTCGGCCGCATCCAGGTGAAGCGAGGCGGCGGTCACGGCGGCCACAACGGCCTTCGAGACATCAACAAACACTCCGGTAGCGGGTACATTCGTGTCCGCGTTGGAATCGGACGCCCCCCGGAAGGGTGGGACGTCGCCGACTATGTGTTGGGCAAGTGGACCCCTGCCGAAACGACGGAGATTCCGTCGGTGGTAGACCGTGCATCCGACGCGATCGAAACGGTGCTTCGAGATGGTCTCGAGGGCGCCATGAACCAGTTTAACGTTCGCCCGAAAGCGAATTCCCCCATTGGCTGAAGAGCCAAACAAACGCTGAGGGCGATGCCCTCGGGAGTACACCATGGACAACCTCGTAATCTTAGTTCCGATCGCCGGCCTCATTGCGCTTGCCTTCGCCTACATGAAAGCCCAGTGGGTCCTCAAGCAGGACGCGGGCACCGAAGAAATGCAGCAGATCGCCGGCTGGATTCAAGAGGGCGCAATGGCGTTCCTCAACACCGAATATCGCGTCCTCACCAAGTTCGTGGTCGTGGTCGCCATTCTGCTCGCATTCGTGAACCTCGACGGCGGCACGGAGTTGATCGCGGTTGCGTTCGTCGTCGGAGCGGTCCTCTCTGCTCTCGCCGGATTCATTGGGATGAAGATCGCGACCGATGCGAACGTCCGAACAACCGCTGCAGCCACCAAGGGCATTGCGCCCGCACTGGACGTCGCGTTCAGCGGCGGCGCAGTCATGGGAATGGCCGTTGTTGGTCTCGCCATGGTCGGTCTTGGCGGTCTGTGGCTTGCCTTCACCGGAATGTACGACACGAGCACTGCGTTGAAAGTGATCACCGGCTTCTCCATGGGTGCGTCATCCATCGCACTGTTTGCGCGGGTCGGTGGCGGAATCTACACGAAGGCCGCAGACGTGGGCGCGGACTTGGTCGGCAAGGTCGAGGCTGGACTTCCTGAAGACGACCCTCGAAACCCTGCAGTCATCGCCGACAACGTGGGCGACAATGTCGGCGATGTGGCCGGCATGGGTGCCGACCTCTTCGAATCCTACGTGGGCGCCATCATTGGGGCCATGGTCCTGGCGTTGGGCTTTTCCGAAGTTCAAAATGGCAATCTGAACCCCATCATCCTCCCGCTTCTCATTGCAGCTGCTGGTGTGATTTGCTCCATTCTCGGAACCCTGGTCGTCAAGACCGAAGAGGGTGGGAACCCCCAACACGCCCTCGACCTCGGTGCCTTTGGCGCCGCCGGCGTCATGGTTTTCGCCACCGCGGGCCTGGCATACTGGCTTTGGCCTGAGGGCGGAGCTGCTGCGTCGGTCGGCGGCACCATGGTCAAGGTGACCTGGGTCCACGTGACCATCGCGACGGTGGTTGGACTGCTCACTGGCATCGCGGTGGGTGTGATCACATCCTACTACTGCTCGATGGACAAGCCGCCCGTCGACTCGATCGCTCAGCAGTCGAAGACCGGCTCGGCGACAAACATCATCGCCGGCATCGGTGTCGGAATGCAGTCCACAGCGCTTCCCATCATTTGCATCGCAGTCGGTGTGGTGGTGGCCAACGCGGTTGCCGGTCTGTACGGAGTGGCCATCGCGGCCCTTGGGATGCTGTCGACCACTGGAATCCAGCTCGCAGTCGACGCCTACGGCCCGATTGCCGACAACGCTGGAGGCATCGCGGAGATGTCCGCTCAGGAAGACGTCGTGCGCGAGCGTACGGACAAGCTTGACGCGGTGGGGAACACCACCGCCGCAATCGGAAAAGGATTCGCCATCGGCTCCGCAGCCATGACGGCTCTCGCCTTGTTCGCCGCATTCATGCAGCAAGCAGAAATCTCGACCATCGATGTGTCCAAGCCCATTGTCATGGCGGGTGTGTTTGTTGGAGGGATGCTCCCATTCCTGTTCTCGTCCATGGCCATGAAGGCGGTGGGTGAGGCTGCAATGGACATGATCACCGAGGTGCGGCGTCAGTTCCGTGAAATCGAGGGTCTGCTTGAGGGCAAGGTGGCTCCGGATACCACGGCGTGCGTGGACATCTCCACCAAGGCGGCCATCGCACAAATGCGGTTGCCTGGCGCACTGGCCATCGTGTCTCCAGTGGTCGTCGGTTTCGCGTTCGGACCCGAGGCACTCGGCGGCGTATTGGTTGGCGTGACGGTCTGCGGCGTCCTGATGGCCATTTTCATGTCCAACGCCGGTGGTGCCTGGGACAACGCCAAGAAGTCATTCGAAGGTGGCGGCTACAAAATGCCCGACGGCACCGTGCTTCCGAAGGGCTCTGAAGCCCACGATGCATCCGTTGTCGGCGACACCGTTGGCGACCCCTTCAAGGACACTGCGGGCCCATCCCTCAACATTCTTGTCAAACTGATGAGCGTGGTGGCCTTGGTCATTGCGCCCTTGATTGCAAACTCGACCGGATTTTTCGGTCAGTAAACCCTCCTCGGGGGCGCGCATGCGTCCTCCGTTGAGCCCAGGTGGAGGAAAATAACACCATGCTTATGAATCAATATGAACTTATCTACGTGACGCGGCCGCAACTGAACGCCGCCGACCTCGAAAGCGTGGGCACGAAAGTGGCCGATCTCGTCGAGAAGGCAAGCGGTCAAGTGCTGGCTTCGGAGGCATGGGGTCGGCGTCGGCTGGCATACCCCATCGCCAAGAATGAACACGGCGTCTACACGTACCTGAACTTTGTCGCTCCGGCGGGCGCTCCCGCAGGCATTGAGAAGGCCATGGGAATGGACGAGTCCTTCCTGCGATACATGACGGTCCAGTTGGGCCAGAACGTCGATGTCGACGCATGTCGGGTGGATGCGGAGGCGAAGAAGGCCGAGCGTGACGCTGCTCGCGCAGCCGAGGAAGAAGCGGCTCGAGCGGCCGCCGACGCCGAAGCCGAGGAACGCGCCGCCGCGGAAGCCGCCCGTGCTGCCCGCGAGGCTGCGGCCGTCGCCGATGCAGCGGCAGCGGCTGCTGCGGCTGCCGCTGCGGCAGCCGTCGATGAATCCGATGAGGCTGAGCCGGCCGAATCTGCCCCCGAATCCACCGACGCGGCCGAATAATCGGCGTCGTCCCAAAACAGTCAAAGGAAAGGAAATACAATGAGTAGCAACGATAGAGGTGGGTCGCGCGGCGGCAACAGTCGCCGAAAGGCGTGTCGGTTCTGCGCGGATGCAGACGTCTTGATTGACTACAAGGACGCCCGCATGCTGCGGTCGTTCATCACCGAGCGAGGCAAGATTGTGCCCCGTCGCATCAGTGGCAACTGTGCCAAGCACCAGCGGCAAATTGCAACGGCGATCAAGCGCGCGCGTGTGATTGCCCTGCTGCCATATCTGGCCGTGGACTAAGGGGGACATCATGCTTGTAATTCTTCAACAAAACGTGCCGAACCTCGGCAACGTCGGCGACATCGTCAAGGTCAAGGACGGCTACGGCCGGAACTTCTTGGTGCCCCGCGGCATGGCCGTCATTGCAGACCAAGGAAATCGGCGTCGGATGGAGCATCAAAAGCGAACCGCCGCCGCCCAACGCGCAGCGGCCATGGCTGAGGCCGAGGCTTTGCTGGCCAAGATCGCGGAGACCCCCATCACAATCGCGGTCTCGGCCGGTGAAGAGGGCAAGTTGTTCGGCTCCGTCACCAATCGGGACATCGCTGACAAACTGGCCGAGGCCGGTGTGGAAGTCGACCGACGGTCAATCTCCATCAACGATGCCATCAAGGAAACCGGTGCCTACGATGTCACAGTCAAGCTCGGTCTTGAGTTGACCGCGACGCTGAAGGTGTACGTCGTAGGGGAGTAGTCCGATGAACGATGGCGGGGCACTCCCACAGAGCCTTGAAGCCGAGCGCGCCGTGTTGGGCGGCTTGATGCTGGCGCCCAAGGAGTGCCTCGTCATCGCGGAGACGCTCAAACCGGACGATTTCTACCGGGAGAGCCACGCCAAGTTGTTTGCGCTGATGGTTGGCATGGCGGAGGCCAACCAGCCTGTGGAGCTGTTGTCCGTCATTGAACGGGTCGCCTCCTCTGGAATGGCCGAAGACGTTGGCGGCCTCGCGTACGTCCAAACGCTGCCGAACAACATTCCGAGCACTCAGAACCTCGACTATTACGCCACTGTCGTCAGCAAGCACGCGATTGCAAGGCGTCTGATCGAGGGAGTTCAAGAGATCGAAGGCCAGGCGCGTGGCGGGCAGTCCGAGCTCGACGACCTGCTCGACTTCGCCGAAAAGACGGTATTCGATGTGACCCAACAGGGCTCCTCCCAGGACTGGGAGCAGCTCTCGCAGGTCGTGGACCGGTCCTTTCTGGAAATTGAGGCGCGTTCGACGAACTCGCCCGGCGAGGTAACCGGCACCCCCACGGGGTTTTTGGACCTCGACCGATTGCTGGCTGGTCTCCACAAGACAGACCTGCTGATTCTGGCGGCCCGTCCTGCCATGGGGAAGACCGCGTTGGCATTGAATATTTGCCTCAATGCCGCCCACCACGGCGCGGGAGTCGGGGTGTTTTCGCTCGAGATGAGCCGGGAACAACTGGCCACGCGATTGCTCTGTGCGCAAGGCAGAGTCAATGCAGGCGCCGTCCGGACAGGTCAGCTCACGAAGGACCGAGATTGGCCTCGGCTCACCGATGCGGCGGAGGTCCTGTACAACTTGCCGATTCACATCGACGACACACCCGGACTGACGATTACCCAGATCCGCAGCAAGGCGCGAAGGCTGAAACAGCGCAACCCCGACCTGGGACTGATTTGTGTGGATTACATCGGCTTGATGGGCACCAACGACCCGAAAGCGAGCCGCGAACGTCAGGTGGCGCTTTGCTCGATGGGGCTCAAGAACCTGGCGAAGGAACTCGATGTGTGCGTCTTGGCGCTCAGCCAACTCAATCGCGGGGTCGAGATGCGGGACAACAAACGTCCGCGCCTCAGCGACCTGCGCGAGTCTGGCGCCATCGAGCAGGATGCGGATACCATCATGTTCATCTATCGGGATGAGTACTACAACCCCGACAGTTCCGCGGAACCCGGTGTGGCCGAAGTCATTGTAGGGAAGCAACGCAGCGGCCGCACGGGCACGGTCAAACTCGCGTTCCAAGGTGAGTACCTGCGGTTCGAGAACCTGGCTCGGGACGTGGGCGCTGGGGGCTACGTCTGATGGTCGCTGGCCTGCTGATGGTGGGCTCCGCCATGGCGATCGACTTGAACGACCACGTGCGCTTGACCCTCGATGGCGGCGAGGCGGTCGACGGCTACTTCTATCAGGCGGGGCCCGACTCAGTGGTTCTGACGAACGACCAAGGGAAGCGCACCACCCGGGTCCCTCTTGGAATTGTGGCCAGGGTTCAGGTCAACGATGGCGATGTGCCCTTGGATGCGTTTACGCTGGATGTCCGCAACGAGTGGAAACAGTGGACGACGGAAGCGCTCAACCCGCCGGCCCATCCGGCGCCGGTCACCGTTGCCATCGCAAGCGCACTCTTGGCGGGGGGCGGGCACGGCCTCCTGAAACAATGGGACGAGGCGACATCGATGATGGTCATTGATGCTGCATGCATGACCCTTGCAGGCCTGGAACTTGCCGGCCACGGAACCGGCAGAGTGGATGTGTTGATCGGGTCTGCGGCCGTTTCTCTCGTGTTCAAGAGCTACGCCATGGCGGACGGCGTTCGTTCCGCCAATCGCATTCGGAAGCGGATGCGCGCTGCGGGTGGAAAACAGAACCGTTGACCGGACATTGAAAACAGATGGTCATGGGCTCGCGAGGTGGTTGACATGTCCCCGGGCGCGTGAATAGTCGAAGATACATCCTTTTTTCGCTGCATAGGAGCGCCTCATGAATCGCGACGAACTCTTGAATCGATTTAACGAACTGCTGGAGACGTACGGTCAGCACAAGGCCTACGCTGACAAAGCCCGCGAGCAGTCGGCTTCGTTTTCAAGTGCCGTGATCGAAAAGGTCATTGCCGATCATCAGATCAAGGCGTCCCTGATTGCAGATGACGTGCAGCCCCTGGTGCCGCAGCTTCAGTCGGAAGCCTCCAGTTTGGCGGCCGCGATCGGTGAGGCCGAGCAGTCGAAGGGAGATCTTGGCGCACGAATCGAAGAGTTGGAGTTGCGCCTTGCGATCGGTGAAATCTCGTCCGAAGAGTTCGAAGAACTTGCCGCCGACGGAAAAGGAACGGTCGACGAGGCAAACACACGAATCGCCACTTTGGTTGAAGCCCGCGATGAAGTGCAGGCAGTTCTCGAGCGCTGGGCAGAGCTCTCTGGCGAGGCGGTAGAGGCCCAGCCCATCGCTGCCGTGGCCGAGGAAGTCGATGCGGATGTACTGGTGGATGGGGCCGATGAGGCGGACGAGTTCGATCCAGTGGTGGACTCGATTCTGCCCGGGTTTGAGGACGACGCCGACGACGAAGATGCCGATTCACCCGACGCCGAAGTCGCGTTTGACGTCCAAGAAGACCCCGAGGAGTCGGTGGACGTTCTTCCAATCGACGGGGCCGGAGTCGAATCCGTTGAGGTGGCGATTGACGACTCTGAAGTTGGCGAAATTGGAGTCGATGCATCGGAAGACGGAGAAGGCGATGAAGCCAATGAAGCCCGTCGGGCCATCTTGTTGTCGAACGAAGGAACACCGGATGAGCAAATCTACGCCTTGACCGGTGAGGTGTTTACCGTCGGGCGTGGTCGAGACAACGATTTGCAGATCAAGAATGACTCGAAGGTGTCTCGATTTCACTGCAAGGTGTATCGCCGAGGCGCGAACTACTACCTTGAAGACAACAAGAGCTCCAACGGCACGATGGTCAACGGCGAGCTGATTTCCGAGCGGCGTCTCTTTGGCGGCGAGGAACTCGTAATTGGGGAAACCTTTTTCCGTTTTCGGGTGATGTAGCGCGTGGCTGCGACCGGTCAGACACCCAGCTTTTTCACCACGAAGCAAGCCGCGGACCTCCTGGGTGTCTCGGCTCCGACGGTCATCAAGTGGGTCGAAGAAGGTCGGTTGCGCGCTCATCGGACCCCCGGTGGCCACCGGCGGATTCCCGTAGAAGCACTCCGCGCATTTGAAAACGAGTGCCGCCAGTTGCTCGGCAAGCCCACGCAGGCTGGGATGAAGAAGTCGGGCCAGGTGCGGGTGTTGGTGGTGGATCCGGAACACGATTACTCCGACCTCGTTTCGGAGTACTTTCGGCTCCAGGGGGATGTTCGGGTGGTTCAGGCAATCGACCCGCTCACGGTCGGGTTCCAGATCGGTGCCTTTGAACCCCACGTGGTGATTTTCGACATCTCCTGCCCTCGGATCCATGTTCGAGAAATCATTCAACTGGCGAGCCGTCTGACCGGGCTCAGGGTCGTGTTGTTATCGACGACCTGGAGCGGTGAACTCCGAGGCATTACCGCGGACCACCCCAGCGTCGTTGCGGTCGAGAAGCCGTTGAAGTTGGACCAACTCTGGCGATTG
>JAYZVA010000083.1:0-19261 GCA_036156175.1 Myxococcota bacterium
ATGGCTGCCCAGTGTATCTCGGCCCGCGCTTGGGGTGTCAATGGCGATGCTCGAACTGGGCTTAAATAATGGATTCCATGCACGGGGTCGATGAGCTTAAAAAGGTCATGAAAACGGCGGTTTATAACAATCCTTGAGCGCCCAAAATGAACCGTCATCGCCGCACGGGTGGGCCGTCGATCGTTGGTACCGTTGCCGCATGGGAGAGCACCAAACCACCGTCGTCGGTTCCCGTCGCATCACATTCGTGGAAGCCCTCGGCAAGGGCGGGTTTGGTGCAGTGTACCTGGCGGACATTCAGGGCAGGGGCAACTTCGCGCAGCGCCTCGCGGTGAAGGTGCTCAATGAGGAACTGAGTCAAGACGCCGACGTGGTCGGTCGACAGCGCGACGAAGCGCGGTTGCTGGCGCAGCTGAATCACGATCACATCGTGAAGGTGTTCGATTTGTTGGAGATTGGTGGCCGACCCGCAGTGTTCATGGAATACGTCCCCGGCGTGGATGCGCATCGCCTCCTGCGGGAAGGTCCGCTCCCTCCGCGAGCCGCCCTCGAAGCCATCGCCGCCACCGCCAGCGCACTGCACGCCGCTGCCAACACCATCAGCCCCTTTACTGCAAGGCCGCTCAACGTCATTCACCGAGACATCAAACCCGCAAACATGCTGGTGAGCGAACATGGCACGGTCAAAGTGCTCGATTTTGGAATCGCGCGGGCGGACTTTGACCGCGAGGGCAAGACGCGGTCGGTTCAGTTTGGGACCGCTCGCTACATGGCTCCTGAGAAGTGGCGTGGCGAGAACCTCTCGGGGGCGGTGGACGTCTATGCGCTCGGGGTCACATTGATGGAGCTCATCTCGGGCCGGCCAGCACACCGATTGCCCCTGCGGGAAGACTTGTTCAACGCCAAGCGAGACGCACAAATCGCCGCCCTTCGCGACCCGCGTTGGGGCAGGATCTGGTGGCAAAAACTCGAGGCGCTGCTCCAAGACATGCTCGCGGTTGACCCGGCCGGTCGCCCTTCTCCAGAGCAGGTTCAAGATGCGTGTGTGGAGCTCAGCGAATCGGTGGGAGGTGAAAGCCTGCGGCGGTACGCTCGCCGGCACGTACCCGGACTGATCGAGGTGCGGCGACGGACCATGAAGGGGGCCTCCTTGATGCCCAGCGCGGATCTTCCATTGACCTCGGATCCAGACCCGTCGATCTTGACCGCCAGCAAATCGCATCCGCGAACCCGGATCGCTCCCTTGCCCACGGTGTTCGGAGTTTCTTGGTGGACGCAGGCGGTGCTGGCCGCCGGTTTGGTGGCGTCGTTTTGGTGGTTCGTCACCGGATAGTGGCACGGCCGGAACCGGCGGCGTGGTAAGAGCGCGCAGAGGCAGGTGAACTGTGGTGCTTGCAGAACTCATTTGGGGTTTTCTGGCGGTCGTTCTGGTGAGCGACGCCCGACGGATATCGGCCCGTCTGCGCGCCCTTCCCACGCTTCCTTCCGACGCGGCACCCGAAGATGAGCGTCTCGAGTGGGTTGTGGCGCCCGGTGTCACGGTGCCTCCCGAGACCGCTGCAGCCGCCCGTGCGCACATGCGCACGCACGGGTTGGCCGCCCTCGAGCTGCTGCCGGGTCGGTTGTCGTTGGCGTCCCTCTGGAGCCTGGCGTACCATCTGGATCCCGATGGGCTGCGTTCGAACCCGCGCAAGCAAGGCGAGTCTGGAATGCATGCCTTTGCAGCACCGAGGACGGTGCTCGAGGCCATGGGCGCTCAGTTGCCCGTGGAAGACCTCGCCACATTCGTTTCGTTGTCCCGAGAAGTCCGGCGACGGGTTGAAGGACGGCACGACTTCGCCATCGCCCCTGCGATGGCGTCCCATCCATTCAATCCGTTTTTTCAGGCCGGCGCGCTCGAGGTGGTCATCGGTGGGTCGATTCGCCCGGTCCTGCTTGGCATCCCCGTCGCCACGCTTGTGCTCGCGCTTGGGCTGGTCGTGGCGCCGTACATGGGGACGGTCGCACTGATGGTTTACTTGATGCAGCAACCCGCGAGCATCGTGAGCAGCGGGTTCACAGTCCGATGGCCATGGCTCCAAGGTCTGGTCCGGATCCCCGTGGACCTCCGGCAGTGGTACCGGTTGCTGCGCAGCACCACAGCCGGGCTGACTCGAATCGAAGCGCTGCGGCCGGTCTATGCCGAGTTGTTGTCCGATGGCACCGATGCGTTCTTTGACCCCATCATGCATGCATGCCCCAGTTGCGGATCCGCGGATCTGGGCCGGTCGTTCAGCGTGGTCGACCACCACCAGAACAAGCCGGGCCGTTTTCGGCTCGTCCATTGTGAGAACTGCGGTTCTTGGTTTCAAAACCCGCGCCTCAACGAGCGGGGCCTCGAGTTTTATTACCGCGACTGCTACGACGGGTTGGGCGAGCATTCCATGGACACCATCTTCGAGTTTGCGCGCGAACTCTACGAGGGTCGGGTGGAGATGCTGCTGGCGCACCATCAGCCCCGCCGATGGCTGGATGTGGGCTGCGGTCATGGGCACATGTTTGCCCATGTGCGCAGCACCGAGTGCCGAGCGGAGTTGATCGGGCTTGATATGGGGGCCGCAGTTGAGGTGGGCCAGGCGCGCGGCTGGATGGATGAAGCGCACCGAGGGCATTTCCCAAAACTCAGTGATGCACTCCAGGGGTCGGTCGATGTCGTCAGCATGTGCCACTATCTGGAGCACGTCACCGACATTCCCACAGAGCTGGCGGCGGCGCACAGCGCGCTTGTCCCCGGTGGAGTTCTGCTCATCGAGGTTCCCGACCCGGAGAGCGTATTCGCCCGATTGCTCGGGCGTTGGTGGATGCCTTGGGTGCAGCCTCAGCACCTGGTCATGGTCCCCACGACGGAGATGAACCGACTCCTTCGCGAGGCCGGATTCGAACCGTTGGAGTGGCAGACGAGCCGTGCCCACAGCCCAAACGACTTCTTCCTCAGCTGCATCAAGATGGTGCGGGGGGTGGCGCCGATCCTTCATGCGCCGTGGCTGCCGCGTCCGTCAGTTGGGCGTCGCTTGGTTCACAACGCGGTGTGGTTGTTCGGCGTGCCGTTTGTCGGTTTGGGGGCGTTGCTCGACCAAGCGGTAGCGCCATTGGCTCGGCGCGCCCACCACACCAGTCAGTACCGAGTGATTGCTCGGAAACGGTAGTGCTGGGGGAGTGCGTCCGGCGCGGGGTGCGCGCACAGAGCCAATCCCTTCGGTTAACCGAAGGGCGGCTGTGTACTTTCGGGGAGACAGGATTTGAACCTGCGACCCCTTGACCCCCAGTCAAGTGCGCTACCAGACTGCGCCACTCCCCGAAGCCTTCGGGCTGTATTGGCTTCGCTGAGGTTGGTCAACCCTTTCGCGGGTCCATTTC
Source organism: Myxococcota bacterium (assembly GCA_036156175.1). Classification (GTDB taxonomy): domain Bacteria; phylum Myxococcota_A; class UBA796; order UBA796; family UBA796; genus UBA796. The sequence goes on from JAYZVA010000083.1 coordinate 3,397, forward strand.
ATCGCGAAACGTCTGGATCCGCATGCGGAGTCGACCGATGGCTTTGGCAGCGTCGCGAATGCGTTCTGCGTTCGCGGGCGTTCCACCGTCTGCGGAGCCGTTCAGGACCCGACGGGCACCGGCAATGGTGTAGCCCTCGCCGTGAAGCAGGGCCTTGATCCGGTAAAAGCGTGCCAAATCTTGTTTTCGATACAAACGCTGACCACTGCTCGAACGGTGGGGCTTGAGCTTGAACTCGCTCTCCCAATACCGCAGCACATGCGCATCCACACCGACCAGTTGGGCCACTTCACCAATCCGGAAGTACAGTTTGTCGGGAACCTCGGCGCCTTCGGGCAGGTCATCCAGTGGAAGGTCGGCCACGATCTACTGCTCTTCGTTCAGGGCCGTCCGAAGCACCTGAGAGGGGCGAAAGGTGAGGACCCGGCGACGAGCGATGATGATTTCCTCGCTGGTTTGCGGATTGCGACCTCGTCGGGCCGCCTTGTCCCGAACGACGAAGTTTCCGAAGCCCGAGATTTTGACTTTCTCGCTGTCGATGAGTCGGTCGCGCATCAATCCGAAGACCTCGTCCACCAACGCTCCGGCTTCCTTTTTCGTTACACCCACACGGTTGTGCAGCAGCTCTGCCAGCTTGGCCTTGGTGAGGGTTTCCGCCATGTTGAACTCTCCAGAGATGGACTATTCGTCACTTGCTTCGGGATCTTCTTTCCACAGCTTGATGCGGAGGAGGTCGTCCCGTTGCTCGCCCTCTGAGCCTACGCTGATCAGGGTGACCTTGTACAGCCCCTCGTCCGCACTATCCGGCGTGAGGGTGTATTCATCTTCCCCCCGCTGGCCGGATTCAAGAACGGCGGTGACTTTGGCGATCTCGTGTGAATACGTGGAATTCACCTTCACGACGATCTCGTGTTCCGTGTCGATGGGGCCGCCGCAGGGCGAGATGCTTGCCTGCCCGACAGACACCTCACAGCTCGAACTCCGCAACTGCAGCAAGTCTCCGCCATCGCAGTCATCACCAGAGAGGATTTCGGCCTCGCCGACGTGCACGAATGTGGAGTCTTCTTCGCAGTTGAAGAGACTGTAGCTGATGGGGTCTTCCTCGCCACACCCCCCGAGGAGCGCGGCGAGAACCAGTGTCTTAGGCCAGTGCTTCACGAGCCTGTCCGACCACAGCGTCGAATGCAGCGGGGTCGTGAATGGCCATTTCACTCAACTGCTTGCGATTGAGGTCGACCCCCGCAAGCTTGAGACCGTGGATGAATCGGCTGTAGTTCAGGTCGGTGCCCATCAAAGCGGCGTTGATGCGCGTGATCCACAGAGCGCGGAACTGGCGCTTCTTTTCTTTCCGGCCGCGGAACTCGTATGCCCGTGCCTTGAGAACGGCTTCGGTGGTCTGCCGCCGGGTGGTTCCCCGTGCACCGAAGAAACCTTTCGAGCGCTTGAAGAGTTTTTTGGTGCGAGTTTTGCGAATTTGCGCGCGCTTGATGCGTGCCATGGTGGACTCCTTTGGTTCGGCCGGTTCCCTGCCAGTTCGGCGGTAGCGGCGAGTCGGTTGGTGGGTATTTACGCGTAGGGAATGAGTGCGCGCACTTGGCGAGCATCGGTCTCGTTGAGGATGTCTCCCTTCCGAGCCTTACGCTTCATGGATTGCGACTTTTTGGTCATGATGTGGCGCATTTTCGCCTGCTTGTACTTGACCTTGCCGCTTCCGGTCAGCTTGAACCGCTTCTTGGCTCCGCTGTGTGTCTTCATTTTTGGCATTGTGGACTCTCCTTGACTGATCAGGCCTTTTTGGGCGCAAGAATCAGAAACATTTGCCGCCCGTCCATCCGGGGGTGCGCTTCGATCACGGCCAGCTCTTGGCAGGCCTCGGCGATGCGCATGCACTGTTGCTCGCCGATTTCTCGGTGGGCCATCTCCCTCCCGCGAAAGCGGACGGTGATTTTCACCTTGTCTCCTGCTTCCAGGAAACGGCGAGTGTGCTTCAGCTTGACATCAAAGTCGTGCTGGTCGGTTTTGGGGCGGAGCTTGATCTCTTTGACGGTGATGGTGGTTTGGGTCTTCCGTGAGGCGGCCTCTTTCTTCTTCTTTTCGTACTTCATTTTCCCGTAATCACCGACTTTGCAGACCGGTGGGCGGGCATTTGGAGAGACTTCGATCAGGTCGAGGCTTCGGTCTCGAGCCAACGAAATGGCGTCTTCCGTTAGGAATTCCCCGAGTTTGTTGCCGGTCTCATCGATGACCAGTACCCGAGGTGCGCGAATTTTGTTGTTGACCCGAAGAGCATTTTTATCAACTTCGGGCCGCAGACCTTTACGTGGACGTCGCCGCAAGGAATCTCCAATACGAATGGGAAAAAGAAACCCCACGCGGGCGCGCGGGGGCGAATAACGCCGCGTTTTAGCGCTATGGGGAAATCCTGTCAATCAGCGAAAGGAAAGAAGCCCCAAAAGAGTATACATCTTTGGGGGACTTCGAGAAGATGGTAGGCACGGGCGGATTTGAACCGCCGACCCCCGCCGTGTCAGGACGGTGCTCTCCCACTGAGCTACGTGCCTGTGGGTGAGCGGGCTTAATGAGCCGCCGATTCACCGTCAAGCTTCATTGATCGTGCACGACCGCAAGCACTCCGGGTCGCGGAAGTTTTGCAGCAAGTGTTCGGCGAATTGGGGTGCAGCATCCCGCGTGGGCAACCGCCGTCCGCTCTCTGTTTCGACCGTGGTCAAGCCCCCATCTGTCACTCCGCAGGGGGTGATCAGGTCGAAGCCGGACGGTTCGTTGGTCAAGTAAATCGCCGCACCGTGCATGGACACACCGCTTCGGAAGTGCATGCCGATCGCTGCGATCTTGTTGGTGCCGACCCAAATCCCCGGAAATCCCGCCCGTCGTTGGCCGTCAATGTTGAGCTCGCGAAGCCAATCCAGGATGGCGCCCTCCATCGTGCGAACGGCCATCTTGGCTCCCAACCCGCGCCGCCAGCAGTCGATGATCGCGTAGACCATGAGTTGACCGGGGCCGTGATAGGTCGCCAAGCCGCCGCGCTCGGTTTGGAACAACTCAATTCCCCGGTCCTTGAGCCGTTCGGCGCTGGGCAGATCCGGCACTGCGCGACGGCCCGTGGTGATGGTGGGTTCGTGTTCGAGCAGCCACACCGTCTCGGGCTTGGTTCGCTCGATCACGGCACGCCGGCGTTCTTGTTGCTGCGCCCACGTCGTCCCGTAGTCTCGCCGACCAAGCCAGCTCCATGTGAGGTCGTTCACCGCACTCCACCCCGATAGGAATTGGATTCGCGGTACACGGTCAGCCCTTCTCGAGCCAGGACATCCAGTACCGCCGTCAACGGAATCGCAAGCAACATTCCCCAGATGCCCGCCAGCCCCCCGCCCGCCAGCAGGGCAATCATGACGACCAGTGGATGCAGGCCAACCTTGTTTCCGACGATTTTGGGGGTGAGGTACCAACTCTCGATGAACTGAGGGATGCCGAAGGCCAAGGCGACGTAGAGCAAGTGGATATCGATGCCGTATTTCATGAGGCAGAGAATGGTGCCCAAGACAACGCCCACAACGGTGCCCAAGTACGGCACAACGAACAAGGCGCCAGAGAGCAGACCGACCGCCAGCGCCATGTCGATGCCCGCTGCCCACAGCCCAAAGCTGTACAGGGTGGCCAACACGGCGCACACGGTGAGTTGGCCACGCACAAAGGCCGCAAGGCGTTCGTCCACCGACGCAGCAATTCGGTTCACCCGCTTGCGGTGTCGCACCGGTACGAGTTCGCCAACAAACGCCACCATGCGGTCCCACTCGCCCAACAAATAGAAGGTAAAAATCGGCAAGAGCGCGAGGTTGATGATGGTCGTGAACACACCCAGGCTGGACGTGAACAGGTTGGACAGGATTTCTTGGATTTTGACGCGAGCATCCGGCGATAGATCCCGGATCAGATCGGGCAGGCTGGCCTTCAGTTGGTCGATGTCAACGGGCACTGCGTGGCCGGTCTGTTGCTCGATGAACGCTGCTGCCGGTGCAATGAGGGCAGCCAGATTGTCGATGTAACCTCGAACGTTCCCGCTGAGGTCGATGAACTGGGCTGTCATCATCGGCACCATGATCACCGTCACCAGCACCGAAACCACCGCGAACATGGCGAATATGAGCCCGATCCCAACGGTCCGGGTGTACCCGCGTTCTTCCATTTTGTCTGCGACGGGGTCGAGCAGGTACGCGGCAGCGGCTGCAGCCAACAAGATGCTCACGATTGACCACAACAGGTAGACGAGTCCCGCCAACACCAAAATGAACGCAAAAAGCCACCCCAACTGCTGGGCGAGCGGCGGTCGGTCGGGTGGCATCGGCGCGACCCGTCGGGGTCGCGTCATCGGCCCGCCCGCGAGGCTCGATGGTGAGCGGCGAATCATGGGTTCACCACCAGGACAACGCGACCGGCGGCCACCGCGTTGCCGAAGGCGACGTTGTTGAGCAATCGGTTCGAGTCGGCGGCAGAGACCGTCAACTTGCAATCCCGTTCACTGGAATCGGCGGTCAAAAACATGGGGTGATTCCCAGCGCGGTCAACCGCCAGCGCATCGGCGGGGTCGGCCACGTACAAGACCGGTGAGCGCACCCGCAACACGTCGGGATGCACCATGGACGGGTGGGCCAGGATCTCGCCCGAGGCGGTTCGAATTTCCGGAGCGAGGCACGGGTTGAACGACAACTGCCGTGCGTCAAGCACCACGCCCGTTGGGCCGTCCAGGTTTTTGTTCACCTTGATTGAAATGTTGTCGGTCAACAGCATGGGGCGCAGCCAACGCTGCAGCTCAAGGACGCCATCCATCTCCACAGCGCCATTGCTGAGGTACCGCGTCTCCCGGACACGCCAGCTCGCCAGCCCATCGTCGAGGCGTCGCGCGACGTCCGGCGGCGCACCCGTTTCGTCGGCAGCCATCAAGTCGTCAGCGCTTCGGCTTGGGTCGTACCGCACCCGACGAGCAGCGTCATCAATCAGCGGTTTCAAGCGATCCAGCGCGTCCTGTTCGACGACGCGAATTTCCTTCCATGCACCAACCGTTCGGTCGCTGCGGGAGGTGACCTCGAGCTCCATGGTGGTCCAGTTGATCCGGCCCGACCCAACCGGCTCCACAACGGGGTCGACGCCAAGGGCGACCGATGTCAACAGCCAGAGCATCATGCGAGTTTCACCGCGTTTGAGCGGCGCAAGAGGGTCTCGATTCCCTGCAGAAGCGGGTCATCCGGCATGACCCGGATGGCGTCACCCAATGCCAGCTGGGTCCATGCGAGTCCGGGGGTGCGCACATGCAGGTGGACGGGGCATCGCCCCGGGGAGTCGGCAAACAGGGTCGTCAACGCGTCTCGGTGTTCCAACGCTTCCTCATGCTCCAGCATCAAGTGGACCGCGCGGGTGCGTCGTTCCCGGACCTCGGTGAGCAGCTCCACCGATTCCGCCATGAGTTTACATTCTTCCCCGGCTTCGCTGTGCTTTTTCTCGAGCTTGCCGCGAACCAGAATCGGCACCTCGGCGAGCAGTGCGGTCCGGGAGTTGGCCCACGGTTCCGAAAAGAACACGCACTCGACGCTGCCAAATTCATCTTCGATCGTGGCGAAGCCCATGTCGTTGCCGCGTTTGGTCCGAACCTTGCGAATCGCCGCGACCATTCCGGCGACGGTGACTTCGGCATCGTGCTGTTGCGACGCCAGTCGGTCGATGGTGCAGCTTGCCGCAGACTGGACCACGTCACGGAACGCTTCGACGGGGTGCCCCGTGATGAAGAATCCCAGCGCGTCGCGCTCGTGACCCAGTTTGATGGCTGTGGGCCATTCGCCGACGTCATTGAACCGGATTTGCGGTCGAATGCTGGCCGCCATGGCACCGCCGAACAACGATGTCTGGCTGCTCTTTTTGTCGGACTGAACCTTCTGGGCGACCGTGATCGCCTGGTCGATGGCCTCAAAGAGTTGCCGTCGCGGTTGGCCGGTCCAATCGAATGCACCGCACTTGATCAAGCTCTCCAGCACCTTCTTGTTGACGCGGCCAAAGTCGAGCCGCTCGATGCAATCGGGAAAATCCACGAACCGTCCGCCGGCTTCCTCGCGGGCTTCGGTGATGGCTTCCACCGCGCCGGTTCCCACGCCCTTCACGGCGGCGAGTCCGAATCGGATTTGATTTCGGTTGTCAGCGGGCACATCGAAGTTCGCGTGACTCGCGTTGACGTCGGGCGGCAACACATCCAACCCCGCGCGCTTGCAGTCGCTGATGTAGAGCAAGATCTTGTCGGTGTTGTTCCGTTCGATGCTCATCAACGCGGCCATGTACTCGGCCCGGTGGTGGGCTTTGAGCCAGGCGGTCTGGTACGAGATCATCCCGTACGCGGCCGAGTGGGATTTGTTGAAACCGTACCCGGCAAAAAACGCGAGCAGTTCAAAGATCTCGTCAGCGAGTTTCTCGCTGATGTCGTTCTTCACCGCACCTTCGACGAACCGCACTTTCTGCTTGTCCATCTCGGACTTTTTCTTCTTGCCCATCGCGCGGCGCAGAAGGTCGGCTTCGCCGAGGGAATAGCCACTCAGCACCTGCGCGATTTGCATGACCTGCTCTTGGTACACAATGCCGCCGTAGGTGCTGCTCAGGATGGGTTCGAGGGACGGGTGGGGGTACTCAACGGCTTTGCGTCCGTGTTTGCAGTCGATGAACGTGTCGACCATGCCGGAGCTCAACGGGCCGGGGCGGTACAGCGCGAGCAGTGCGATGAGGTCATCGATGTTGGAGGGCCGCAATCGGGTGAGGAGCTCGCGCATTCCAGAGGACTCGACTTGGAACACGCCGAGTCCATCGCCGCGTTGCAGCAGGGCAAACGTGGCTTCGTCATCGAGCGGGAGGTCGTTGACGTCCGGGTGCTCGCCGGTGTTGCGGCCGATCAACGCCACGGCGTCGCGGATTTGGTCGAGCGTTTTCAGACCCAGGAAATCAAACTTGATCAATCCGACGCCTTCTGCGGCGGACATCTCGTATTGAACGACCGGACCGCCCTCGGGACCGTCGCGGTACAGCGGTGCATGCTCCACGAGCGGGCGATCCGCGATGACCACGCCCGCCGCGTGAACGCCGGTCTGGCGGGTCAATCCTTCGACGCGTTGCGCAAGACTGAACAACCGTCCAACAACCGGATCGCCGTCGATTCGGGTGGCGATGCGTTCTTCTTTGACCGCATCACCCAAGGTGATGCCCAAGTCGTCCGGAATGAGCTTGGCGATCCGGTTGGAGGCGTTGAAGTCGAGTCCGACGATGCGCGCGATGTCCTTGGTCGCCGCTTTCGCCTTGAGGTTGCCATAGGTGATGATTTGGCTCACCAGCTCCGAACCGTATTTCACCCGAACATGCTCGATGACCTCCTCGCGGCGGTCTTGGCAGAAGTCGACATCGATGTCCGGCATGCTGACGCGTTCGGGATTCAAGAATCGCTCGAACAACAGCCCGAAGCGAATCGGGTCGATGTCCGTGATGCGCATGGCCCAGTTGATGACGGAGCCCGCGCCGGAACCCCGGCCCGGCCCGACGGGTATCTCCTCGTCTTTGGCCCAGTTGATGAACTCGGCCACGATCAACAGGTAGGCGGGGAACCCCATCTGAATGACGATGTCGAGCTCGAAGTCCAGCCGGTCCCAATACTGTTGGTGGTCTTCTTCCGGCACGCGCTTCAGTCGCAGTTTCAGGCCTTCAGCCGAGTACCATCGAAAGTACCCGTTGATGTTGCCAGCGCCGGTGGGCCGCTCCGGAATTGCCTCTTCGGGCGGCGGCAGTCCGTAGTCTCGGGGCGGCGGAAAGGCCTTGTAGAAGAATGCCCAGTTGGGGTCCGTGTCCGGTTGCTCCGCTCCAGCGCCGTCCACGATGTCGGGCGGCTTTGTCGCTGGGAAGTAGTACGTGTCCATCGTGAAGCTGAACTGGCACCGGTTTGCGATTTCAGCGGTGCGATCGATTGCATCGCCGTCGTGCGGGAAGAGCGCTCGCATCTCGGCTTCGGTCTTCATGTACTGCTGGTCGGTGGGCAGGCCTTGACGCCCGGGGGAGTCGAGGGTCTCGCCGCGGGCGATGGAGTTCAGCAGATCGAGGGTCACGGCATCGGTGCGCTCGAGGTAGCGGCAGTCGTTCGTGACGACGGTGTCGAGCCCCAGTTCGGCCGCGAGAGACCTGCCCCGTTCGTTGGCTCGTCCTTGCCCCGGCATTCCCACATCCTGCAACTCGATGAACAGGTTCTGCGACCCCATGATGCGCTGGAGTTGGGAAATGCGCTCGCGCGCAGTGTCCATGTCGTCGCGGCAGCTGAGCCCGAGCGGTCCGTGAATTCCTCCCGTCAGCGCGATCAGGCCTTCACGGTGCTGCTCGAGCTGGTTCAAGTCAATCCGCGGGCGAAAGTGCATCCCGTCGAAGATCGCCCGCGTCACCAATGCGCAGAGATTCTTGTATCCCTCCTCCGAGGCGATGAGCAGCACCAGGTTCCACCCGCCATCCGGGGTTCGATCGTTGAAGCTGCCCACTCCCTCCGGCCAGACCCAGAGTTCGGACCCGAACACCGGGTGGATGCCCTTGCTCTTGGCGGCTTTGTAGAACTCCACCGCGCCGTAGAGGTTGCACGTGTCGGTGAGCGCCACGGCAGGCATGCTCAGCTCCTGCGCACGGTTGACGATGTCCCCGGGTCGCATGGCGCCGTCGAGAATCGAATACTGACTGCGATTGTGAAGATGTACGAAAGGCATGACGAGCGCAAAGCCTAATTCAATTCATGGGCTTCGGGATCATCAACCCCACAACCATCGATGGGGTTAGCATGCGGCCGGGAGACGCTGGTGGCCGACCGCAATCAAATCAATCGGAAGACGGCATGGCTGTCGGGCATGTACGGGGTTTCGTATCTTGCGCTCGGCTCGTTGGTGCCGTTCCTTGCGCTTGTGCTGACCCAGCGGGGAGTCAATGGCATTGTGTTGACGCTTGCCTTGGGGGCCTTGCCCCTGAGCCGCCTGATCTTTGGGCCGCTGTGGAGCATTCTCGCCGATCGGTATCAGGCCCCGGCCAAGATGGTTCGTTTCGGCGCCATCTTGAGCGCCATTGGGGCGGTGATGCTGTGGGCATCACCGCCGGGTTGGTTGGTCGTCGCATCGATGATCGTGTTGGCCGTCGGACGCGCGCCGGCCGGTCCGGTCCTTGATGGGTTGACCCTGAGCGCCTTGGACGACCGGGCCGAATACGGACGGGTTCGGCGCTGGGGTTCCGTTGGGTTCATGGTTGGCGTGGTTGGCGTGGGGTGGTTGGTGGACCACACGGGCTACGGCCCCATCGAGGTGTCGCTGTTCGCCGCGATGGTGTTCGTCGGTTTGGCGACGCGGATGCCGTCCAGCGATGCAATGGAGCGGGTCGAAATCGCGCCGGCCCTCCGCCGGCTGGTTCGCGACCCATTTGTCCGGTGGATGATTCCTGCCGCTGCACTGCACTTTGCACCGCACGTGGGGAACACGTCGTTCATTGCTGTGCACATGAACGGGCTGGGCATGGTGGCGCTGTGGACCAGTGCCGCCATTGCCGGAGGCATCGTGTTGGAAGTGTACCTGATGGGCATTTCAGGCCGCGTGCTCGCCCGGATTCGGCCAGAGCATGTGCTGCTTGCCTCGGTCGCGCTCGCCATTCCGCGGTGGGCCTTGATGGCGATCCTGACGGAGCCGCTCTTCATCGTGCTCATCAACGTGCTTCATGGCATCACGTTCGGAATGTTCTGGATTGCGGGGGTTGCCTTGATGAGCGAACGGGCTCCGCCCGAGGTGGCGACCAGTGCCCAAGGGCTCCTTGCGCTCGCCGTCGGTGGCATCGGAAGTTCGATGGGGGTCATGGGCGCGAGTTGGATCGCCACCACATGGGGGACCGTTGCGATGTACCATGTGGCGACCCTGGTCGGGATTCTCGCATTGGCGTGTGCGGCCCTTGCGGTGCGGCCCCGCCGAATCCCTGCGGGTTGAGTTGCTCAACAGACCACAGGAGTGCGTCCCGATGATTTTGTTGCACCGCGCTGAACGCTGGGCGGCGTGGAACAAACCCGGTGGAATTCCCGTCTTTCCACCCCATGCGGAACCCACGGGCGATTGCTTGCTCCACCGCGCTGGATTGTCGGTGGATGGCTGGGATCCCAACTTCGCGGGGGGATTGGCGCATCGGTTGGACACGCCGACTTCCGGGCAGGTGCTCAGCGCCAACACCCCCCAAGACCTCGAGTGGCTCCGCAGCTTGTTTGCGTCGGGCCAGCTTCGCAAGGTCTACCGCTTTGTCTCCGATGGGACCGTGTCTTGGGACCGCCACGTCGTTGAGTTGCCCATCGCCCACGACAAGCGGAAGCGGGGGAGAATGGTGGTTCAGCGGGGCCGAAAGACGCCGCATCGGGGCAAGTGGTTGGCCGCTTCAACGACGTTTCGGCGCCTGGGTCAAACCTGCGATGGCGGTCACGTTTGGGAAGCGCAGATGCGCACGGGCGTCATGCATCAAATCCGGGTGCACGCCGCGTTTGTGGGCCTCGCGCTTCGGGGCGACCCCCGCTACGGTGGGGGCGCGGCGGTCAGCGAGGATGTTCCCTTTCTTCTGCACCACATCGGGCTGAGCGGGCCCGGACTATCGCCGCCCGAGGCACCGCTTCCCGCGTATTGGCCGGTCTAAAATCGCAGGCCGCCGTGGAGTCCTGCAGTGGGCATCCAGCGCTCATTCAACTCCATCATGGCCGCGTGAACACCCGCGGTCAGGCCGGGAATTTTGTTGAAGTCGTAGCTCAAGCCGTAGGTCATGCCGGAGTCCTCACTGGTCAGGCCTTCGACGCGGACAAAGGCGGACACGGCGGTCAACACGTCAAGGCCGCCGCGCACCCCGGCAAAGAGGAGGTCGGTGTTGCCGCCGGACCCGCTGAGGCGATGAAACCCCACCTCGGGCCCAAAGAACAGGGGGCCGAGTGTGCCGTGGTAGGCCGTGCGAAACCCGATGTCCGTTCGTTGTTGTTGGTCGCTCCAAACCTGGCCCACGTCGGCCAATACCAGGGCCTTTGCAGCGTGGGCAGACGGGGCAACGACCAACAGGGTGAGCATCAGGGGGATCGTCTTCAGCATGTTCTCTCCTTCTTCTGTTTCAGGGTAACGAGTTTTTTCTCGGGTGATAGGGTTGTCGGCATGAGTTGGTTCGAACGAAACCTCCAGGGCCGGGATCCCGAAGAACTGGACCAAGAACTGGGTCGATTTTTGCGTGCTGCGGGCGTGGACCGTGCCTTGGAGCAGATGTGTGGGCCATACGGCTGCCGACGGTTCGTTATTCGGTATGCGGCCCAGGGAACGACGGTTTCACTCACGGACTTGGAGACCCACCCGTTGCCATTTGGGGGAGGTCCTCCCGATCCGCGCGGTGCCGAGGATGCGTTCCAGCCGCTCGCTGCCGCGGTGAATCGCCTGCATCGCAACATGAACACCAGCCTGCCGTGGAGCCGGGGTGCTGTGGGTGTCTTGCGGGATGCCGAAGGACGAATGGACATTCTGCCCCTGTTTGATGAGGATGCCGATGACGCCCGGCTGGCGGACTTGGGTTTGCCGGGCCCCCCGGGGCATCCGCTGGAAGGACCCATGTACAAGGATCTGCTCGATGCAAACGAGGCGGGGATGGGTGCTGTCCACGGTGAAACCAGTCGGCGTCGGGGTTCGTGGTCGGGGTGGACCATCAGCGACGATGACTCGACGTTGATTCTCGAACACACCACGGGCACCTCTCGGCACCGTATTCGCGTATTGGGCACGTTCCACCCCACGACCAATCGGTTCATGTGGGCAACGGACAGCGCATTGTTTGATGAGCCGGTCTACACCACCAGCGCGTATGCGGCGACCATGGACTCGGTGATGGAGCTGTCGATGGCGACATGTTCGCGCCTCGGTGCAACCTGGCTGTTCATTGAGTCGATGAATCCGCAGGGCGACATGGTGCTGGGCGCAGTCTGGGATTGACGGGCTGAGACGCTTGGTTCAAGGTCCGGGTTTCATCGGCTGGAGCCGCTGCTCCCAGTCTTTGATGCGTTGGCTCAGGTTGTGGCGCCAGACCTCGAGTTCCCGAGGTGTCGGTGTGGGCTGCACGGGCTTGATCGCCCAGGCAACCCCACCCGGTCCATCCGCGATGGGTTCGCCGCAGAGGCGTCGCAGGGATTGGAAGGCCCGCTCCGGCACGTTCCGGCGGCCGTCTTTGGTGCTGATCAGCAGAATGTCAAAGCCTTGCTCCCGCAGCATGGTCAGGTCTTCACGGTAGTCGTCTTCCATGCCCCGCGGGTCTTCGTGGTAGTACAGCCCGTTGATGTCATCGACGAGGTGCATCGACCGAGCCAGGGTGTAGCCGTCGCGGGCGAAAAACTCGATTCGCTCCAGTGGCACGGTGTTGGTTGGGTGCTGGTGGGACATCTGGCCGGCCAGCGCGAGGGCGCGGTTGGATGCGTCTGCCTGCAAGGTCAACCCAATGTCCAGGACTGCTCGGCCGGGATGGTCGGCCAGCTGTTCAAGGGCCGAAGTGTCGGGGATTTGCAGAACGGGCCAGGGCCACTTGATGAGTTGACCCGTGTGGATTTCGAGCGCGCCCACCGGGATCAGCAACGCCAGCCACCTGCCCCAACTTCGTTCGACCACCAGCGCGACCAGTGCCGCTTGGGCCATCACGACGAGCGCCAAAAACCGCACGGGAAAGTTTACGGGTTCGGCGATGAGTTCCAGGGTTCGATTCAACCACAGCATGGGCAGCCTCACCCGTCCGCCTGCGGCCGCAAGCTTGACCTCCTCGCCGCCCAACGTCAGGTAGCTGCCCAGTGAAAAGCAGGTGGCCATGGCCGCGACCCCGAGCCACGGCAAGGCCTCGCGGGGGCGCCGAATCACCGCGCCGAGCGCCAACACAGAGATCACGACTCCCAGGTACCGTCCGCCGCCGTACCCTTGCTCGTGTTCGGTGGTGGCGACCCGACCGTAGGCGAACAGTTGGGAGGGGTCGAGTCGACTCCCGAGCGAGTCGGTGACTTGCTGGCCTTTCTCGGTGAAGATGTGCACAAGCGGCGGGTCCCGGTCGAACTCGGGCGCCGCGTAGCTCATGGCGAAGACCCGACCGATGGGCAACACAATGACCAGGAGCAGGGCGGCAGCAAAGACCATTCGTTTGAACTGGTCAAAGCGATCGGGCGATACGAGCAGGGTCCACGCGCAGATCACACCGACTGCGCAGCCCAAGAAGAACCCAAGATAGAAACAACTCAAGACGGCCCCGACCATCGACAGTGCCACGTAGGCCCATGCTTTAAACTCGGCGGACCGGATCGCCTTGAGCAACAATCCGAGCCCGAGCGGCAACCACCACAGGTGGGTCAACTCTCCGACGCCGACCGTGACGAAGAAGGTCGTGACCGAGCCGGTCAGGAGCACCGTACCCGAAGCGAGTCCTGCCAACCGGTTTCCTTCCGTCAGCAGGCGGCCGAACCAGCAGCCCACCATGCCGGTTGCGAAGAGATTCACCATCACCAGAAGGTTCGACAGAAGGATGATGTCGATGAACGGCAGGCCGATTGCGATCAACCCATTGAGCGGTTCGATCGGGTACAAATCCATGCCCTCGGGGAAGTTGACCAGCTGCGTGTTGAACGGGAAGCTTCCTTCCCGCCACACGCTCGCGCGCATCCACCACAGCGTCCACAGGTGCTTCATTCCATCGGCTTTCGGGCTGCCCAGTGCAAAGGTTCCGGGCTGAAGGACGGTTGGCCAGGTGATCACGACGGTCACCAAGGCGAACCAGGCCGTCTCCACCCACCATTTCTTGAGTTTCACCAAGTGTGCCCCCATCCTGTTCCCGATGGTAGCAGCCGAGGGCATCAGTCGGCAGATGTTTCCGAATCAAGTGCAGCGCCGCGGACGGAGGCAGGCAGGCGCGGGTCGACTTCGGCCCCTCGGACATATTGGTACATGGCGCTCAGTCCGTGGTGAACGTAGTCGATGCGTACCTTGGTTTCGTTCAGGGCATATCGAATGCCGCCCATGACCTGTTGAGGGCGCGAAAACGCGTAGGTGTCCGCTTCGGTGTACTGCATGGCCAGGGCAAGTCGCATGGCTTCCCGAGTTGATGTCTCGAAGTACTCGACCTGGTCGGGCGCGGCGCGAATGGCCAGTTGGTATGCAGCGGCCGTGCCTTCGGCGTAGCAGAACGCTTGCATCGCCGGCAGTTCCTCTTGAAGCTTGAAGTACCCGCCCACATAATCGGGCCACGGGGAGCGGTCTTCGGACCACTGGTACGTGTCGATCATCCAGCGAGCGACCTCCAGGCCGAAATCGGCCACTTCGGTGTCGCCCGTGCGCCGATGGTACGCGTTCGCTGCCATGACGGTCCACGGACCCATTTGCACCAACGAGAGGCGCGTGGTGTTGTCGTAGATGTAGTAGGGCCAGGGGGCGTCGGTCTTTTGCTTGGCTGCCCGCTCACGGAACAGGGGCATGTAGTATTCCCAATACTTGCCCAGCGGCTCCAGCCAGCTGTCGTCGTCGAAGTGGTCTGCGAGGTAAACCAGAGCCAGGGCGGCTTCACCCGGGACAATGTCGTTGGTCGTGCCATGGTACGGGTGTCCCTTGGGCACGTGGTAGCCAAGGAACTTGCCGTCCTCTTGGGCCATGAACTTGGTGAAGTTGCCCAGCTGGGTGAGCAGTTCATCGTACTCGTCGGTCCCGGTTTGCTTCGCGAGGTCAACGATGCCGAGAATGTTGATCACGACGGCGCCGAGCTTGACGTTGTTTTTGTACCGGTAGTACACCATCTCGCCGTGCTCATCCGAGGTCTCGCGGAGCATCTTGGACTGGGTGAAGCCGAGCGTGGCTTTGGCGGCTTCGAGGAACTCGGGGCGGGGGTCCATCTCGTAGGCTTGCACCAGGTTCCAGGTGGACAAGGTGTGGCGAACCAGGTTGTTTTCGTTCGCGTATCGGTTCTCCTCGGGCCAGAACTTGTAGACGACCGATCCGTCGGGCTGGAGGTTGGCCAAGTACCATTCGCCGGCGAGGACCACAGCCTCGCGCACGCGATCGATGGTGACCGCATCCATGGGGACCATCTTGAATCCCCGGAACAACTCAATGAGCTTGTTGTCTCCCGTCTCGGCGTAGTGGCGGGTTCGGAAGGATTCGAAATGGGAACCGGCCTCGCGCCACGGTCGCTTCAATGGCATGCGGCCTTCTTTCGCGGCGGTCCGGAGGAACCGGTCGGGTCGGTTCAGGGAGCGGGTGTAGGAGACCGAACCGGGCAGCACAGCGCGATTCTTCTTGTCGGCGGTCAGCATGTAGGTGCCATCAACGCCCAACTCCCAGTAGCGTGCGAGGAATTCATCGTCCCGGGGCTCAATGTAGGCCCGCTCCAGCACGCGGTGGATCTCCACTTTCAGGTCGGCGATGTGCTCTTTGAGGGGTGGAAACCCGTAGTACTCGATGCGCCGTCGGTGCAGCCGCTCGAGGTCTTGAACGAGCTCGTCCAACGAGCGTTGAAGGTTGCGATCCTGCGAGAACGCGACGGCAAGTTCACGGCCTTGGCCCCGCAAAGTGGCGACGAAGGTCCACTGTCCCGTCTCGGAGCGGAGGTCTGGGACCGCGCCGGTGGGAGCCTCTGCCAAGCGGGCGCGGACGTACCCAATGATGCTGCCGGCCAGCTTGGGGTCGAACGATACGGCGGCCTTCCGCACGCGGTAGATGAAGGCCCCGGTGGTGACCCGCAGCAACTGGAAGCGGGTCAGGTGATCGTGGTGGTACAGCCGCGACAGAACCCGCGCGCCCAC
>JAYZVA010000084.1:0-38086 GCA_036156175.1 Myxococcota bacterium
CGACACCCACGTGGGGCCGCTGCAAGACAACAACGTCCGAATCTGGAACGAATGGGCGACCGCGGAACAGACCGCCAAGTTCGGTCGGGAGGCGGGAGACTTGGGCCCCGTATACGGCCACCAGTGGCGCAACTTCGGCGCGACGCTGCTGACCGACGGCAGCTACGACGACGACGGGGTTGACCAGATTCAGCGGCTCCTGGAAACGATTCAGACCAATCCGTATTCCCGCCGCATGTTGGTGACCGGTTGGAACCCCAAAGAGTCCGATAAGGTGGCCCTTCCGCCGTGCCACACGCTGTTCCAGTTTTACGTCCAAGACGGGCGACTGTCGTGCCAGCTGTACCAGCGGAGTGCGGACATTTTTCTGGGGGTGCCGTTCAACATCGCCAGCTACAGCCTGTTGATGATGATGATCGCCCAGGTGTGCGACCTCGAGCCCGGTGAGTTCGTGCACACCATGGGCGATGCCCACTTGTACTCGGACCACCTCGAGCAAGCCCGGCTGCAGCTGACCCGCGACACCCGGTCGCGGCCCACGATGACCCTGAATCCCGAGGTGAAGGACCTCTTTGCGTTCACTTTTGAGGACTTCACCTTGTCCGGCTACGACCCCCACCCCCACATCAAAGCGCGGGTGAGCGTATGAAGCCGCTCGCGATGGTGGTGGCCATGACGGCCGACCGCGTCATCGGCAAAGATGGGGGGATGCCGTGGCACATTCCCGAAGACCTCAAGCACTTTCGTCGGGTCACGATGGGGCACGCCATCATCATGGGGCGGAAGACCCACGAGTCGATCGGGCGCGCATTGCCCCGGCGCCGAAACATCGTGATCACGCGTCAACGGGACGCCGCGTTTGAGGGGTGCGACGTGGCCCACAGCATTGAAGACGCCATTGCGATGGCCCGTGCGGGCGGAGACGACGAGCCCCGGATTGTGGGGGGCGGGGTCATCTACGAGCTGGCGCTGCCGCTCGCCACCAAGCTGTATGTGTCGGAGGTTGCCCTCGACGTGGATGGGGACACCCACTTTCCCCCCTTCGATCCCGAACAGTGGACCGAAACGGAACGGCGCGCCGGTGAAGGCGTGGTGTACCGAACGCTGGAGTTGAAATGAAGCACACGATCGTCATGGCCTCGTTTGGCATTTTGCTGGGTGGATTGTCCGCTTTCGTGGGCTTGCCGCGAATGGTGGAGGCGATCCTGTGGTTGGTGGTCTGCGCCATTTGGTTTTTGTACGGCACCCGTTCCGCCCTCGACATGCCCGTTCGGCGAATGGCGTTCGCGGCGACCTTGGCCGGCCTGTTGTCGGGCTCCATGCAAGTGTTCTTCATGGAGCAGTACAAGGCGAGCAACCCTTGGTACGGCGAGGTGTTTGCGACCAGCTCCGCTCAAGACCTGGCCACCCGTTTTCTGACTCACGGCATCGCCATCGGGGTGGTGACGGGCATTGCGGTTGGGGCCCTGGTGCGCTGGCGCTTGCAGTCCCGGAGCGCCTAAACGACCGCCTTGAAGCCGGCGCCTTCGATGAGGGTGGCAATCGCTTCTTTGCTGAGGCGGCCATCGACGGTGGCTTCTCCGGGATTCAGTTTCACCGATGCCGCCGTGATGCCTTCTTCGGCATTCAGTTCCCGCTCGAGCCGCGCCACGCAGCCCCCGCAGGTCATGCCCTCCACACCGATGACGATGCGGTCGTTGGCGGGAGTCGCCGCCATGCGCCGCTGCTTCAGGTAGCGGAGCGCGTCGTTCACCGTGTAGCGAACGAACAGCAGCGATAGCGCTGCGGCGGAAGCGACGGCCCACCACGCGTTGTGTTCGTTGTGCATCATGCCGGCGTTCACCGTCGTGGTGAACATCGCGTCGTAGGCCAGCCCCAGGCCGACCGACCCGGCAATGATGGTGCCCAAGTAAATGAGCAAGATGCGGCCGCCGAAGGCGCCCTGAATGGTGCCAATGGTGGCGACGTTCGTGGCCGGGCCCGCCATCAAAAACACAAGGGCAGCGCCCATGGGCATTCCACCCATGACCAATGCAGCAGCGATGGGCACCGATGCGGTGGCGCAGACGTACAGCGGCAGGCTGATCACCAGCATGACCAGCATGGCGACAATGGGACCCCATGTTGCCAGCTGGGTGAGTCCGTCGGTGGGGATCCAGGTGGCAATTCCAGCGCTCACGACAATGCCAAACACCAGCCAACCCCAGATGGGCTTGATCAGATCTTCGGCATGATGCAGGAAGGCCTGCCATCCCGAGTGGTGTCCGTGGCTGTGCTCCGATGACCCTTCGATGTAGGGCTTGCTTTCCCCGCCGATGGATTCGGTCAGCACGCCGCCGACCATCCCGGTGATGGCCGCCGCGGCCACCTTGAACAACGCAAACGGCCACCCCAAAAAAGCGGCGGCCACCAAGATGGAATCCACCCCGGTTTGCGGGGTGGAGATCAAGAAGCCGACGGAGGCGCCATCCGACGCGCCGTCTTTTTTGAGCCCGAGGCCGGCGGGAATGACCCCGCACGAACACAACGGCAGGGGAACGCCCAAGACGACGGCCTTTGCCACGCTGCCCCGGCCCGTCAGGTGCCGCTGAATGAAGTCCGACGGCAAGAGCACGTGAATCAATCCGCTCACGGCCGCCCCGAGGAACAGCCACGGCGCGAGCTGGAGCATCACGTCCCAAACATTGGTCAAGAACAGGTCCATTCAGAGCCTCCAACAGGGCGCGTAACTCGAATTTCAGTTGGCGAAACCATGGAGAGGGTGGCGTGCGGGCACCCGCGACTCGGATCATGGTCGAGGATCGGGCGGTTTGGCCCTCCGGCTGGGTTAGGCGGTAGGGGCGACCACGAAGGGGGTGTGGCCATGTTTGGAATGTTCAGTCCGCGCGCGGTGCGGATGCCCGCAAAACAAGAAGCCTTGCCGGGGCGAAGCGAGTCCATGCCGGTGGCGCCGAACCACGCGGTGCTCGGCACGCCCATGGAGGGTCCTTGGCCGGGAGCAGAGGTCATTTACGTTGGAATGGGGTGCTTTTGGGGTGCCGAGCGGGTCTTTTGGACCCTCGACGGCGTGATTTCCACCGCGGTGGGCTACGGCGCGGGGTTCACGCCCAACCCCACCTACAAAGAAGTGTGTTCGGGGCGGACCGGTCACAACGAGCTCGTGCAGGTGGTGTTCGACCCCACCCTCATCCCGCTCGATGCCGTGCTCACGGCGTTCTGGGAGAACCACAACCCCACCCAGGGCATGCGCCAGGGCAACGACGTGGGCACCCAGTACCGCAGCGGTATTTACTGCACGACCCCCGAACAAGCCGCGCGGGCCAAGGCCACGCGCAGCGCGTTTCAGGCCCGGCTCACCGAAGCGGGGTTCCCCGCCATCACCACAGAGATTCAGTCGGGCATCGCCTTCTTTTACGCCGAGGACTACCACCAGCAGTACCTCCACAAGAACCCGGGCGGCTACTGCGGCTTGGGCGGAACGGGCGTGAGCTGCCCCGTGGGCGTGGACGCCTGACGGTCACATCACCGCCCGGAACACGGCACAAATTCGGGTGTTTGCCTCGCGTGCAGCCCTGGCCGCATCGGTGACGATGAACCCGTGGCCGAGCGCGTCGAACTCGATGTATTCGGTGGGCACCCCGGCATTGGTCAGGGCCTTGGCGTAGGCTTCGGCCTCGTCGCGCAGCGGATCGAATCCAGCCGAGCACACCACGGCGGGGGGCAGGTTCGCGTGATTGTCAGCCAGCAGGGGCGATGCGTACGGCTCTTTCATCCGCGCCTTGTCGGGCACGTAGTTGCTGTGGAACCACTCAATGTGGCGCCGCGTGATGATCTGGCCCTCGGCAAACTCCTCCATCGACGGAAAGTCGCTGTCGAGATCGGTGGTCGGGTAGATCAGCAGCTGGGCCGTTGGCATGCGGCCGCCGGTGTCCCGTTGCTTCAGACACAGGGCAGCCGACAAGTTGCCTCCGGCACTGTCGCCGCCCACGGCGATCCGGTCGGGATCGAGGCCGAAGTCCGCGGCGCGACTGCAGACCCACTCAAAGGCCGCCCGGCAGTCGTCGAGGGGAATCGGGTAGGGGTGCTCCGGCGCGAGGCGGTACTCGACGGAGTAGATCTTGGCGCCAAGCTGGGCGGCGATGAACTCGCAGAAGCCTTGGTAGGTCTCGATCTCAAAGGTCGTGAACCCGCCGCCGTGCAGGTAGACGAGCGCCGGTGCGGCCCCGCCCACGCCGTCGGGTGTGTACTCGCGAACGCGGATGGTCGCGTCGCCCACGTCGACGTCCATGTCCCGGTGCGAGACGCCGCCCAGCGGCGGCTTGTCGAAGGGCGCGAGCTGGCCCTTCCACCACTCGCGCAGCTCGGGCACGGTCTTGGATTCGTCGATGAACAGCAGTTGTTGTTTGAGCGACGTGAGGAGCAGGAACTGGCTGGCTGGGTCCATGGCCCGGCCCCCGCTGGCGGTGATCTGGGGCTGGCCCGACATCCACAGCAAAAGGCGATCGGGAAGGGACAGGATCCACTTGGTCAGGGTGTACATCATGGGTGCCTCCTCGGGAAACCGGTGAACTGGAGCGGCATTGTCCACAAACGGACGGCCGCTGTCGACCGTCAGTACAGCGGGCCCAGCACCAAGCGCGGGTCGGGAAAGGCCGTTCGGGCCCAGTTCCGGTCGGCCGCGCTCACCGCGCCGGGAAGGTCGTGCGTCGTCGGCTCCACGAGCGACAGCTGAAAGTGCAGGTGGGGGTTCCACCCGCCGTTCTCGTGCGCCTCGCCCACGGTCGCCAGGCGGGCACCGGCATCGAACCGATCGCCCGCGGTCCATCCATCCAGCGACGACAGGGCCAGGTGCCCGTGCAGCGCGAACACCACCTGACCGAGCCACTCGTGGCGGGTGATGATGGTCGGCCCGTAGTCGTAGGGCAGCGGATTGACCCCCAGCTTGAAGACGGTGCCGCCATGAAACGCGAACACCGCGTCGCCCGCGGGACAGCCGATGTCGATGCCCATGTGGATGTTGCGGATGCCCTCGAACTGCTCGCCCTTGTACATGCCGGGGCGGATCTCGTCGTACTTTCCGATGCCGTGGGAGTGGGTCAGGGTCCGGTTTGGATCGTAGCCCGCGGTGAAGTCGTAGATCTCCAGCTCATCGGGCAGGTGCATCACGGGATGGAAGGCCATCCCTTCAACGTTCAAGGGCGGGTGCATGCGCGAAAGCTAACGCGGCGTTGCGGGGGCCGTCAGCCGCCGGTGGCCCGCATGCCCAGCCACGCGGCGAGCAGTCCGCCGGCATTGCTGATGAGCACGTAGGCCACCGCAACCGCGGTGTGGCCGCCCTGCAGAAGGCGCACGGCCTCGAGGCCGAAGCTCGAAAACGTGGTGAATCCGCCGAGCAGCCCCACCACGATGCCCAGGCGGACCGGTTCCGAGGCGTCGGCCAGCGCCGTCGCCAACCACCCGATGAGCGCGCATCCAATCAGGTTGACGGCGAGCGTTCCCCACGGCATTCCGGTGCCCACGTGCGGGTTCAGCGCTTCGGCCAGACCGTAGCGCAGTGCCGCGCCCAGCGCGCCCCCCGCCATCACCCACAGCATCGTCATTGTGTGCTGCACCCATGGAACCGTTGCGTCATGGTGCGGGTGTAACACCGCCGGTCACTCGCGGGCTTGGGCGCATTCGACGCAGAGCACCGAGTCGGGCCGGGCGCGCAGCCGCTTCATGGGAATGGGTTCGCCGCAGTCGCCGCAGCACCCGAAGTCCTCGGTGTCCCGGGTTTCGAGGATGTTGCGGACCCGCGTGAGGCGAACCGTCGCTCGCCGTCGCTGCGCCTCGGCCATCTTTTGTTGGCTCATGGCGTCCATCCGACTCAACCGCCCCTGCTGGCCTTGGTCGAGCTCGACCACCGTTGCGGCGTCCGCAACGCGGTCGATGAAGGCCTTCAGTTCCCCCTCGAGTGCTTCGAGGGCGCGCGCCAGCTCGCGGCGATGGTCTGGGGTGTGAGCGTCCATTGTGGGGGGCAGACTAATCGAATCGGCGGCGATCGCGTTACGGGGAGCGTGAACAAAATTTCATCATTCCGTCATCTGCGACGGCTATACGACGACGCATGAACGAAACCATCCTCATCATCGAAGACGAGCCGGACTTGGTGCGGACCGTGGCCTACAACCTCGAGAAAGAAGGATTCATTACCCGTACCGCCGGAACCGGCAGTGCAGGGTTGGACCTGGCGTTTCAAGAACCCTACCCAAACCTCGTGCTGTTGGACCTGATGTTGCCGGACATGTCGGGCACCGAGATTTGCCGCCGATTGCGGGCCGATCAGCGCACGGCCACTGTGCCGGTGGTGATGGTTACCGCCCGCGGCGAAGAGGTGGACCGGGTTGTGGGCTTTGAAGTCGGCGCCGACGATTACGTGGTCAAGCCGTTCTCCGTTCGGGAGTTGTTGCTGCGGGTCCGCGCCGTGCTGCGGCGGTCGGCCAGCGATGCGACGGCGGCCACGGATGAACGCGTGCGGTTCGGCATCATCACCGTCGACGAAGCGGGACACCGGGTCTGGGTGAGCGAGGACGAGGTGGTGTTGACGGCCCTCGAGTTCCGGCTCTTGTCCACCTTTCTGTCTCGGAAAGGCCGAGCGCAGAGTCGTGAACAGCTGCTGGACGATGTCTGGGGCATTCACGCTGGCATCACCACGCGCACCGTCGATGTGCACATCAAACGACTGCGGACCAAGCTTGGTGACGCGGGCGAATACATCGAAACCGTTCGCGGGGTGGGGTACCGCTTCCGGAGTCGTCCCGACGGGGGATCCCGTTGACGCTGAGCATTCGCGGACGGCTGATTGCGGCCAGCCTGCTGTTGTTGGCGACCATCGGCCTCACCAGCGGCGTGTGGCTGGAGCAACGGCTCCGCGCGACCCTGGACACCCGCATCGAAGGCGAGGTGCAGCGGCTTACGGCCGTGGTGGCCGCGCGGGTCAGCGCCTCGGACTCGCGGCGCGAAGTGGCGTCGCTGGACCCAATCGCCGATGAAATGGGCGACGCCATGAATGCGCGGGTCACGGTGATTGACCACGACGGTCGGTTGTTGGGCGACAGCCGGCTGCCCTCGGCGGTCGTGGAACGGACAGAGAGCCACGCCGATCGGCCCGAGGTCGTGGCGGCACTGGCCGACGGTACGGGCACGTCACGGCGGCGATCGACCACGGTGGACACCGACTTGCTCTACGTCACCCAGCGGGTGCAGTTTGCGGACGCGCCGCCGTTGGTGGTGCGGGTCGCGGTGCCCCTGTCGGAGGTGGGTCAGGCCGTGCACACCCTTCGCGTTCGGCTGTTGTTGGCCGCAGTGATGGGATTGGCGGTCGCCGTGCTGCTCTCCATCTTGGCGTCCGGTTGGTACGCCAAGACGCTCAGCGACCTCGCGGAACGGTCCCGGAACCTGGCCTCGAGGCGGCTGGTTGAACACGAAGCGCCGCAAAGCGGCGATGAAATCGGCCGGATCTCCACCTCGATCGATCAGATCGGCGACGACATCGAAGGCCTTGTGCAGACGTTGGTCAACGAGCGAGACCGGTTTTTGGCGGTGTTGGAGGGCATGCAAGCGGCGGTCATTGCGTTGGACGCCGATCGAACCATCAGCGTGGTGAATTCCGCAGCTCGCCTGATGCTGGACATCCGCGACAACCCCGTCGGGAAGAGCCTCGTTGAGGTGATTCGCATACCGGCGCTTGTGGAGCTCGCGGGGGCCGACATCCCCAAGCAGGGCATGGAGAAAGAGATCGAGATCGTCGGACCGCCTTCCCGGGTGTTTCAAGCGCGGGCGACCTCGGCCCGTGTGACCGGCGGGGTGGTGTTGGTGCTCAACGACATCACCGAAATCCAGCGCTTGGAGACCGTGCGGCGCGACTTTGTGGCGAACGTCAGCCACGAACTCCGCACGCCCGTCAGCGTCATCCAAGCCAATGCCGAGACGTTGCTCGACGGTGCCTTGGACGACGAGGCCGTCGCGCGGGAATTCACCGGGGCCATTCTGCGCAGCTCGGAGCGGTTGTCCAACCTGGTGGCCGACTTGCTCGACCTTGCTCGAATCGAGTCCGGTTCGTTCCAGATGGATCAAGAGCTGGTGCACATCCACGCCTGCGTGGATCGTGCCTTCGAGACGGTGGCGAGGAAGGCGAAGCGTCGATCCGTGACGTTGGTCAACGACGTCTCGCCCGAATTTGTGCTGGGTGCCGATGTGACCGCGATGGAACAGGTCTTGGTCAACCTCATTGAGAACGCCGTGAAGTACGGACAAGAGGGCGGTCATGTCTGGGTGCGCGACGTGCGGCACGGGGATTCGGTGAGCATCACAGTCGAAGACGACGGCCCCGGCATTTCGCCCCAGCACCGCGAACGGTTGTTCGAACGCTTTTACCGCGTGGACACCGGCCGCAGCCGGGCGGAGGGCGGAACGGGCCTTGGATTGTCGATCGTCAAGCACCTGGTGAACGCCATGGGTTTCGAGATCTCGATGGAGGCGCGCGAGCCTCACGGCTGCTGTTTCCGCATCGAAACGGCCATCGAACGGGTCACTGTCGCGTCATAAAATCAGCAACAAGATGTTGCGGTCGCTTCATTGAATCGTCACAAACCGCCCATAAATGCGCCGGGAACTCACTCAACGCGACTACGCGTTTTTTTGGAGATCCCATGCGCAATGCATTCTTGATGACATCATCCCTTCTCACCTTGAGCCTCTTGGCCGGCTGTGCTGGCGAGGAAGACGAGGCCCTCTCCCCCGAGACCGACCCCGCCGCCGATGCCGATGCCGATGCTGACGCCGACGCCGACCAAGACGGTGAAGTGTCCTGTGTGGACGACGGCGTTTGCTACCTGTCCGGTACCTACACCGAAGACTTGACCCTCACCGCCGACGTCGCTTGGGTGCTCCGGGGCGGCGTGTTCATCGGCGACGATGTCAACACCACCGTGCTGAACATCGAAGCCGGCACGACCATTTACGGCGAGAGCGCCACCGATGGCATGTTGGTCATCAAGCGCGGCTCTCAGATCGTCGCCGAAGGGACCGCCGATGCGCCCATCGTGATGACGTCATCGAAGAGCGAAGGCAGCCGCGCCCGGGGCGACTGGGGCGGACTGATCATCAACGGCAACGCGCCCATCAACGCCTGCGCAGACGAAGAAGCGGTCGCATGCGAAGCGTACGGTGAAGGCGGAACCGGTTGGTACGGCGGCGACGACCCGGCCGACAGCTCCGGCATTCTCAACTACGTGGTGGTGTCCTTCGCCGGCACGTTGATCAGCCCCGACAACGAACTGAACGGCATCGCGTTTCAAGGCGTCGGTTCCGGCACGCAGGTGGACTACGTGCAGGTGCACATGAACGCCGACGACGGCATCGAGTTCTTCGGTGGAACGGTCAACGCCAAGCACTTGCTGGTCACCGCCGTGGGCGACGACTCGGTCGACTGGACCGATGGTTGGCAAGGAAACGCGCAGCACATCGTCATTCAGCAGTTTGACGACAACGGCGACAACGGCATCGAGGCCGACAACAACGGAGAAGCCAACGACGCCGATCCGATGAGCCTGCCCACCCTGGCGAACCTCACCCTCATCGGTTCGCCCGACAGCGAAAAGTCCGACATCGGCATCCTGCTTCGCGAGGGAACCGGTGCTCACATCGTGAACTCGATGGTCCTCGGCTTCAACGATGCCTGCTTGGACATCGACCACGAAGTGACCTGGAACAACATCGACGGCGGCGACTTGACCTTGGAAGGCGTGGCCCTCGACTGCGCCACCAGCTTCAAGGATGACGACGAGTCCGCCACCGACCTGGAGGCCTTCTTCACGGCCGGGAACGGAAACGCCACCACTGCCGCCGGTGTTGTCGATGGGTTCAATCTGGAAAACCCCGACTACCGAGCCAACGCCGGTGTGAGCGCTGCGGTCAGCAGCGAATACCTCACCGAATGGTTCGACACCGTCGACTACATTGGCGCCGTGGGCACCGATGTTGACTGGACTGCCGGCTGGACAGTTCATTCCCTCAACTAAGGCAGATTCATGATGGTCCAATCATTGCGATTGCACCGCAGGTTACCCCAGGGCTGTTTGGCCCTGGGGTTGTCCTGTTTTTTGGTGGGGGCTTCCGCCCACGCCAGCGATTTGTCGGCAAAAGCCGACGAGATTGCCAACCTGCGTGCCGAGGTCGCCCGGATGGCCGAGGAAGTCTCGACCCGCGAAGAGGCCCACCGGATGCGCTTGCGTTCGCTCGAGACGCAGCGCGCGGATCTTGAGCTTCAGATCCGCCGTGCGGAGGCCCAGACCGGCGCGTTGACCGACGCGCTCGCCACGCTCGCAGAAGAAACCGAGGCCCCCATCGACGACGCGTTGCTTCAAGCCAAGCTTGTTGCGTCCGCTCCTGCGCTGCGGGAGACGATGTTGGCCGGCCTGCCCTTTCGGGTCGACGAGCGCCTCGCCGACTTTGATGACTTGGTTGCGCAAATCAAGTCGGGCAAGGTCACCCCGGGGCAGGGGGCAGCGCGCCTGTGGGCGTGGGTGGAAGACGAACGGCGATTGAGCCGCGAAAACGGCGTCGATCGCCAGACCATCACCTTGGATGGCCGCGAGGTCATGGTGGAAGTGGCCCGCTTGGGCATGGTGGCGTTGTTCTACCGCACCCCCACCGGACAAGTCGGCCGCGCCGTAAAGACCGAAGGCGATTGGACCTGGTCGCCCATGGATGACCGCGACCATCGGTCGCAGGTCAACGAATTGTTTTCCGCACTCACCCGCGGGGTTCGAACCGGGTGGTTTGAGCTTCCCGGCGATTGGATGGAGGCGTCATGATTTCGGCATTCGTTGCGGCCCTGTTGGTTCTGTGTGGCCCTGCCGCTGCCCAAGACTCGGTCGATCGGGCATACCAGCGCGAGTACGCGTACTTGGCGGCCGAGAAGCGCGCGCTTCAGGCTCGGCTGGAGGCGCTCGGCAGCGAAGCGCTTCGGGCCCAGTCGAGCGTCGAAACCGACATCGCTCGGTTGGAAGTCGTCCTCAAGCGCGCCGAAGGCGTGCGGTCCGACGCCCAAGACGCCCTCGAAGAGCGCGAGCGGGCGGTGGCCGGTGAGGACGAGTCCAAGATGATCGTCGACGCCACCGTGGCGCAAGCCGCCGAGAGTTTGTCGGTGGAACGCCCCGAGGCCGACAGCGCTGAAGCGGCGCTCGCCAGTCTGTTGAGCACGGCCTCCGAGGCCATTGGTTCGGAGCGGACGGTCACGGTGCGCGATGGCCAGTTCTTTCAGCCCGATGGGATTCAGCTCCAAGGCCGAGTGGTGCACGTCGGCCGAATTGCCGCGTTTGGTGTGGCCGATGCGGCAGCCGGCCCGTTGATTCCGATCGGTGCGGGAAAGTTTCAGTTGCGCCGCGATGCGCCGACGGACGGCGCACGGACGTTGCTGACCGGGGCCGTGCCCGACTCGGTGGGGTTGTTCTTGTTTGAGGGCGATGCCAACCGCGTGGAAGAGCCGGTGGATCGGTCCATCGTCGAGACCATCGAGGCCGGTGGAATCGTGGCTTGGATCATCATGGGTCTGGGACTGCTGGCGTTGGTGTTGGCGGCATTTCGAGCGGGGCTGTTGGGCCGCGCCAGCGCCATCATCGCGAAGGACGAGGAGTGGCTTGGTGGGTTGGGCGGTTCCCAATCCGCTGTGCCGACGGGCCTCAGCGGCCCCATTGCCGGTGCCATGCGGAAGTTGTCGGCGAAGATCGAGACCGTCGATCGCGACGGATTGTTCGACATGGCCGACGAAGCCTTGGCCGAACCCCGCAGCCGCCTCGATCGCTTCAATACGGTGATCATGGTGGTGGCCGCGGTGGCGCCGCTGTTGGGACTGCTCGGCACCGTTACGGGCATGATCGCGACCTTCGCCATCATCACCGAACACGGCACCGGCGATCCTCGAATGCTGTCGGGTGGCATCTCGGAGGCCCTCATCACGACCCAACTCGGGCTGGTGGTGGCGATTCCGTGTCTGCTCATCGGCAACATGCTGGGTGGGTGGTCGAAGACGCTCCAAGATCGCATCGAACAAGGGGTGTTGCTCTACATCAACGCCCATGCCAAACCGGCGACTGCCGCTCCAAGTGCGGCGGCTGCAATCCCACCGCGCGAAGCGGTCTATCCAAATGGGAACAAAGACGTTGTTGCCTGAAGCGCTAATGGAGTCGATGGGGCGATTGGTGTCGGATGGCGGGGTCTTGATGATCCCGCTGGTGGCCGCCGCTGCCGCGTTGTGGGGGGCGATGGGTGCCCGTGCATGGCTGTTGTGGTGGGGTGCACCCGACGACGGAGGAACACCGATCGTCGCGGGTGCCCGACGGGACCTGTGCGCCCGGGGTCGCCTGACGCGTTCGGACGTGGATGCCATTTTGGCGCCCCACAAGGCGCGGATTCAGCGCCACAGTTTGCTGATTCGCAGCCTGGTGATCGTGGCGCCGCTCGGGGGACTGCTGGGCACGGTGGGCGGCATGATTGAGACCTTTCGTTCCCTGGAACAAATGGCCCTGTTCACCCAAGGCGGTGGCGTTGCTGGCGGCATTGCCCAGGCGCTGCTGACCACCCAGATGGGCCTGGCGGTGGCCATCCCAGGGATCGTATTGGGTCGGGTCATGGACAAGAAAGCCCAGAACATCAGAAGTGAGCTGGCCGTGATGAGCGAACAGATGCTTCAGGAGAAGGCCGCATGAGCCGTCGACGACGAATTTCCGATGACACCGAGAAAGACATCGACATCAGTCCGCTGATCGATGTGGTGTTCATCCTTCTGATCTTTTTCATGGTGTCCACCACCTTTGTGAAGGACGCCAAGCTGGATTTGGAGCGCCCGAGTGCGCAGTCGGCCGTACCGGCGTCAGCCGAATCGGTTCGGGTCAGCATTGACCGAAACGGAACGGTGTACGCGGGCGAGGTTCCCGTCCGCCCCTGGATGTTGCAGAGTCGGGTTCGCGAGATGCTTCGCGGCGGTGCCCAAGACACCGTCTTGGTGGTGTCCGATCGTCGGGTGCCCGCCGAGTCGCTGATTGAGGTTGTGGATCAATGCCGCTTGGCCGGTGCCAAGAACGTGGGCGTGGTCACCGATTCCGAAGCCAGCGCTCTCGCAGCGGAAGGGTGAGGCCGTGCGACAACAATTGATGGGTCGGGCGATGCCGGTCGTGTCATCGGTGGTGGGAACGGCGTTGGTGCTCGGCATCATGGTCAAGCTCAACCGTCCACCACCGGAAAAGGACCGCACGGGCGGGCGGGCAGCCGTGAGTTTTGCCGTTCCGGAGGCACCCAAGCCGCCGCCCGCCCAGCGGCAGGCGCCCAAGCCGCGTCCTCGGCCCCGGACCGCGCCGCCGCCGCCGGCGCCCATGCTGGCGGCCAGCCTCAGCGGGTTGAGTTTCGGATTGGAAGGGTTGATGGGCGCGGCGCTGCAAGACGATGCCGGGTTGCTCGGCGGCACCGACGGAGTGGTGATGACTGCTGCGACCGTGGACGACCCGCCCCGCGCGGTCTCCCGCGCCGGCGCGAACTACCCGCCGCGGGCCCGCGCCCGCGGTGTTGAAGGGTTGGTGCGGCTGAGTTTGCTGGTGAACGCCGATGGTCAAGTCGAAGACGTGGTGGTCTTGGAGGGACAACCAAGCGGTGTGTTTGAAGAAGCCGCCAAAGCCGCCGTACGGCAGTGGCGCTTTGAGCCCGGTCAGTACGAAGGAAAACCCGTCTCGGTGCGCGTCGAACAGACGCTGCGCTTCCAGCTGAGTTGAGGGGTCGACGATGAACGCAGTATTCGCATGGGTGCTGGCCTTGATGGCCGTCGTCGCCCCACCGGCCTTCGCCGATTCGGGCGACGACCCCGTGGCGTTGGCGGCTTTGTTGGTGCAGGACGGCCACTGGGACCGTGCCCGAAGCGTCTTGGCCTCAATCGATGAAGACGATCCCAAGCTGGACCGGGTGCGGTTGAATGCCACCCGCGGCCTGATCGCGTTGTACGATCGCGATGCGCCCGCGGCCATCGGCGCGTTTGAGCGTTCCTTGGCTGCCGCGGTGGATGCCGATGACCCCGAGCCCAGTGAAGCGGCGGTGCACCTGTACTTGGCGCGGGCCCACATGATGGCGGAACAGCCCGCTCGCGCGCTCGCGTCGATCGCCAGCTCCGGCTCGGTTGCCGATGAGCACGTTGTGGGCTGGCGAATCCGCGTCGATGCCAACCGGATGCTGAACCGGCATCGCGCTGGCTGGGACGCGAGCGAGCGGGGGCGCGCAGCGTTTCCCGAGGCCGGTTCGCTCATCGCATCCCACGTCGAGCTGGCGCTGGCCATGGGCATGATCATCGAGGCCCGCGTTTCGGCCGTGGCGGCCATTCAAGCAACCGACATTTCGGCCGATCAGGCCCGCGATTTGGGGCTCCGATTTCGGACCGCAGAAGCCCTGGAAGACGCGCTGCATGTGTTGGAAGCCGCCATGCTGGTTCACCCGGAAGACCTGAAGATTCGCGTGGCGTCGGCAGCGGTGGCGCTCGAGTTGAACCGACCCGCCGTGGGCGGACGGCTGCTTCAGGTGGCCGCCGAACACGATCTCGCCTACGCGATCGAAGCCGCCGAGGCGTACCGCCGCGCCGGAATGCTCACCTCGGCTTTGTACATGAACAGCCAGGCCGATGATGGGCCCGAAAAAGCGCGGCAGCGACTGGGTCTGCTGTTGGAGGCGGAGTCCTTCGAGGCGGCCCGTTCGTTGGAATCGCGGTTCGTTCGCATGAACATCCTGGATGACGACCAGGTCCGATACGGGCTGGCCTACGCCCATTTTCGTCAGGGAGATCTGGACCGCGCCGAGGGCCTCCTCAGTCTGATTCAAAGCCCCACCATTTTTGCGCAGTCCGTGGGCCTGCGCGAAGCGATCGCCGAATGCCGCGCCTCACCCTGCTTGTAAGCGCGCTCCTGGCGCTGTCGGCGACGGCTCGGGCCGATGGGACCCTGGACGGGGCGGTGTTTTCGCTCGAATCCGCGGCACCGTTGGCGGACGCAGCGCTTTGGGCCGAACTCAACGGCCAACGGGTGCCCATCGGGATCTCGCCGGATGCCACGTTCTCGGTGTCGTTGGAAGCAGGCACGTGGACGGTGGCTGCGACCCTGTCCGATGGGACCGCCGCAGGGCAATGGCCCGTGCGCGTGGTGGACGACCGAGTGACGGAGCTGTTGCTGACGCTGGCCACCGCCCCCGAGCGGTCCACCGCTGACCTCACCGAGCCGCCCGCAGCCGTGGCGTCGATCCCGGTGGATCGGCCCACCGTTCCCATTCAATTTCGGGTGATTGACGAAGACGGCACGCCGCTCGACGGGGCCCGAACCGCGGTGCGCGGTCAAGGCGGCCAATCGTTGTCCAACGATGCCGGCATCGTGTCCGTGACGGTTCCCGTGGGCGACAATGCCCTCAGCGTGATGCTGGACGGGTTCCGCGCCCGGACCATCGAGTTTACGGTCGCCGACAACGGCGATTACGCGATCGATCCGGTGGTCATGGTGCCGGCCGGACTCGCGTTGGACGACTACACCATCTCCGCCCCCCGCATCGAAGGCGGGACCGGCGAGCTGCTGCAGGAGCGGCAGAGTTCGGCGTCGGTGAGCGATGTGCTGGGGGCCGAGCAGATGAGCCGCGCGGGCGACTCCGATGCGGCCAGTGCGCTGAAGCGGGTGACGGGTCTGACGGTGGTCGACGGCAAGTACGTGTATGTGCGGGGCCTGGGAGAACGGTATTCATCGAGCCTGTTGAACGGGGCGACCCTGCCGAGTCCGGAGCCCGAACGGCGGGTGGTGCCCCTCGACCTGTTCCCGACCAAAATGCTCGAGAGCGTTGTCATTCAGAAGACGTTCAGCCCCGACCAGCCTGCCGAGTTCGGCGGTGGTGTGGTCTCCCTTCGGACCAAGTCGGTGCCCGATGGGTTCACCGCTCGGGTCGGGGTGAGCGGTACCTACATCGACGACACCACCTTCAGCCGGGGTCCGTGGGGCTTCGAGGGCGACCGCGACTGGTTGGGGTTCGGTGCCGCGCCGCGTGCATTGCCCGATGACGTGGCTGCGGCATCGACGGACAGCCCCTTGGAAGAAACCGACATGTTTTCGTCGTCCGGCTACACCCCCGAAGAGCTGGAAGCGTTTGGCGAGAGCATGCCCAATCATTGGGCCGTGGGTTCGCGTTCGGTTCCGCTGGACACCGGTGTCGATGCGGTTGTGGGCCACGGAATCGACTTCGGCGGCTGGCGCGCGGGCCTTATGGTGAGCGGGCTGTGGGATCAGGACTGGGACCGAAACACCCTTGATCGGAACTACTACTTGTTGGGCGAAGACAATGCGCTTGAAGAGTCGCATGTGTACCGGTTCAGGCAGACCAGTCGCGATGTGCGTCTGGGCGGCGCAGCGCTGGCTGCCATTGAGATTGGCGACCACCACTCGGTGCAGTCCACGACCCTGCTGAACCGAAGCGCCGAAGGCAGCACCCGCATTTACCAGGGCGAAAACCGCGATGTGGGCGCGCCCATTCGCGTCAATCGCGTTCGGTGGATCGAGCGCCAGCTGTATGTGCAGCAGTTGGTGGGCGCGCACACGCTTCCGTTTGCCCGTGATCTGGGAATCGAATGGAAGTACACCCACTCGGAAGCGAGTCGAGGAGAGCCGGACCGGCGGGAATACCGCTACGACTACGAAGCCCAAGCCGATCGGTGGTACATCTCCGATCGACCCGAAGGCAACGGCGTATTTTTCTCGGATCTGGCAGACGAAAACCGGGACACGAGCGTGGGAGTCACGCTTCCGGTGACCCTCCCCTGGATGGCGGACGGTGAGGGCTTCCTCAAGGCCGGATGGGGTCGGGTGAACCGCGATCGGCGCGTCGACACCCGCCGGTTCAAGTACATGCACAAAGGGGCGTTGTCGGGCGATTTTGATGTGTTGACCCAGTCGCCCGAAGACATTTTTGTTCCCGAGAACATTGGGTTGGATGGATTTCAGTTCGAAGAGGTGACCCGCGAGACCGACAACTACGGCGCGCGCCAGACCATCCGGTCGGTGTATGGCATGGCGAATCTCGAGCTGCACGAGCGGCTGCGGGCCATGGGCGGGTATCGGCTCGAGGAGTCGGACCAACGGGTGGAGACTTTCGAGTTGTTCAATCCCGACATGGAGCCCGTGGTGGCCCAACTTGCGACGACGGATTGGCTTCCCGCCTTCACCAGCACGGTGGGTGTCGGGCCCAATGGAGACGAAGAATCCCGCTTGGTCCGGTTCGCTTACGGACGGACCCTGAGCCGGCCGGACTTCCGGGAGTTGTCGCCCGCGACCTTCAACGATGTGACGGGGGGTCGGCAGGTCTATGGAAACCCGGACCTCAAGCGGACCTTGATCGACAACTTTGATTTGCGCTTCGAGTGGTACCCTCAGCCCGGCGAGAGCGCGAGCATCAGCGCGTTCTACAAGCGGTTCGCCGACCCCATCGAGAAGATTGTGGTTGTGAGCGCTCAACACAGCGTGACCTACCAAAATGCCAAGGAAGCCCAAAACGTCGGAGTGGAGTTCGAGTTTCGAAAGTCCCTCGGTTTTGCGGTGGATGCGCTGGAGGACGTGTTCCTTTCGGGCAACGCGGCGTGGATTCGCAGCCGGGTCGAGCTGGCGGACAACTCGGGGATTCAATCGTCGAACAATCGGCCCCTGGAGGGGCAAAGCCCGTACGTGATCAATGCCAGCGTGTCGTACGAACCCGCGGAGGGCCGGATGGGCGGCGCGCTGTTGTACAACGTGGTCGGCCCGCGGATCACGGAAGTCGGGGCGCTGGGTGCACCCGATTACGTGGAGATGCAGACCCACCGCTTGGACTCGGCGGTGTTCGCCAAGCTTGGTGGTGGATTCAAGGCGGGCCTCAAGGCCCGAAACATTCTTGACTGGCCGTCGATCACCAAGATCGGCGATCGGGTCGTGGAAGAATCGAAGAGTGGGTGGAGCATTGGTGCCAACCTGAGTTGGAGCCATTAAAGTGCGTCACCTGGCCTCCGGAGTGCCCGAAGATGTCGATTGAGTCCTCCCCCGCTCGAATCACGGCAAATCCCGTGGTCTCGTGGTTTCGCGAGGAGCGTCGGTTTTTGGCGGTGCTCGGCCTGTGTTCCATCGTTGCGATCGTGGCCGCGCCCACGTTGGAAGTGGCGATGTGGGTGGGGTTCTTTTTTGCTGCCTACTCCGCGATCGCCAACGACTCGATTCAGACGATTGGAACCTTCATCGCGTCGAACCAAGGGCGCCAGTGGTGGCAGCTGTGGCTGTACATCGGCGGCATTTTCCTGGCGACCATGGCCTATTCGTGGTTTGCCTACGATGGCGACGTCAGCCACCAGCGCCTCACTGCAAAGGGATTTGAGCGCGCGCCGGAGCAGTTCCATGTCCTGCAGTTGATCGCGCCCTTGGCGTTGATCCTGCTCACGCGGCTCCGGATGCCTGTCTCGACCACGTTCCTGTTGCTCAGCTGCTTCGCCACGAGCGGCAAGGGGCTCGGTGCCGTGGTGACCAAGAGCATCAGCGGCTACGGCATCGCGTTTGTGTGTTCGTTGTTGCTGTGGGGAATCTTGGGCACGTGGATGGACAAGAAGTTCCGCGGCGAGGCCCACCCGGGATGGCGCGTGGCCCAGTGGATCACAACGGGGTGTCTGTGGAGCGTGTGGCTGCAGCAAGACGCCGCCAACATCGCCGTGTACCTTCCGCGGTCGTTGGACGCCGGTCAGTTGGTGGTCTTTTTGGCCGTGCCGTTCATCGGGTTGGGCTTGCTCTTCAAGATGGGTGGCGAAAAAATCCAGGAAGTGGTCAACGAGAAGGCCAGTGTTGTCGATGTGCGCGCGGCCACCGTCATCGACTTTCTGTATGCCGTGATCCTCTACATCTTCAAGATCGAGAGCAAGGTGCCCATGAGCACCACCTGGGTGTTTGTGGGTCTGTTGGCGGGACGCGAGCTGTCCATGACGTGGCGCCGAGTGGCCGGAGAAGACCGGACCATGGCCCATGCGATCAAGCTTGTGGTGCGCGACTTGACTTACGTGACGATCGGCTTTGGGTTGTCGTTGGCGATTGCCGCGGTGGTCAATCCAGCCGTGGGCCGGGCGCTGTTCGAACAGTAGGACCGCCGCGCATTGACCGCAGCCCTTTGGCTGCTGCGGTCGCCAAAAACGGACGCCTAAAGCAACGGTCGGTTTCAGCCGACGACAGATTTGGGAGCCGTACACGCACGAATTGTGTCAGAATGATGACAATGGGATAACGCCGCGATTACCGAAACCCCTCTCTGCTCTTGGATGGGCAGGGCTGGCGGGCCTCCATCTGGTCGGGTGCAGCGCGCCCTTTCACGGCACCCAGAGCGAGCCGATTCTTGCGGCCACGGAAACCACCGATGTGATGTGGATATCGAACCTGCAGGGCGGCGAAGTGGTCGCCTTTGACTCGGTCTCCGGTCAACGCTTGGGCCACGTCGTAGACCCGTTGACATTGCCCGAGTCGCTGCTGCCATTTCGGCCCTCGTCCACCGCGCTTGATGGCCACCGAATCATTGTCTCCCAGTACTCGACGGGCGAGGTGCTGGTATTCGACGGCGAGACGGGCGCGTTTGACGCGGTGTTGTTCGAAAACCAGCCCGTTTCGGATGCGCCGCGGGTGGAAGAACCCTGCATGGTCCGGCAGATCGATGGCCAGACATGGGTTCTTGGGAACGATACCCGGAACCTGCTGATCCTTGATCGGCACGGTGGCGTGGTCGATGAGGTGGGCAAGTCTCCGCTGTACTTGCGGGATCCGCACGGCTTTGACGTCACGCCCGACGGACTGTTGTATGTGGCGTTGTCACCCACCCACCCCGGCCGTGGGTTGATCCAGATCTGGGATCTCAACGTGGGCCGACCCGTGGGCGAGTTTGCCCCCTACGGCGCACTCCAAGAAGGAACCGGGTTGATGGTGGACCGGCACAAGAACATTGTGGTCAGCGATTGGTTTGGCAATCAGGTGGTGACCTTTGATGCCCACACGGGCGAGCACGTGGGTGTGTGGGTCGACGAGGCCGATGGACTCGACCAGCCGGTTGCGACGGCTGAAGCATCCGACGGAGCCTTGTTGGTGCTCGATCGCGGCGGGGTGTTGCGCGTTCAGGATGGGGCAGTGCAGCGCATTGTGAGCGGCCACGAGGAGGGGTTTGATTGGGCTCGGGGAATTTCGGTTCCGTCGGCAAATTGACCGCGCTCGGCGACGACTCACGCCGATTTGGTGTAGGCTGACCCCTCATGTTCCGTTCGGCGACGACATCCAGAGAATCCGATCTGCGAGCGATACGCGAGCGACTGTTGCTGATGGTCGGTCGGGTGGAGCAGATGATTGCAGGCGCCGTCGATGCCTTGGTGAACCGCGATGTGAACCGGGCGAATGCGACCATTGCGGTCGATCAAGCTGTCAATCAAGACGAGGTTGATCTCGACCGCATGTGCATTGCTGTGTTGAAAGCGTACGACCTCGAAGAGTCGGAGCTGCGCATGGTGACGGTGGCGCTGAAGATGGTCACCGACTTGGAGCGAATCGGCGACTTGGCCGTCAACATCTGCGAGCGGTCCATTCAGCTGGCCAACGAACAACCGCTGGCCCAGTACGAAAAGATTCCGCGCATGGGCGTGGTGGTTCAGTCGATGGTGCGCGACGCCATCGATGCATTCATCGATGCCGACGAGGCTCAGGCGCGCGACGTTCTGGATCGCGACGACGAAGTGGACGACCTCTACGAGCGGGTGTTCAGCGAGCTGCTCGACCTGATGCTGTCGGACTCTGCCAACGTCCATCGCGGCATTCACTACCAGAGCGCCGCGAAGTATCTGGAGCGCATCGGCGACCACGGCACCAACCTGGCGGAGCAGGTGATCTTTGCGCTCCGGGGAACGGACATTCGCCACCCGAGGTTGTGGCGGGACTAAAGCCCGCGCCCGAAGAACACATGCACCGCACCCGATGAGGTGACGGCGGCGGAGCGGTAGTACTGCGGCGAGGCCACAGCCAGGTCGGTCACCCCGTCCCCGGACCAGTCGTGGCCTCCCAACACCGTCTTGCCCGCGTAGTTGAACGCGGCCATGCCAAGGAAGGCCGCATCGGCGCCACCGTCTGGGTCGACCAATGCGCCCCCATCATGGTCGGCCAGCGGTCCGTAGATGACGTAGCTCGCCCCTGCTTGGTATGCGGACGTGCCGCTGCCTGGGCTTCCGATCACCATGTCGGCGAACCCGTCGTTGTTCAGGTCGAGGTCGCCGGTCAGTGATGTTCCGGCATTGTGCTCTTCGCTGCTGCCGTAGAAGGCCGTGTCTGCGGTCTCGGCCAAGGCATGGCTTCCGGTTCGATCGGGGTTCACCATCACGTACACTGCACCGGAGTCCGGCCCCAAGTCGTTGGTGTAGGGCGCGCCGACCGCAAACTCGGTGTAGCCGTCCCCATCGATGTCGCCGAGACCGGTGACCGCCGTTCCAGCGCGGTCGCCTGCGCTTTCGCCGTAATAGGTGGCGCTGGCCGAGGTGTCGACCATGGTGAGCCCGGTGGAAAAGTTGGTGGCGTGGCCCAAGAACAACAACGCGGCCCCAGAGTCCAGGCCGTTCTCGTCGGCTTTTGGCGCGCCCACGAGCAGGTCGTCGCGGCCGTCGCCGTTGGTGTCGCCGATGTAGGCGATTGCGGCGCCCAGCGCCGTTCGGCTCACGCTGGAGGCCACGGCGCTGTCGCAGTCGTCCACCGACACGACGCCGCTCATCGACCCTTCGCCGGTGAACACGTAGATTCCCCCGCCCTTGTAGGCATGAGAATTGTTCTGGGGCGAGCCGATCACCAAATCGGGCAGCCCATCGCCGTCGAGGTCGCCCCCGCCATCAAGGTGCTGACCGAGCCGCTGTTGGGCGCGGGCACCCACAATCGTCAGGTCTGCCGCTGCGGTCTCGGTGTCGGCGCCAATCGAGCCGTAGAACAGGTAGACCTCGCCGGTTTCCTCCGCGTCGGTGTGCGGTGAGTCGACCCGCGGCGCCCCGATCACCAAGTCATCGGTGCCATCCCAATCAAAGTCGAGCGTGGTCAGACCACCGCCGGCGTACCCCCCCCGGTGAGAGCCATCGATCACCACGGCCGCCTGCGATTCGATTCCGCCCACCGTTGGTGCGAGGGGTCCTTCGATGACGTAGACGGCACCGTACGATGAGTCGGTGTCGCTCGCGTGCTGGGCGGCCACGATGAGATCGGCGTGGCCGTCGCCGTTCATGTCTGCCCCGGCCATGGTGGTCGCCAGCCGGTCCCAAGCGGACTCCCCATACGACGCGAAGTTCGCTTCGCTCACGGGCACATCGCCGCTCCACGCGCAGCTGCCAGCGGTGCCATCGCAGTCGTTGTCGAGACCGTCCCCGCACACTTCCACTGCCCCGGGGTTCATGGTGGGGTCGGCGTCGTTGCAGTCGCCCGGTACATCGGAGAGGTCGGCAAGATCGCAGGTCAAGATGCTGATGCTGTCGTCGCCATACCCGTCACCATCCAGGTCCGGATGGCCCTCGAGGGGGTCGACGATGTCCGGGTCATCGGCGTCGACCAGCCCGTCGCAGTCGTTGTCGACGCCGTCGCAGACCTCGGCGGCTCCGGGGCCCACATCGGGGTTGGTGTCGTCGCAATCTTCGCCGCCCAGCTCGCCGGTCGCCGCGCCGTCGCCGTCGCCGTCTTCCGGCACCACCCGCACGTCGATTCGCGCGGTCGATGTCTGCCCCAGCCCATCGGACACGGTGACCGTGATGGGGTGGGTGCCCATGGCGAGACCGGTGAGGGTGTGGAGGCTGAGGCCGTCGGCCTCGGGGCGGTCCGGCGCGTCCAGAATGGGGTTGGCGCCCACCATCCAGCGGAGCGTCAACGCCTCCGGATCTTCTTCGGCATCGTCGACTTCGGCCACCACAACGATGGCGTGGTCCTCACCGTAAGCGGTGTCGTCGAGGGGCGAGACGATCGAGACCGCAGGGACGGAGTTTTCGACCACGGAGATCCGAACGTCGTCGGTGGCGACTTGGCCATCGGGGTCGGTGGCGGTGACCGTCACCACGTGAATGCCCAACGCCAAGTCGGTGGTCACAAAGGTCTGAACGTTGCCGTCCATGGTGACGTCGCCGCGGAGCGTGCCCACGGTGTCGGACCGCCACGCCACATCGAGGGCGGCGAACCCGTCATCGTTGTCGTCCAGCCGAACCCGAAACGCCACGGGGAGCCCCTCAACAAAGGAGTCGTTCTCGCCGGGGTCGAGCACCGCGGCCGTCGGGGGCTCTTCGTGAATCTTCAAGCCAGAGTCGGTCGCGCACGCAACCGCGAACAGCGGCAGCAGCGCCGCACGAAGTGGGGTGAGGGTCAGGGGCATCGGTGCTCCAGTGCAACGTTCGATCCGGTATCGGAATTTCGGCTTGGGTTCGACAGTCTTCGGGACTCAATCGCCGAACAAAGGGCGATCCTCCGGCAGGCATGGGCACGGGGGGACCGCGGTGCGGGACGCGTCACCGACCCCCCACGCCCCGGTCGCAGGCCGGAGCATCGATCAGACCGGCAGCGGAGGGTTTTCCCGCGATGACGTCGGCCACCACCGATGCGATGGCTTGGTAGCCGGCTTCGGAGGGATGCCACAGGTCTTCGAAGCCCCAGCACCGCCGCTCGCGCAACGCGTGGCCGGCGTGCCCGTTGATGTGGGGTTTCAACGGTTCGGTCCATGCGGACACGTCGTGGTCGGCGGCTTGGGCCCCCATCATGTCGTTTGGCCAGGTCACGAGCCACACGTTGATCCCGCGGCTCTGGGCATCGATCGCCACGGTCTTGAGATCCGCAATGGTCATCGCCACCGTGTCTTGGTCGCGGCCTTCGGCGAGCAAGTCCGGGTAGTGGGGTCGGCCCAGCGGCAGCAGCAAACGCCGCAGCCCCTGGTAGATCCGCAGGTCAATCGCCGGCAGCCCCCCGGTCTGTTGGTACCATTTCCGACGGGCCTCGGGCACCCCGGGGTCCGGCGCGTTGTGCGGCAACCCCAAGATCAGGTCGTCGACGGCGATGCGGTCGCGGAGGTAGTGCCACCGACGCAGCATGTGAAAGGAGTTTGCGCCCGGGATGCCGCCATTGATGACTTCCACCGTCGATTCATCGAGGGTGCCCGGCAGAATGCGCTCCAAGTGGTCGGGCAGGGTCTTGCCTTGGGTGGCGCTCACGCCGAACATCCAGCTGTCGCCGAGCGCCAACATGACCCGGTCCGCCTTGGCCATGCCCGCGAACTCGGTGGACTCGCGGAGGCCCTCGGAATTGGTGATCACGCGCCATGGGTGCGGTCCATCGTGCTGAACGGTGTCGGTTCCCGCGCGGGTGGACAGCTCGCCTCGCCGCCACTGGGTGCGCTGCGCTGGATCCGCCGGTCCCCCGACGTACGTGCGACTGCGGTAGAGCAGCAGGCCGTCCTCTTTCTCCCACGACAGCTTCCACTGTTCGGGTCCCACCAAGATCCGCAAGCCCACCTCCACCGCCCCGAGGGCGGCGGCGGCGACCAGCAGTCCGTACAGGAGGCGCGCGGTGTTCGATAAGGCCATGGAGTCCGATTAGCGCGATCGCCGCCGGCGGTCAGCGGTTCGCGCGATTCTCTGCCGTTTGAAACCCGTCCCAGAGGGTCTCCAGGATCGTGAGGCACTCCGTGAAGGCGGCGGCGGTGTGGCCGTTGACCGGATCGGTGAGTCGCCGGTCCATGTGCACGTACAGCTGGCTCAGGTTCCGGCAGAGGTCGGGCGCGACCCGAAAGTCGAGGCACATGTCGAGCCGCCGAACAATCGCACTCAACCGTTCGGCTTTGGCTTGGGCGTCCTCCATTCGGTTTGCATTGGCCGCCTTTTGTCCCTGCCGTCCGAGGCGAAGGGCGCCCATGTACATCGTGGTCAGCCGCTCAAAGGGCGTGGCCCCCACCGCCGACGCGCGCTGGTACATGCCGACCCGGTATCGGTGCTCTTGTGACAAAACCCGCTCCGTCCAAATTGTAGCACGAAGCGATTGGGGGGCTTGTTTTCGCGTCTGTGCCGTGAGCATCCGCCAATAAACCAGACCGATGGTACCCCCAATGGTAGTGTGATTCGGTGGAGGAGAGCAGATGCGAATCAGTCATTCATTGGTCGTGTTGGCCACCGTGGGTTGCGGTGCCATTTCGGGGGAGTGGGAAGGCGAGTGTGCGGTCCAGGTTGGCAACGACTTGTACATCTACGAGGTGGAGCTGGAGATCGAGTCGGTCGAAAAGGGGGACATCAACGGCACCGGCACCCTGTATGACCAAGACAACAACCGCAGCATCGGAACCTTGGACGGCAACCAGGACGGCAGCGATGTGGACCTCGACATCGAGTTTGACGACGGCGTGCTGCAGAACCGCAGCTTTGAGATCGACGCGTCGGTCAAAGGCCGTGAGATGAACGGAGACTGTCAGTTGGGCGGCCAGCACGGGTTGTTGGAGATGGAACAAACCGGCTGATACGGTGGTCGCATGGGCATCACTTGCCCGATTGATGGCCGAACGAATCGGTTACGATTCACTCACAGGAGACACGCTTCGTGGCCCCCATTCCGCCTTTGTCCAATGGACGCTACACCCTCTCGAACACCCTGGGGCAGGGGGGCATGGCAACCGTCTATGGCGCGTTCGATACGATGCTGGAGGTGGAGCGGGCGGTCAAGGTGCTCTCGCCGGCCTTGTGTTCCAGCGACAAGCTGCGCCGGCGGTTCCTCGCCGAGGCGCGGGCCATGGCCAAGCTCCGCCACCCCAACATCGTGACGGTCTTCGATGTTGGACTGGATGGCGAGACGCCCTACATCGTGATGGAGAAGGTCGATGGCGGCTCGGTGATGGACCTGGTCGAACAAGACGGCGCGCAGCCCCCAGACGTTGCGGGACACATCTTGCTTGCCAGCTTGGCCGGGCTGCAGGCGAGCCACGATCAGGGTGTGATTCATCGCGACATGAAGCCGCACAATCTGCTGATCGGAACCGATGGCACCGTCAAGATCACCGACTTCGGGATTGCCCAACTCAACGACACGCAGTCGTTCACCAAGACCGGTGCGGTCATGGGAACGCTGGCCTACATGCCGCCGGAACAACGCGACAACGCCAAGGGCGTGGGGCCCACCGCAGACGTGTTTGCTTCGGGGGCATCGCTGTACGCGATTCTCACGGGCCGAGAGCCCTTCGACATTTACAACGAGTCGCTCCACGACAAGCTGTTTGCCGGCGTGCCTGCCGCGCTCCGGGCCGTGATCGTGCGGAGTTGCCACTACGAGCCCGCCGCCCGATACGCATCGGCGGAGGCGATGGCCGAGGCGCTGCGCGGCGCCATGACGTCGATGGGGATCGACATTCACCCCGGGCTCATCGTTCCGCTGAACGGCGAAGCGTTGCCCCACGCGTTTTCCACCGGTGCGCGCGCCGCGCCGCCCGCTCAGCCCGTGCACACCACCATCAATCCCAAAGAAACGTGGTTCACCACTCATGGCGAGCGCGCGCAGCAGCAAGCCTTCGCCAGCGTTCCGGAGTCCGATGGCCGGGGGTTCCGCCGCTGGGCAGCGGGGCTTGCGCTGGGCGCCGCGGTCGTCGCGATTGGCCTGGTGGCGGGTGGGTCTGGCGATCCCATTTCGGTGGACGTTGAGCCCATTCAGCAATCGGCCCCCCAGCCCACGGGCGATGCGCCGAGCCTCCCCGCGGATCCCGCTGGGGATGCACGCACCGAACCCCTCGCCGAGGCAATTCCGCCACCCGAAGCCGCGGCGTTGGAGCCGCCAAGTGAGGCCGTCGCAGTGGTCGAGAATGCCCCGGC
This sequence comes from Myxococcota bacterium, assembly GCA_036156175.1. Classification (GTDB taxonomy): domain Bacteria; phylum Myxococcota_A; class UBA796; order UBA796; family UBA796; genus UBA796. The sequence continues at coordinate 26,927 of JAYZVA010000084.1, forward strand.
GTCGACCCCGGTTGCGCGACCGCGGGCTTCACCACCCGCCACGCCCGCCCCGAAAAAAGAGCCGATGCCACCGGCGCCGCCTGCTGCGGTGCCGCCTGTCGTCGAGCAGACCGCGGCCCAACCCCCCCCTCCGGTGCCGGATCCGCCGGCCGCCGGCTCCATGAAGGTGCGCGTCATCCCCTACGATGCGGCGCTGTCCGTGGACGGAAAAGCTGTCCGCCTCAGCGATGGGAGCGCCACGCTCTCCGTCGAGCCGGGCCTGCATGTTCTGCGGTTCAGCACGGAAGGCGGGCGGTACGGCGAACAGACGGTTCGCGTGGCGTCGGGAGAAGAGAAGCGGGTCTGCTGGCGTTTCTTCGACGACGGCCGTCAAGGCGACTGCAGACAACGGTGACTTCCGTGCTACCCTACGGCAGCCGTTCGAGGGGAGGCTCCGCCGGTGCTGTTTGCCGCTCTGTACATTGCCCAGCACGCGCTGGCTGCCCCGCTGGTGTTGCACACCAACGATGACCCGGGCGCCGTTCGTTCGCTGGTCTTGAAGCACGCCGAGCTTCGGGTTGGCGAGTTCACCGTCACCCACATCGATGACTTCATCGCGGCCCAAGTTCCGCGGTGGCAAGGACGGGGCTCGCTGACGGCGTGCGATGGCCCGGCCGTTGATGCCGCCACGCTGACCGCGCAGGTTGACCGGGCCGAGGAGAGCCTGCTGTACCAGGACCTCAAGGAAGCGGCGACCCTCTTGGCGACCACGCAGTCCCAGCTCCCATGCTTGCGTCAACCGGTGCCGACTGCCCTCGGTTCACGGGTGGGGTTGCTGCAGGGAGTGTTGGCCACGGAGAGTGAAGAAGGGGCCGCCTTCGAGTTTTTTTCCTACGCGTCGCGATTCGAGGCGGACCTCGAGTGGGACGAGCAGTTTGGAATCGACGGTGCCCGACTGTTCCGGGCAGCCAAGCTCGAGCTCTCGAGTGCCGAGCCGGTATCGGTGTCGATTGTGCCCCGACCCGGAGAAGGCGACACCATTCATGTGAATGGACGCGCCGTGGATGCGTCGGCCGGGGGGATTTTGCTCCCGGTCGGCGAGAGCATCGTTCAAGTGCAAACCCCGGCCGGAATGGCGGGATTTCAGGCCACTGCCGAGCCCAAGTCCACCCCCGATCTCTTGCTGCCTCAGTTGATGTCCAAGGACATGTTTTCCACGGTCGACACCGATGCGGGGAGGGAAGCACTTTCGCGCGTCATCTCGATGACGGTCGACAACGGAACACCGGTCTATGTGGCCGATGAGGCCCGCTTGTGGCAGACCGCTTCGGGATTCCCGGGCTGGGTCAATCTCACGTCCGATGCAACCGCTCCCGTGGTGCCCGCTGCGCGCGTTCGACCCGCGGCCTGGATCTCGGCGTCCGTCACGGCCGCCGTGGCCGCCGGTTCGGTGGCGGCCTTGATTCGAGGCGCGTCCGCGGCCGAGGAGCGAACGCGGGCAAACTGGCGGTTTGTCGCAGCCGCGGAGACGGGTAGTGGCGCCGTCGCTGACCGCGAACATGCGGCCGCCAATGCGGCGCGGGTCCGCGCAAATTCGTCCTACGCGATCGCGGCCGCGGGGGCTGCCGCCACCGTGGTGGGGATCGTGGTGACCGTTCCGCTCTTCAACGCGGGAGGTCAGCCATGATGGGTGCCATCGGCCTGGTGCTCGCAACGGCGTGCACCACAGTGAACGCCCCGGAAATTGACGCCCCCTCGACGGTGACGCCGGGCGAATCGGTCGCGATCACCATTTCCCCCGATGGGGAGGGCATCACCAATACCGTCTGGTGGTCCGTCGACGGGGAGTACCAGGCTGCGCTCGACGACTTGATCGTCGTGGATCCGTTGGACGCCTCGCTCATGGCATCCCCACCGCAGGCCGGGAGCGCTTGGACGGTGGTGGTGCAACAAGTCCAGAACGGTCTGGAGAGCGGTCCGGCGTGGAGGACCATCCGCATCGTCGAAGACGACACGGGCGTGCCCTGACGGCGCCGCCACCGGCATGCGGGACGGGATGCACCCGGTTTTTTCGGTTTTCTACTTGCGAGTTTTTTTTCCCGTCATAGACGGCTGGCTCGGTCTTGAGGGGTCCGTGGCGGCACGTTGGGTGTCCCCCTTTTGACGACAGTACAATCCGCGGGTTCTTCCAACCGTTGGCCTCATCCCCAAGGCCGACGAAACAGGAGTTCCTGATGTTCGCACGTGCGTCTGTAGTGACGACTTTCCTTTCCTTCCTTGCCCTCGGTACTGGCTGCGCCAACGAGGAAGAGGACACCGGAGCCGAAGAGTTTCGCTCCACCCTTGATGACGATCTTTCCGAAGTGGACGCGGCGCGTTCCGGCTGGGAAGGCACCGCTGAAGGCGTCGGCTTGATTGCCTTCATCAACGACAAGGGCACAACCTTTGACCTGCTCGACAAGACCGTTGGGCTCGACCGCCGCGCTGCCGGCAACCTGATTGCGCACCGCGATGGCGGTGACCGCATCTGGGGCAGCACAGACGATGACGTCTACAACACGGTCGATGAGATCGATGCGGTTCGCTTCGTTGGTCCCCGCAGCATCGATCGCATGATCGACTATGCGGCTCGCAACGGCTGGGTCCCCGGCGCGGAAGACATTCTTGGTGTCTACGACGGGGTGTTCTTCACCGTTGAGGAAGCCGAGCAGACCCTCGCGTTGACCAACAGCTTGAATGAGTTCGAGTTGGACCAAGGCCTTCGCTTGCACCGCACCGCCGCCGAGAGCATCGTGTTGGCTCAGCCCATTGCAACGATCGACCAGCTTTCCCGGCTGTACTACGTGGGCGGCTCGGCGCTGTCCAAGCTCAAGTACTACGCGGCATTGAACGACAAGGTCGTTCAAGACTAACGGTCGGGGCGTTGGCCCAAACGACCCCCTCCGCCCGGCGACTGCTGGGCGGAGGGGGTCGCTTCGTTACAAGCTCCAGGTCTCGCTGACCGGCCCAAACCCGATGGCGTGGCGCCCCATTTGCGGCACATCGAAGAACAGCGTGCCGTCCATGGTGTAGGGCACATCCAAGGAGAGGGCATCGCCGGCAATCAGGTCCTCGGCCAAGTCCGTCAGCAGGTGTCCGGTGAGCGACAACATGGTGTCCACATTGAACGCGAACACGATGTGCGACTCGATTTGTTCGTTGGCGGGGATCACTCGGAACGCCCCGTTGTCCAGGTTCCCTGTGGCGACATCGGTGGCAAGCGATGCGAGCTCATCAACCGTGGGCACAATGTCGCTGGGGGTGGTCACGGCCTCGGCCTCATCGGCCTCGCAGGCCCCTTCGGCATTCGACTCGGGGCTGCAGTCCTCGGCATCGGGGTCGCAGAAGCTGATGCAGACCGACCCGAGATTGGCTTCGTCGTACACCTGAGTGGCCAACAACATCTCGACCAATGGAATCGGGACACGCTCATTGTTGTTCGACAACTCGAAGCCCACATCGAAGGCGAACCCCAGACGATTTTTGTTGATGGGGTTGAGGTTTGCCGCGGAACACGCCGCGTCGCCCAGCAGTTCGTAGCAGCCCCAGCGGGCCAGCTCCCGCGTCGACGGGTGCTCGATGAGCTCGATGCCCATCAATTCCGCTCCGGGGGGCGCAATCCGACCAACCGTCTCAGAGATGGCATCGCAGCCGGCAAGGGTCAGGCTTCCGCAGGCGATGAGGATCGCCGCTCCGGCGAGCGCGGGTGCATGGGATACGGATTTCATGGCGGACCTCCACTCGAATAGTCGCGCATTGGTTGCGCGCACGCAAGCGGACGGTGGGGTTCGCCCGTTCATTCACCGGTGGGCGCTACAGCTCGATCTCATCCAGCAGGTCATCGAGGTCCCGGATCACCACCCGCTTTCCATGAAACGATGCGACCCGGTCGTTCTCGAGCGCGCGGATGGCTCGGCTCAGGCTTTCCGGTCGGGTGCCGATGGCCGATGCCATGTCGCGCCGGGACAAGGGCAAGCGGATCACAAGGTTTCCCGATTCATCCACGGTGCCGTGGCGATCCCGAAGCGCGAGCAACATTGCGGCGAGTCGGGCGCGTACCTGGAGGTGCACGACGTTGACGCGGGCCTCGTCCGATGCCTCAAGATCGAAGGCCAGGCGGCCCAGGACTTTTCGGATGACCGCGGGACTCTTGGCCATCAACTCGCACAGCGCTTCCGGCTCGATCCAGCACACCGAGCATTCGGTCAGTGCCACAGCAGAGTTGGCATGGGTGCCGGAACCGAACACGCCGTCCAAGCCGAGCATGCTGCCGGAGTCGAGCAGCCGGAGCAATGTGGAGTGCTCCTTGCCGTGCGACCGGTGAATGGCCACAGTGCCTTGAATCAAGCAGGCGATGCCCGTGACGCGGTCTCCTTGGGCAAACAGGGTCTCTCCCGATGCCACCGACTCGTTTGAACCGGCGTTCTGGAGGGCCGTCAGTTCGCTCTGCACAAGGTCGTTGCGGCCCGATGAGTCCAACAGACCCACCGCGGTCCAACAAGCGTCTCGTTGGGTGGGACTTGACATGGGATATCCTGCGAATCGGAGTGGATTTGCGGGCGAGCCTTCAGACGAAACCAAGTTACCCCATTCCCGACACATGTGTGTCAATAAGCAAGGATAAAGGCCACATCTGGCTCTTTCATTTGACACTCGTCAAGCGACATCCGTGCCGCCACCCGTCATCCACGTCGCGATCGGACCGCGACGAGCAGACCCCCAAATGCCCACAGCAGCCCCGTGTTGAGCCGTGTCGAGGCACTGCAGCTGCATCCGCCCTGTTCGCCGACCCGCTCGGCTGCGCCAATGCCGGGAACGCTTGGCTCTTCGGGTTCGGTCGGCTCCGTCGGTGCCGCGATTCCGGTATCGGAATCGAAATCCCCCGTATCCGGGCTGCCCGTATCGCCGTGCTCGCCCGTGTCCATGGTCACCTCTTGGCCGTACTCGAAGGCCCCGGCGTCGGGCGCCATCCCGATCCAGCGATCGAGTTCGTCAAAATCCGTGGTGACGTCTGCAATCTCGATGCCGGCATCGATCGCGTTGGATTCACCCGTCAGACGGTGATTGCGAGCGGCGGAATTGACGAAGCTGTCGGTCGTGGTCGCTCGGTTTCCCTCGGACTCCAGCGCAATGCTGGGCAGCGTCGGCACGGTGAAGAGGCTGTTCCGAATCACCGGCACAGTGGCGGTTGAACCGTCCTCCACCAACGGCGTGGTGACGTTCACGCCGAACGTGGTGTGCAACACGGTGAGCGCCTCCACATCGTCTTCGAATTGGATGCCCACATCCAAGTCGTGGAGCAGCGAGTTCTCGATGCGGACGTGCGCGCCTTCGGGTCGGGCCGAGGTGGGGCCGCGAATTCGGAAGCCGATTTCAGAGTTTCGGACGATGGTTCGACGAATCGTCGCATCGACGCCTTCCTTGATGAACAGGGCGGATTGGTCGCTGACATCCATGCCATTGGCAAAGCCCCACACCACCGTGTCTTCGATGACCAGCGACGCCCGCTCGGCCTCGGGATTGGTCTTGGTGTCGATCGCGTTGTCGCCCGGCGTTTGACCGGTCCGAAAGCCGTTTGTGTCCTCGGTCAGCGGCTCCGCATACAATCGGCAGTGTTGGATGACGATTGAGTTCCAACCCGGAGCGCTGCGGCCCGGGTCGAACTGAATGGCGTCTCCGGATACCCGGTGGATGGAGGTGTTGACGATCGAGAGATTTTGGACTGCGCCGCCCGTGATTCCGTGGGCATCTCGCGGCTCTTCTTCGTCGTCGTCAAACCAGAGGCAGGAGTGAATCTCACTATCGGTGATTCGCACGTGAGAGGGGGCGCCCATGTCGATGCAGTCGCGGCTGCTCCGCTGAACGACCACGTTCGACAGTCGGGTGTGGTCCGCCGCATCGTTGATGTCGATGATGTCGCTGTCTCCGAACTGACCATCGAAGACGAGATCTTCGAAGATCCAGTGGGGGTGATCGATCTGAAGCACTTCGCCCAAGGCGGTGATGGTGGCACGGCCATCGTCCCCCGACATCACGGTGATCGGCGCGTCTTCGGTACCGGGGACTTCAGTCGACAAGTCTTCGCTGTAGGTTCCTGCAGCCAACACGATGGTGTCGCCGGGACTCGCATCGTTCATGGCCGACTGGATCGACTCGTCCGTGCCGACGTAGACCGTCGCGGCCAGGGCTCCAGTGGACAGATGGTGGAGGAAAAAGCCAAGCATTCAAGATCCCGCGTGTGCACCCCATACGGATGCTTCAAGAGTGGTCTGGAGCAAAAGATTCGCCGTTCGGCTCGCCAAGGTATGCGACGCCGGTCAGTTCCTCAGAGAGCGCCCACAATCGCCGCGCGGCCGCTTCGTCGGTGGCGGCACGGGTGGACCGCACGCGAACCGGCGGACCCCACAACTGAAAGAACCACTTGGGGCCCCAATAACTGCCCCCTTCCGCATCGGGGTCGGTGGCTGCCCGCAAGGTCGGCCACGAGCCGGCATCGGAACTCTGGCCGAACAACGGGCTGACGGCCGGCATCCACACCGACTCCCGCACGATGTTGGTGCTGGCAAATCCGGGGTGGGCCGCGACGCTCGTGAGCGATGCTGCCCGTCGGCCCAGGCGCCGATTGAGCTCAAAGGCGAACAGCAGATTGGCCAGCTTGCTCTGCCCGTATGCCTCCCAGCGGATGTAACGGCGCCGGTGATTTGGATCCGCAAAGTCGATTCGGCCGAAGCGATGGGCGTTGCTGGCGACGGTCACGACCCGCCCTGCCTCGGCGTTCATCAGGCAAGGCAACAACAGGCCGGTCAGGGCGAAGTGGCCCAGGTGATTGGTTCCAAACTGCAGCTCGAATCCGTCTGCCGTCGTCCCGTACGGCGGGATCATCACACCCGCGTTGTTGATCAGCAGATCGATGGTCGGATGAGCGGCACGGGTTCGTTCCGCGAACGCGTGGATGCTCGACAGATCGGTGAGGTCGAGCAGCGACACGGCGACCGATGCGGCGGGGCACGCTTCCCGAATTCGATGTTGCGCTGCCTTGGCCTTCGTTTCGTTTCGGCATGCCAGAACAACGTGGGCACCGGAGCGGGCAAGATGAGCCGCGGCGTGGAATCCAATTCCGCAGTTCGAGCCGGTCACGATCGCCGTGCGCGCGCGCTGCGGCGGCATGTCGTTTGGGGTCCAGTCCATGGCACAGAAGTAACGTGCGTGCCCCCGACCAGCCGTCGCGCATTGCAGCATCCGCCTCCATTTCTCACCCCGCCGCTCGCGCTCGGTTACACGGTCGCCGTGATCACAGCCACCGACATCAGCAAGCATTTTGGCGGACAGACCCTGTTTGAGCAGGTCAGCCTTCAGCTCAACAAGGGAAACTGCTACGGAATCGTGGGCGCCAACGGATCTGGCAAGTCCACGCTGCTTCGGATTCTCAACGAGGTGGAACCCCCATCGCAAGGCCACATTGTGCGGCAAAAATCCGCCCGCCTTGGCGTGCTCGATCAAAACCATTTCGCCTACGAGAACACGCCAATCATCGAAGTGGTCATGCAGGGAAATGCAGTGTTGTGGGATGCGATGGTGGAAAAAGACGCGCTGCTGGAGCGCGCCCACGAGCACTTTGATGAAGATCGGTACGTGGTGTTGGAAGACATTGTGACCCGATTCGATGGGTACCAACTCGAAGCGAGGGCGGCGACGATTCTCGAGGGTCTGAACATTCCGACGGAGAAACACCGGGAGCCCTTGAGCACCCTGAGTGGGGGCTACAAGCTGCGCGTGTTGCTGGGCAAGGCCTTGGCATCGGACCCGGACATCCTGTTCCTCGATGAGCCCAACAACCACCTCGACATTCTCTCGATCGCGTGGCTGGAGGACTTTCTCCGGAAGTTCAAGGGACTGGCTGTGGTGGTGTCCCATGACCACCGATTTCTCGATGGGTGCTGTTCACACATCATCGATGTCGACTACCAGCGCGCGACGCTGTACCGCGGAAACTACTCGAAGTTCATTGAGCTCAAGACCGAAGAACGTGCCCGTCGCGAAGCGGACATCAAGAAAAGGGAAAAAGAGATCGCGGACTTGGACGCGTTTGTGACGCGCTTCAAGGCCAAAGCGACCAAGGCTCGTCAGGCCAACAGTCGGGCCAAGCAGATGGAGAAGATGGTGATCGAGCCCCTTCCGCAATCATCGCGACGATTTCCCAGCTTCGCGTTTCAGCAGCGACGGTCCAGCGGGCGTGAGGTGCTGGCCGTCGACGACGTCTGCAAGGCATACGGCGACGACGTCGTGTTGATGGATGTGGGATTCAAGGTGGAGCGCGGCGACCGACTGGCGATCATCGGTCCCAATGGGATCGGGAAGTCCACGTTGCTCAAAATCATCATGGAGCGCACCGAAGCCGACGTTGGCACCGCAGAGTGGGGCTACGAGGCCGTGCCGGGGTACTTCCCCCAAGACCACCACGAAGTGTTGTGCGACCCCAAACAGGACATCACCAGCTTTCTGTGGGACTCGTTGCCGGAGGAGGGTCTGGGCGCCATCTACGGGCGGCTGGCCAGCGTGCTGTTTGCCAAGGACGACATGAGCAAGAAGCTGAATGTGCTCTCCGGTGGAGAAGCCGCGCGTCTGTTGCTTGCGCGTCTGAGTGCGGAGCAGCCCACCGTCCTCGTGCTTGATGAGCCCACGAACCACCTGGACCTCGAGGGCATCCAAGCCCTCGCGGAGGGCCTCGTCGAGTACGACGGAACCATCCTGTTTGTGTCGCACGATCGGTGGTTCGTGGACCGGGTGGCGACGCGGATTCTGGAAATCACCCCCGATGGAATTGAGGACTTTCCGGGTCCGTACGCAGAGTACCTCGCCAAGACCGAGGGGCAAGACCACTTGGATCTGGAGGCGGTTGCCGAACAAGAGCGCGAAAAGCGCCGGGAACGCAAGCGGGCCAAGCGCAAGGAAAAAGAGGCGCAGCGCAAAGAGCGCCGCAAGGGCGCGCGGCCTCCGGAGTAGGCCGGCGACCGCGGTGCGCCGGGTGCGCTACTTCGATGCGGCCTGGGCCGGCGAGTCGGTGACCAGGTCCGAGAAAGCCAGGATGGCGTCCCGCACCAAGTGAATGATGAGGTCCACCTCGGCCTTGGTGATGGCAAAGTGGGGTGTGAATCGCAGCGAGTTCTCCCCACCGTGGATGACGCCGAGCCCGTTCTTCCGCAGCCAGGTCTCGATTCCCTCGAAGCCCACGACTTCGATGGCTGGGTGAAGCTCGGCGCTGAACAACAGGCCTGTGCCTTGCACCTTCAGCACCAACTCGGGCATCCCTTCCATCAGTCCGTTCAGTCCGTCCAGGAAGTCTTGGCCCCGATCCTGAATGTTCGCGCGCAGCTCGGGGGTCAAGGCCTCCAATACCGCGCAGCCCACAGCGAGGGCTCGGGGGTTCGTGGTCATCGTGTTTCCGTAGATGCCCCGGACGTACAGGTTTGCCGCGCGTTCGTTGCAGGCGAGCACGCTCAATGGGTACTGACCGGCGTTGAGCGCCTTCGAGTAGGTCTCGAGGTCCGGCTCTTCAGCGGTCTGAAAGCCGGGGTAGTCGATGATGGAGAGGTACCCCGACCCGCGCAGACCGGCCTGGATGGAGTCGACCAGCAGCAGGCTTCCGTGGGCCTTGGTGAGTGCCCGGGCCGCGTCGTAGAACTCGCGCGAGCAGGCCAACCCGGGGTCGCCCTCGCCCATGACGGGTTCGATCAGCATCAGTTCGATGAAGACGCCGTCGGCTTCCGCCTGCGCAAACGCCTTCCGCAGCGCCTCGACATCGTTGGGCGGAACGGTGATCAGGTTGTTGTTGGCGGCGTGGGATGCCAGGTGGGTCTTGTACTTCCCGAGGCACGAGTCGCTCGCTTGGGCGGGTCGGTCGGTCCGACCATGAAAGCTGCCGGAGAGCGACAGGATTTTGATCGCGGCGCCGGCCCGCGGCCCGGACGGCTCGGTGTGGTGTTTGGCATTGACGTCAGCGATTCGGAAGGCGACCGTCACCGACTCCGAGCCGGAGTTCATGCAGATGAACTTCGAGAACGGGCACGATCCACGCGTCTGGCCCACCTCGGCCTTCAGCAGGGTGGCGAATCGTTTGTGCGTGAAGTTGGGCGTCATGACGTTCGCCATGACGTGCGTGTCGCCCATGATGTCCATGATGGCGCGGGGCGAGTGCCCGGCACCGAGCATCCCGTATCCGCCGTTGTCGTGCAGGACGGCGCCGTGCGACGTGATGATCCATGGTCCCGCTGCCGCCATGGAGATGTACGGGTTGACGGTGTTGGCCGGGTAAAAGTTGACGAAGTCGCTTTGGAGGAAGGCCGCCGCGTCGGACTCGTCGCCCGCGAGAAGCTCGCCGTATTCCGCTTGAAGGGCCTTGTGGATCCGGCCGGCATCGGCGATCGCGTTGGCCAGATTCGGATCGAGGTCAAGGAATCGTTCGATGGTGGCGTCATCGAGTCCCACCGTTTGGCGGGTGCCAGCGAAATCACGGATGGTCTGAAGGGTTCCAAGCGCTTGGTTCATGTTGGCCTCCTTGGATTCAGTTGGGGCACTGTTGTACTAATCCAATATGCCTGCGATCGGTGGCCGGTGGGTCAGGTTTCTTTGACGCGTTGGCGGATTCCGCGCACAATGGGGTCGCGCACTTTGGAGGAAATCGATGAAATTTCAAACGGTATTCGGCTTGATTTGGTTGGTCTCGTGCTCGAGTGAACCCACCAAGTGCAGCGAGGGTTCTGAACGGGTCGCCGGCATCTGCGTTGCCGACGCGGACGCGGATGCCGACGCGGATGCGGATGCCGATGCCGACGCGGATGCCGATGCCGACGCGGATTCGGATGCCGATGCCGACGCGGATGCCGATGCCGACGCGGATGCCGATGCCGACTCGGATTCGGATTCGGATTCCGACCCCGCGTGCGAGGGCACCCTCGTCGATCTGGGAAGCGACATCGGAGAGCCGGTGTATTCGGACACGACAGATGGTGGAACGGACGATTTCACCATTGAATGTGGTTCAGGACCCGGGCTCGATGTGGGATTGAGGTGGCAGCCCCCCCATGATGGCGATTGGTGCATCGACACGGTGGGATCGACCTTCGATACGGTTCTCGCTGTCTA
>JAYZVA010000085.1:0-6542 GCA_036156175.1 Myxococcota bacterium
CACATGAGAAGATTTTAGCGGGCTTGTTGGGGCGGCATTTCTTCGTTCAACCGGTGTGGGTGCACGCGTACATGCCCACCGTCGATGCCCGTGGTCGCGTGCTCGAAGTGTGCGGACGACCCGAGAACCTGGCCATCGCGGAATATGTCCATGGATTCATGCTGGAGACCTGTGAGCGGCTGTGGCTCTTTCACAAAAGCCGCCATGGAATCACCGGAAACCGAGACCGTCGGCGATACCTCCAAGGGGTGATGCTGGGGTTCCAAGACAGCCTCGACACCGAAGCGGTCCGCTCGGAGGAGACCGGCTTGGTGTGGGTCGGAGACGCCCGGTTGGTGCAGTGGTTGGGTCGACGCCATCCGCACCTGCGTTCATCCCGGCCCACGACGGTGCGGGTGACCGGTGCATTCGAAGCGGGTCATGCTGCCGGGCAGCGCGTGGTCCTTCGCCGCGCAGTGGCGCAGCAAAGTCCCGGCATGCGGGGCTTGTTGCCTTCTACTTGAACGGCGCGCACTTCTTGCAGACAAAGTGAATTCGGCCGCCGTCCCCCCGGCCGGTGGTGGGGCCCACGGGCTGCATCAACCAGGCTGCGAGGGCGTCAATCGGTGCGATTGCTCGGCAGCGGTCGCACCGCAGCGAGGGTTTCCAGAATGGCGTGCGCATGGCGCTATTGTAGCTCACCCTTGATGGCGCCGGGGATCCGCATGAGCACCGCCCGGGCGGGGCCTTGGGCGCGCATGACGTTGGGCAGCGATGCCAAGAACACCCGGCCGTACCATTGGTTCGTGACGCGTCGGTCAAGGACCAGCACCACTCCACGGTCGCGCTGGGTACGAATCAATCGACCAAACCCCTGGCGAAACCGAAGAACGGCTTGCGGCAACGAGTACGAGCGGAACGGGTCGAGCCCCATGGACTCGAGGCGCTCGAACCGGGCTTGTTGAACCGGCTCGGTCGGCACCCGAAAGGGCAAACGGGGAATGATGACCAGCCGGAGCTGATCCCCTTTTACGTCGATGCCTTCCCAAAATGAGTCGGTTCCAAACAAGACGCTTCTTCGGTCTTCTTTGTATCGATCAAGCAGCCGGTTGCGGCTCATTTGTCCCTGCTTCAGAATGGGGAATTCATCCCCGAAAGTGACCTGCGCCTTGGCATACAGCGCGTCGATCATGGCGTAACTGGTGCACAACACAAAGGTTCCACCCTGGCTCGCCCGGATCGCGTCCATCGTGATCGCGGCGACCCGCTCATCGAATCCGGCATCGTTGGGCGTGGGGATGTCCCTTGGGATTCCCAGCAACACTTGGGCGCGGTAGTCGAAGGGAGACTCGAAGCGATGGGTCGTGACCCGCTCGCAATCGGCGAGCCCAATTCGATTGCTGAGGTGATCGAACTGCTTGGCCACGGTGAGTGTCGCGGACGTGACCACGCTGGCGGGAAGCGCCTCGAACACCCGCTCTCGAAGCAGGGGCCCCACCTCGATGGGGGCCATGCAGAGGCGGGCGGCCGGGGCGGAGCGGTGGCCGCGGTCGAGGTCGAGCCAGCTCACCCAAGATGCCTCTCCCGTCAGCGTGTCCGACTCATCGGGGTTCGCCGACCCATGGAAGTTGGCGATGCTCTTCGCCTTGTCCCCGAGTCGCCGACGGGCCTTGACAAGGTCGAAGAGCAACTGGGCATCGGCGGTGCGGACTGCGTCTGGCAGGCCTTCGAGCGTGTCGAGCAGGCGGTCGAGCGGTCGAAGAACGCGGTGGATCGCGGATGACGCGGCATTGAGCTGGGGCACCAAGCGATTGGCCCACTGGGGCGTGCTTCGGTATTCGTCGGTGGTTCGCTGCGGCGCGGCGTCGGCGAGTCGTGTGGCGTCTGCAATCGCTTCGAACCAAACCGGTGCATCCGCCAGCAGCGTGGTTGCGGCATCGTTTACGTCGGTGAGGTGGGTGGCGGCAGACTCCGTTTCGTCGGGGTCGAGCGGGCCGGCCCCGCTCAAGTACTTGGAGTGGATCTTTGCGAGGGCCCCTTTTCGACTGCGCTTGTTGGGCAACAAGGGACGAACAGCCCGGCGGATGCCCTCGATGCCGACCCGGTCTTCAAACAGCAGCGTGGCCGCGTCTTCGAGGTGATGCCCCTCGTCGAGCACAATGCGATCGAACCGCGGCAGGACACCCACACCTCCCGTATCGTGCTTCATGTGCAGGTCGGCCAAGAGCAAGTTGTGGTTCACCACCAATATGTGCGCATCGGCCGCTTCACGCCGGGCCTCGTAGTAGTGGCACGTGTTGTAGTGCGGGCAACGCACTCGCAGGGTTTGATCGGCATCGGAATTGACTCGTTCCCAGTCTTCATCCTGGACGGGGAAGGTCAGGTCGGCGCGCTGCCCACTCGGGGTGGTGCGGGCCCATGCAGCCAGGCTGCGAATCGCGTTGGCCTCGTCACCCGTTCCCGGCTCGGTCGCAGCGTGACCCATCTTGCGTTTGCACAGGTAGTTGCTCCGCCCCATCATCGCGGCGTATCGAACCTCCAGGCCCGCGCGGCTGAGCAAGGGCAGATCGGACTGCATCAGCTGTCCTTGCAAGGCGATCGTGTAGGTGCTCACGGCCACCCGAGCGTCGTTGTGGATGGCCCACAGCGCGGATGGCACAAGGTAGGCGAGGCTCTTCCCCGTGCCCGTACCGGCTTCCAACAGCCCCACCGTGCCTTGGTTGAACGCATCGGTCACTTCAAGCGCCATGGCCAACTGTCCAGTCCGCTCTTCGTAGTTTGGAATGACCGACGGCAAGGATTCCTCGAAGAATTGCCGCACAAGTTCCGGGTCGAGCCGCTCGACGCGCTTGATTCGGGGTTCGACCACCCACAGGGCCCGGCGAACGTCGTTGTCCACGATCGCGACGCCGATGCCGTCATCACCGTACAGCCCGGCGAGTTGCATGTCGGCCGGAGATGCCTCGAGCACGCCCGACGGGTGGTTGTGGATCACCACCTCGCCCGGGCGGGGGGTTTTGAGCAGCGCCGGCACACTGTCGCGGTTGCCTCGGCAGTGGACCTCGAGGTCGGCAACCAGTTGATCGAGGCCCATCCGGCCGATGGCAAAGACTTCCACGCCGCCCGCATCGCGAATGGCAGTACGGAGTTTGTCAGCAGCTTCCGGTGAGAAGCGGGTGTTCACGAGTTGTACATGACTCGGCAGTAGTCGCGCAGCATCCGGTCCGTGTTGAACAAGGGGACGTTGGTCTCAAAGTTGCGCCGCATCATCGTGGCCCACTGTTCGGGATCCTCGAACGCCGCGAGGACCGGTCCTTCCAGCAGCTGGTACAGCTCCTCCACGTCCTCTGCATCGCTTCGCCCTTGAATCGACCAGCCGTTGGTGCCGTCGGCGCCCTCGGGCCACCACCCGTCCAACACCGAGAGGTTCGGGTTTCCGTTGAGGGCAGCCTTTTGGCCGCTGGTACCGCTGGCCTCCCGCGGCCGTCGGGGGTTGTTCAGCCAAACGTCTGCACCTTGGGTCAGCAACCGGCCCCATCGCGGGTCGTAGCCGGGAACAAACACGATGCGACCGGCAAAGCGCGGATCGCGGCTCCAACCGATGATTTCTTCGATGAGGGCCTGTCCGTAGACGTCTCGGGGGTGTGCCTTGCCCGAGAAGACAACCTGAACCCCGCGATCGAGAATGGCCGCGAGGCGGTCGGGTTGGGCAAACAACAGGTTGGCGCGTTTGTAGGTCGCGAACCGACGGGCGAATCCAATGGTCAGGGCCGAAGGATCCAACGCCTCGGGGTCGTTCATGGCGACGCGGATGGCGTCGATCAACCGTTCCCGCAAGGCGGTCCGTGTCGCCAGCAACGCATCGGTGGGAATGGCCGAAGCCTGGGCCCAGAATTCGTGATCGGAGATTTGTTCGCGCCAACCGGGGAGGTGAGTGTTGAACAAGCCCATGGTGGCTTCCGCAAGCCATGCGGTCGGGTGCACCCCGTTCGTGATGGGCTGGATGTTCACGCCGAGGTGCGCGAACATCTCGTTGGATACCTCGGCGTGCAGCTTGCTCACGCCGTTGACTTTCCGACTGCCGCGAATGGCGAGCGTGGACATGCAGAAAGCGTGGTCATCGGTGACCGCAACCGGTTTCCAATCGTGCTCGGCCAAGCCGGCCGACTCGAGGGTGGTGTGCAGAACCGCGGACACCGCCCCTGGATCAAAGCGATCGTGGCCCGCCGGTACGGGCGTGTGGGTGGTGAACACGCACTGCGCGCGCGCAGCGGCCCATGCTTCCTCGGGCGATTGACCGCGCGCCACGGCCTCGCTGACCAATGCCAGCACCAGGAATGCCGCATGCCCTTCGTTCATGTGGAACACGTCCGGTTCGATTCCCAATCGATCCAGCAGCCGTTTTCCACCGAAGCCCAGCAGGACTTCTTGGTGCAGTCGGGTGCGCTCATCGCCGCCGTAAAGCCGGTCGGTGAGCTCCTTCACGGGCGCCGAATTCTCGGGGAGGTTGGTGTCCAGCAGGAACAATCGAACATGACCAATGCGCGCTTCCCAAGCGGTGGCCGTGTACTCGGTGTGCCCGTCCGGAATCACGATCCGAACCGGCTCGCCGTCGGGTCCGACCACAGGGCGAACCGGCAGCATCGACGGGTCGTTCACCGGGTAGTGCGCGGTTTGCTTTCCGTTTTCGATCTGTTGGACAAAATACCCTTGGCGGTACATCAGTCCGACCGCCACCATGTCGATCCCAAGGTCGGAGGCGCTTCGGAGGTGGTCGCCGGCCAACATGCCCAACCCGCCCGAGTAAATTGGCAGGCTTTCGTGGATGCCGAACTCCATGCAGAAGTACGCCACGCGTTGGGGCGTCGGTGGGTCGGCCAATCGGGCACCGCGCGGCCAGCGTTCGACCCAGGCGCTCAGTTCAGCCTTGGTGTCGGCATCGAGGGCTTCGATGTCGGTGGCTTTCAGCAACGCAACGGGGTTGCCGCCCGTGGCTCGGTACAGGTCATCGCCCAGCAGCGACCAGAGGCGGTCGGCGGCCGGATCCGTGGTCCACCACAAATCTTGGGCGAGGGCGTGAAGGTCGTTCAATGACATCGCGGTCTCCGATAGACGGGCCGCTTAACTGTTCCTCAGCCGAAGCGGTGCCGGATTTTGTTCTTCACGGTCCGAATTTCTTCCACGCCGAGGATTGCTGCCGCTCCGGAATAGACGATCGCGAAACCCAGACCACAGCCTGCAAAGACGGCGACGTTGGGAAGCGAAGGGCCATCCGTCCACGTGCCCATGGCCATGACGGGGTGGATCAATGCGACGCCGACGGCAGAGGCGACCGCCATTTTGGACACCGGAGCAGCCAGTCTCCCGAGTCCCAGGCCCCCATCCACGATGCCGCGAAGCAACCATGCGTACGCCGCCAACTGCGCGGACACCGACAACGAAAGTGCCAGCGCCAAGCCGTTGACACCCATCGCCGGTGCCAGCCAAAGACCCAGCGCGGTTGTCAAGCCGACACCGAGAACACCAACCCCAATCAATGCGTCGCGTCGTTCGAGTGCGAAGAACGGCTTTTTGATGATCTGGATGCCGGCCAACGCCAGCATGAAGGGAACCAGCATCGCCAGCGTCACGGCCGTTTGTTCGACATCCGTCCATCCATAAGCGCCGTGCCGATACAACACGGCCACCACCTCGGTCGGGTAGACCGCGATGAACGCCGCGGCAGGAATCAACAACACGCACGCCAGTCGGGTGCTCGCCTGCACAGCCGTCCGAAATCCATCTCCGTCGCGCTTGGCCACAGCGTCGGACACCGCTGGCAGCAGGGCAGAGCCCACGCCCACAGCGATGATGCCTTGGGCGAAGTCGACCAATCGGGTGGCGTTCCAGTACCACGTGACCGACCCCTCTTCGAGTTGGCTTGCGATGTAGCGCAGCACCAGGGTGTTCACTTGGGCCATCACGCCGATCACCGCGACCTTGCCCATCTCCGCCAAGACGCGTCGAAATCGTGCATCGTTGAGGGCATCGGTCCTCGGTCGAATGGTTCCCCAGTGCCGCAGCAGCGGCGGAATGCACACCACCAAATGAATGGCCCCGCCGACCAACACAGCCCAGCAAACGGTCCAGATGATCTGGATAGGGCCCGAGTCGCTGGTGGCCACAACGGCGGCGACCACCGCGGCGCTCACGAGCCCAGGGGCCAACTTTGGAATGAAAAAGTGACCGCGGTGGTTGAGCAGGCCCTCTGCCCAACTCACCAAGGAGACAAAGGCCACGAACGGAAAGAGCACCCGCGTCAGTTGAACCGTCAAATTGTACTTCGGACCCACGAACCCGTCGGCCACCCAGTCAACCAGCCAAGGAGCCGCTGCAACGCCCACGCCGCTGAGCACCGTTCCGCTCACCAGCAACGCAAACAACACCCGCCCCGAGAGCGCGATGGCGGCTTCGGTGCCTTCTTCCGCTTCGGCTTTTGCCACCGCTGGCACCAGTGCGCCGGTCAACCCTTCATCGGCGACAAACCTTCGGAGCATGCCGGGGAATGTGAACGCCATCACAAA
>JAYZVA010000086.1:0-10723 GCA_036156175.1 Myxococcota bacterium
CAAAACCCGCTTCAGGTTGACCGAGATGCGCTGGTCGGCCCGGAGGATGTAGGCGTCCCGCGTCCGAGCGGTCTTCTTCATGCCGCCAGACTTCGACAGCGCCTGGGTAACGGTGAGGCCCTTGGTGAACGCGACCGCCCCAGGCTTGTTGACCTCGCCGGACACATACACCACCATTCCTTCCGAAATGTGGACCACGTCGCCGGCATTCAGGGAAATGTTTTGGCTGCTGTCGGCCATCAGCTGCTCCAACGACACCGAGATGTCCGGCGTGCTGGGCTCCGCAAACTTCACCCGAACCTCGGCGACACCGCCGGCCGTCACACCGCCTGCTTTCGCAATGACGTCGAGCACCGTGCTTCGACCGCTCAGATGGACCAGGCCCGGTGTCTTGACCGCTCCCAGCACTTGGACGGGGTGACTGCGGTACTCGGTCACCTCAACCTGCACCTGGGGATCCTTGAGGTACCGCGCGGCCAGCGACTGCGTGAGCGACTCATCCAGTCCGTTGGCGGTCTGTCCCGAGACGGGCAGCCGCCCGATCAGCGGGTAGTCGATCACCCCGTCTTCATCGACCGTGAAATTCCCACTCAGCTCCGCCTCATCAAACACTTGAATGGACAACGAATCGCCGACACCAAGCACATACGAGTCGTCACCCGCCCAGGCTTCGATCGAGCCAAAAGTCAGGATAAAACTGATCAATATTGAAAAAAGTTTCACGATTTTCCTCTTGGCATCCCCGGTAACACGCGGGGGCCCCCATAGTATCGGATTGATCGGGGCATTCCGCCACCCCTAAGCAAAGTAGCGGGTGGATCCGTACACAGCTAAGTTCCCGTCCGATACGGACTGGACGTTTCTCATGACCCCCGACTTGTGCCTCAACGACACCGCCCCGAATCGGCCCGCTGACCGGTCAAACCGCCTTGCGCGCGCGATCGAAACCCGAGGCGCTCCGAATGAAGCATCGGTGTCGGGGACCCCCAACAAGTCGTCTCGGGTTGCGCCCGTCGCGCTCTCCGTAAACCCCACCAAACACCGAGCCTGACCCGCGGTCGCGGAAGGCTCTTTCCAGGACGGACCGAGTGGAGGACACCCTCAAAGTCGGCATGATTGGACCGGGACTCGATGTCCCCGGCGGCATGACTGCCGTTCATCGAACGTGGCTTCAAAGCCGCGCGTTCGAGCGCGTCGATGTGAAGTATTTCGAAACCATGGGCGAAGGCACATTGGTGGAGAAGATCGGCAAAAACATCCTTGGGCAGTCCCGCTTCGTTCGAGACCTCCTCGGCGGCTACCGCCCCGATGTGTTTCACATTCACGTCGCCGACCGACGCTCGTTCTACCGGAAACTCGCCTACTTCGAGCAAGCGCAGCTGACCGGCGTACCGGTCGTGGTGCACATTCACGGAGCGGTATTCGAGGAGTTCTACGACGCAAGCCCAACCAATGCCGCGGCGGTGCGGCGGATGTTCTCATCGGCGGCCATGGTGTTGGTGCTCCACCAGGCCATCCACGCAAAGAGCGTGGAGTGGGCGGGCCCAACGGGAACGGTGGAAATTCTCTACAACCCCGTGGACATCGAGGCCTTCGATTCGGCTCCCCCCCGCGCGCCCGACCATCCGCTGACCGTCCTGATGATGGGCGAAGTCGGCGAACGAAAGGGGGCCTTCGATTTGGTCGAAGCAATCCCCCGAGTTCGGCAAGCCGTGCCCGGGGCTCGATTTCGGTTCGCCGGCAATGGAGAGACTGAACGGCTCCAGGCCCGCGTCGACGAGCTTGGATTGACTGCGTGCGTCGACGTGATGGGCTGGACTGCAGGCAGCGCCAAGATTGAGGCATTCCAAACAAGCGACGTGTACTGCTTGCCCAGCTACGCGGAGAACCTTCCAGTGAGCGTTCTCGAAGCCATGGCCGCGCGACTCCCGGTGGTGGGCACTCCCGTCGCGGGCACGCCGGAGGAAATCATCGAAGGGACAACTGGATTCATGGTGACCCCCGGCGACCGGGACGCGATTGCCGACCGCCTGATCCGACTGTTGACCGACGACTCCTTGCGACGGACCATGGGCGAGGCTGGACGCGCCCGCGTCGAAACCCATTTCGCAAACGAGGTGGTCTGCAAGCGATTGATCGACTTGTGGCGCCGCGCAATCGCCACCAAGAGTCAAGAGTCACCAGCGAATTTCCGACCCTCTGAGTATAGTGAAGGAGTCGGGGTTGATGAGTTTGGCCATGAATAACGAGAAATCCATTTTGAGTGCCGAGGAAGCCGCAAAAGTCGAGGCGGAGTTCCGCGAGTCGTTGATGATGGAACACAAATCGCGGCAGGAAGCGCAAGCACACCGCGAACACCGCTCCCGCGAGAAGATGATGGAACGCGAGCGAGAACGGCAAGTGCTCGCGGAAGAAGAGCTCAAGGAGCGGGTCCGGACCGAGTTCTACAAGGAACAAGGATACAAGCTCTACACCGACTCGGCGGGCCGGCAGCACTGGCTCACGCCCGAAGAATACGACTGGCGAATGCGGATCCGGGCTCGGCGCGACAAAAACCGCCGAGCGTTCGACTCGGCAACGCAACAGCAGCGCCGGCGGGTCATGATGTACTTGGGGTGCGCTGCCCTGGCCGTGCTGATGGGATTGATCCTGCTGAAATGAAGATCACCGTAGCCATCCCCACGTTGAACCGTCCCGGCGACATGGCGGCGTTCATGCCGACGCTCGCGAACCAAACACGGCTGCCCGACGAGTTCATCGTCGTGGACGCCGGCGAGCCCAGCAACCTCGAGGACGAGATGAACGCGGCGCTTGGTCACACCGGAATCGAACTGAAGTACCGGCGGAGCGAGAAGGGGCTGTGCATCCAGCGGAATGTGGCGCTGGACCACTTCGAAGGGGACATCATCTTTTTCTTCGACGACGATGTCGAGCTGGAACCCCAGTACATCGAGCGAGTAATGGAGTGTTTCGAGATGGAGACCTCGCCCCCCGTTGGGTGCGTCCAAGGCACATTGATCGATCCCCCGGCCACCATCGACGGGTGGAAGTCAAAAGTCTACCGCTCGTTTGGGCTCACCCACTGGACATCGGAACAAGACCCTGCCCTGTACACCGCCGGTGGAGTTCGGTTCCTCACCGACCCGAAGAACGTCGTGGCCGTCCCGGTTGCTCAAGGATGTCGAATGGCATTCCGGAAAGAAGTCTTTGAGTCGGAAAGGTTCGTTCAGTTCTTGCCCGGCTACTGCCAGAACGAAGACGTGGACATGACCTTTCGCGTCGGCAAACACTGGACCATCCTGCAGACACCGCACGCCAAGCTTTTGCACAAAGAGAGCCCGGTCAGCCGCATCCAGTACCCCGCTCAGTTGGGACAGATGATCTTTGCTCAGCATTACTTCTTCCGTCGCTACCGGAAAAAGACGCCCGCGAACGTGGCTCGGTTTGCGTGGGCCCACTCGGGACTGATGGCGCTGGCCATCGGACGGGCCGTGGCGACCTCGCAACCCGAAGTCTTCGGTGGCATCAAAGACGGATACAAACGCTGCGTGAAAGACCTGGTCTCCGCATGATCCAGGCCCTCGCGCTGGCCGTCGCGGTGAGCGGGGCGAGCCGGGCAGAGGAACGACCGTTGCCAATGCAGCCCGGACACGCGGTTCGCTTGGCGGTGTGCACGGGCAACGGCGGCAGCCGCTGCTGGGCTGATGCCCCCGTGCTCCGCGATTTTGTCGACGAACGGGGAAACCGTCAAACGGCGCGGGTGCAGCTGGCCCAATCCGGGTCGAACCTCTTGGTGCGCGCCCGCGGGCTGAGCGAACACCAGTCGCTGGAGGTGGTCGTGCTGCGACCCGCCGCGACCATCGCGTCCGACTCCCAACTGGTGCGTGCCCACAACGGCATCACCGTTCATCCCTTGGAAGGCGCGAGTCACGCGGCGTCTGTTCTCAACATGCATGTACAGATGTGGGACTCCGACACCCACACCCTGCACTCGTGGGACCCCGGCGGTGGCCCGCGCTTGAGTGAACCGATCGCCTTTTGGAAAGCGACCAATGCGACGCCCGTTCCGACGCTTTCGGTGCACGCGGATGGGGACCAGTGGCGCATCGAGACCGACTCCACCGAACCCGTCCGAGTGCGCCATCGACGCGCCATCCTGCCCACAGGAGGGCGCGGGATCACCGCTCCGTGGTCGGTGGAAGCCCGTCCGAATCATCCATTCGCCGCGCCCCCCCATGCGGGCGAGTACGAAGTCGTGGTGCATGCGGGAGACGCTCGGCGGGCCGCCATCGTGTCGTGGGTGCCCACGGTGCAGGCCGCGATTTCTCAACACGGCGTGCACCCACCGCCCAAAGCACTCGAGCCGGTGCCGGATGACGCCTTTGAACTGACGGCGCACCCCGCCATCTGCCCGACCGATGAAGACCAGCGACCCGCGGCAGAGTGGCTGACCGCCGAACTCCGGCGGATCACCATCACAGACCCCGCGGTGGGATGCACCAACGCACGGATTCGCTTTGCAAGCGCCGATGGATTCGGACCCGAGGGGTACGGAATTCGGGTTCGCGCGGATTCCATCGTCATCGAGAGCGCCAGCGTCGCGGGTGCGCGATTCGGCGCCATGACGGTTGCGGACCTGCTGGGTTTGGATGGTCGGGCCGATGCGGTGGACATTCAGGACGCACCAACCATCGCACGTCGGATTCTGTTTCACGAAGTCAGCCCGCAACAGGGGCCCATGATTCGGCCCGAACAGACCATCGACTTCATCAACCGCGTGGTCAGTCGTGCGCGCTTCAACACCCTGGTCTTGGAGATGAAGGGCGGAATCCAGTACGAATCCCACCCGCGCCTCTCGCGCCACGATGCCTGGACGGCCGAGGAGCTCGACCGGGTGCTCGACGCCGCTGAGCGCTTGGGAATCGAAGTGATCCCGGCGGTAAACTCGCCAGCGCACGCCAACTGGATCACCGCGGCGTATCCAGAGCTGATGGAGGAGAGCACACAGAGCCTGCTCTGCACGCGCCACCCGGGGACTCGGGCACTGTTGATGGACCTGTATGCAGAGCTGCATGAACGGTTCCGAAGACCCCCATTCATCCACATCGGCCACGATGAAATCCGCTGGCGAACCCGGTGGAAACACGAATCCCAGCGATGCCCCCGCTGCGCCACCACCCCTCGGTGGTCCCTGCTCGCCGACGACCTGATCTGGGCCCACGGCGCGCTGGCCGCTCTGGGTGCACAGCCCATGATGTGGTCCGACATGTTGGTCGCAGGATGGCACGGCGCCTGGAACCAGATGCACCGTGCAGCGAACCGAATTCCCGACGAACTGCGACCGGACTTCCACGTCATTTCCTGGGGCCGCACCGGCGACACGGTCGGTTCGCTCACCCCCCTCGGCTACGCGGTGATCCGCGGGAACACCGGCTACGCCGATTGGAAGAGACCCGGTCTCGACGCCCTCTCACGCGGCGTCGCTGGAGAAGCCCTCGCCCTGTTCAACGCGACCCCTTGGTCCAGCTTTCAGGGAACATCCGGACCGACACGGGACTACCATCACTGGACCAACGTGGTGCTGGCCGGGGCGACCGCCTGGAATCCGTCCATCGAGTCGGTGCCGATTGATACCGCAATCACTGCGCTGCGCGACCACCCGGCGTACCGGCCGGGGCTTCGGGACCGAATCGCCTTTGATTCCTCCATTCCCGTCCATCAACACCTTGACCACATGCATGCTCACAGAGTCGACTTGAACGACCGACGGATCGCACGGATCGCGGTCGAGCAATCGGTCGACTACGACCCGAGCGGCTTGGGCGCGCTTGCCAAGGCGAACCGAGGGCACCGAAAAGACGGTGGATTGCCCGTGGGTGAGGTTGTGTTGGAGTTCGCCGACGGCACGGCGCGCACCCTGGAGCCGGTTCGTCTGGGCAGTCACACCGAGCACACCGAACGGTCTGGGCGCGGAAGCCTGCTGTTCAACAGCATCGAGAGCAGCCCGGGTTCAGGCGCGGTCTCGCACACGGTGGAATGGGCGAACCCGCAGCCCGAAGTCGCCGTGAGAGCGGTCCGACTGGAGGCAACGGATCCGCGCATCAGGTGGCGGATCGAGGCCATTCAGACAGCGGCTACGGCGCCTTCCACGCCGACAAGTCCCGCCCCGTGAGTTCCGAGAGCCGGGTCACATCATCGGAAAAATGGGACACCAGCGCTGCAGCCACCGCGGGCGTCATCTCCGGTCGGTCCACGGTTTCCGTGTTCATCGCCTGCAAGCCCTCGAACATCCGGCGACCCACCGACCGCAGCGGTGCGGGAACCGCGGCGCGGAGCGGCCCAAAGCGAATCCCTTGCATCAGCCGACGCGCCGCCTGACTCTTGACCTGCGTATTGGGGTTGACCACTGAGAAATCAGGCAGGAACGCCGAGTCTGCGCCAATGAACTCAAGGACCCCGCGATAGACCGCTTCCGCATCCGCCTTGAGATCGTCGTGAAGCACCACGTGGACATGATCAAATCGATCGAGGTAGCGCCGCACTTGTTCGGCGAACGCCGCAACCCGCTTGTACTGCAGACACTCCACTGGCGGGGCCTCGGAGCCCGCGTGGGTGCTGCGTGGAATGCGGCGTCCCGCGGCCCGCTCGCTCTCTGCCGCGAGGGCCCCCGCAAAGTCAAGTATGTCTTCATCGCCGCTGTACACCAGTTGGCTGTGAAGCGAGTGCAACATCTCGTGAGGCCGTCGAAGCATGATGATGATGCGGGCGTCCGGGTTGACCGCATGGATTTCGTCGGCGGCCGTCTCACTCATGAGGTACCAAACGGCCACATCTCCGGCGATTCGCTCGCCCGCATCGGCGTACAACGCAGCGTATCGAGCAGCGGAGACGTCCGGGCGCCGGTGTTCCAAGTCCCGACCAAAATAGTGGACTTCCTTCACCGGCACAAACACCGCGGGGTGCGCTTGCAGCCACCGATGCATCGCCGTCGTTCCGCATTTTGGCGCGCCGACAATGAAGAAATCAGGTGTTCGCATGGTGCATTTTGGTCCGATTCTGGGAGGTGCTGATTTTGCGTAACCCGCCTGCCGTGTCACACTTCTTTTCATGGAATCGGATCCGCCGGCAAAGCCGGACACCATCAACGCCGACACCGCTCAAATTGCCCGCGGATCGGCCATCGTCATGGCCGGTGGCATCGGCGAGCGGGCGTTCCGAATGGTCACGACGTGGTTTTTGTCCGGGGCGCTTGGGGTCACGGGGTTTGGCCTCTACGCATTCGCCACGACGGTGGTGGGCATCGTCGGCGCCCTCGCGCCGCTGGGGATGGACGCCGGCATCACGATGTACGGAGCGCGGTATCGGTCGACCAATGAAACCGGCCGGCTTCGCGGAACCTTGATGGCGGCCTTGGGCACCGTGGCCCTCTCGGCGCCGGCTTTCTCGATCCTGACGTACCTGGCCATCGACCAAGGGTGGGTCTTGGAAGACCGACCCCAAGAAGCAGCGGCCGTGCTGACCGTTTGTGCCGCCATCGGACTCAGCGCGGTCCTTGCGGCGGCGGTCGCGGTCCTCATTTCTGCCAAAGACATGGTCGGGCAGGCGCTCAGCGCGCAGCTGGCGGTGCCCGCCGCAACGCTGGTGGGTGCCGCGCTCGCGGTCGGTCTGGGTGGCGGAACAACGGGGGTCTTGATGGCCTTCACTGCGGCGTACGCGGTGGGGGCGGCCGTCGCAATCGGCCGGCTGATCCGGCAAGACGGCGCTTTGCTTCGAGACCGAAGCGTACGCCCCACAATGGAACTTCGGGGACTGTTTTCTTACGCCCTTCCCCAGTCTTTTGCGCGGATTCTGTATCGCGCAAACCTGTGGGTCGACATCGTGATGCTGACCGCACTCGCCTCGCTCATGGATGTTGGCGTGTACCGAGTCAGCGTGGCGATCGCCATGCTCGGGGCGCTTCCCGTCATGGCCTCGACCACCATGTTTGGACCCGTCATCGCTGAACTGATCTACAGCAACCAAATTGAACGACTCAACGCCCTGCTCAAAGTGGTGACTCGGTGGCTGATTGTGCTCTCAGTGCCCCTGTATGCCGGAGTCCTGTTGTTGCCCGATGTGGTCCTGGCCCTGTTTGACGATGCCTACCTGACCGGGGCGCCCGCACTGGGGGTGCTCATGATTGGGCAAGCCGTATACGTGGCGTGCGCGCCAACCGGTGCCATCCTCACCAACGCCGGACACTCGATGCTGAACCTGTTCAATGGCGTCGTCTCGGTTGGGCTCAACATTGGCCTGAATCTTTGGCTGATTCCCAACCATGGGATCATGGGCGCGGCCATTGCAAGCGCAACCGCGCTGAGCGCTTGGTCGATCATGAGGCTGGTCGAGGTGCGGCACCTCCACCGCTGCTGGCCATTCACCGGGCGCACGTTGCTGACCGTCACGGGGGTGGCGGTCGCGGCCGTGGGCCTGCAGGCGATCACCAACGACAGCAGCATCGTGATTCGCATCGGCGCAACCACCGGTGCGATCGCAGCGGGCGCTGGGCTCTTCTACCGCTTTGGACTCAGCGCGGCCGATGACGTGGTCATCGAGCGGCTGCGGGCCAAGTTCGGGCGGCGCTAACCGAGCTTGCCCTTGAGCTTGCGGGCAAGTCCCCGCACCTTGTCGGTAGTCGAAGCGACGGTGACCGGCGCGTGCTGCAGCCGATACACCAGCGGCACGTCCATGACGGTTTCGTGGTGAATGCCGTGTTCCCACACTCCGTCTTCGCCCCACGCATCGCCGTGGTCGGCGCACACCACCGTGTTGGCGTGCCCAAATCGATGCAGAAGCGGACCGAGGCGCGCATCAACCCACTCGAGGCAAGCCGTTTGGCGGCGACGGCACTCATCGGCATCGTTGGTCTCTGGTCCGAAGGGCCGGCACGGGTTCCATGCCCGATCCCACGGCGCGCCCTCGTGCCAGTAAGGGACGTGCGTCTCCCCAATGTTCATGAACACAAAGGCCCGTTTCGAGCCAACCAAGGCCAACTGCCGGTCCACAAAAGCGAGTTGCTTGTCCAGCGACCAGCAGTTTCCCGCGTACCAGTAATGCTCGAAGTCTTGAACCAGCGGCTGAGCCGTGGAGGTGCTGTCGTCAAACCAGCCCGCGGCACCGGTGCCAATGGTCGTGTAGCCCTGGGCACGCAATCCGTGAATGACGTTCTTGCCCTTCAGCGCCATGAATTCGGTCCCCTTGCTCGGATACCCACCCCCAACAATCTTGAAGATTTTGCCGTACTTGGGGTTCACCCACGGTTCATTTTTCCCGGGGATTCCGGGGGTAAAGCCGACGAACATGGCCGCGTGGGATGCAAACGTGAAGTTTCCGGGCGCTTTTGCCTTGTGGACCGCACCCAAGGCGTCCAAGTTGGGCGTTCGTGCCGCCTCAAAGGTATCGAACCGGCACGAATCGAGGGTAATGAAGAGTATGGAGGTTGGGTCCAGCATGGCCCCTCGTGCGCTAAAGGCCGATGTCCAGCATCAGGTAAGCCGCACCGGCATCCACACCCGTCGTGTCCTTCTGGGCGGCGCCGATCAGCACCGCGGTGTTGCCGTCGCCATCCACATCACCAACGAACGCCAGCGAGTTCCCCAGCTTGTCGTCGTCGGTCGAGCCGTCGAATCGCACGTCCGCGTCGGCAGCCGAGACCGTTCCATCGAACGGTCCGTACATGATGTAGACGCTGCCGATTGCCGCATCGCCACCCGAGTTGGGAGCCGAAACCATGACGTCGCCAACGCCGTCGTCGTCGATGTCGCCATCGCCCACAACGTTTCCGCCGAACTCGTCTTGGGAGTTCTCGCCGGTCATCTTGACGGCGTAGGCATCGTCGTCGTCGAACCCGCCGCCAACGGTCGCTCCGCCGTACACCACATACGCCGCTCCGGCCTCAGGGCCCTCGGCATCGTCGCCGGGGGCGCCCGCAATGAAGTCGTCGAAGCCGTCGTCGTTCAAGTCACCCAGAGACGATACCGAGGTGCCGAGCTTGTCGGCCGCCGATTCGCCCGTGTACTGCAGGTCTGCAGCATCGAGGCTGAACGCGCCGGTAACGGGTCCGTGGACGACGTAGACGGTCCCCGAAGCCGTTCCTCCCGCGTTGCTCTTGGGCGCGCCGACCAGCAAGTCGTCGATGCCGTCGCCGTTGTGGTCGAACATGTCGAGCACACCGCCGACTTCCTCCGCGTTCGCCGCGCCGGTGATGTAGTCCGAATAATCCGCCGCGCTGGATTCTCCGGTCGCCACTGGACCGTACATGACGTACACGGTTCCGCGGTTGGAGCCACCAATGTCGTTACCGGGCGCGCCCACCAAGACGTCACCGACTCCATCGCCATTGAAGTCGCCGCCCGTCATGCCGATGCCGAGGTAGTTGGCGCCGTTCTGCCCTTTGACCAACACGTCCGCATCGGCCAGGCTTCCCGACGACCCGCCGCCGAAATGGATGTACATGCGACCCACTTCGGTCTTTGAAGCGGTGTCCCAGCTTGGGGCCCCGATCAGCAAGTCTGCCGCCCCATCGCCGTTGACGTCCGGCACGACTTGGACGGCGCGGCCCGCCTTGTCGGCGGAGTTTTCGCCGGTCAAAAACACATCGGCCGCGTCCAACGACATCTCTTCGGGGAGGTCCGCGCCGCCGTACACGATGTATGCAGCGCCCGCCTGCGTGGCGGCCGTGGAC
>JAYZVA010000087.1:0-25364 GCA_036156175.1 Myxococcota bacterium
GGGCCGATGTCCGAAAGTACCTCGCGGCGTCCAACCTCTTCTCGTTCCTGTTTTTCAACCAAGAACGCCCCGCGCTGGAGCGCTTGCGCAGTGTGTTTGGGTCCGGTGGGATTGACGCGGCTGCTGCGAAATAGTGTTCTCGTAGGAACGCTTGCAGCCTGCACGCCGGACAACGACGCCTGCGAAACAGCGGCGTGCATCACCGACCGGTTGGTCCAAGCCGCACCCGGCGAAGTGGATGCGATCGTGGATGCCATCCCCGATGTGCTGACCCGTGTGGAGGCACTCGGCGCGGCGCTGACCAAGCGACCGGAGCTTTCGGAGCGGCTGTGTCGCCACCTCCCGCACGGAATCAGCAAGCACCGATGCGACGTTGCCGCAGACCGTCGGCATCTTTGGGTGCCCCTTGACGGCACCCCGGACCCGGTGGCGCGCGCGGGAAGCGGGCCCGCCCGGTCTGGATGGACCAACGCGTCGGTGCCGGAGTCCAGCTGGGCGCAGGAATACCGTCCCGCAACGGAGTGCCGAGGCGAGATCGACTCGGCCTCGTGCGTGTGGAGTCGCGCCGTGCAGGCCGCGACCGAAGGCGAAGCCGATGCGGCGGCCCGGTGGTGCAGCGGTCTGCCTCGCGGCTCCGTCTGGCGGGCCGATTGCTTCTTTCAAGCTGCGGAGTTGCTGGTGGAGCGCTCGGGCCGGTCCCAACTGGACGCCGCGCTCGACTTCTGCGGCGGGGCAGGATCATTTCGGGGTCGCTGCGCAGCGAGCGTCATGGCCACCTTGGCGGCCACTGCGCCGCCCTCGACGGTCGGAGATGTGGTTCGTTGGGCACCCCAGTTGATGACGATGCACGCGATGCGCGACTGGTTCGACGATCCGGTCATGCGACGCCGAACGGAGGACCGCTACACGGCGATGATGGTGTTCGCGGCCGTGGGCAAGGCCACCGAAGCGAGCGGCGATGCCCTCGATGGCCTTCCGTCACAGGCTGCGGTGCACATTCGAGCCGCATTGAGCCACCGACTCATCACGCAGCAAACGGAAGCGACGACCCTCGAAGAGGCGATGTCGATGGTGGCCGCCGCGCTCGAGCGGCGGGTCGCATCCGATCGGTACGCGGATGTGCAGGCCCCCGTTGTCGCGGATTTGTGGCCGAAAGATCGGGAAGGCGAATCGCACTTGGCGGCGGTTTCGTATCTGGGCCACTCCCGGCGAACCGTCGCGAACGACCCGGAGACCGACACCGCGATTTGCGTCTTGGAGGCAGCGGCTCGAGCCCACCCTGCATGGGAAGCGGTGCTCGAGGAGGCCAAGGAGCACCCCGATGAGCGGGTGCGGTGGACTGCCGTCAGGCTCGTGGAGCAACTCGAGGCTCGCCGACTGGGGACGGAAGCGGCACAATGGTCTCCAGAGCACGCCGTGCAGACGCGAGATTTGTGATCGACTCGATGGGAGTGGACCCGAGCGTTTCGGCCATGCCTCGGAAGAACCCGCGCAGGGGTCGCCCGGGACCGATCTCGAGGATGCGCGACGGGTTTGTGTTGCAGAGCGTGGTCATGTTGTCCACCCATCGAACGGTGCCCGAAATCTGACAGGTCAATCGCTCGACCAAGCCCGCAGTCGAGCCGTCGTGGAAGCCGCCCGTCGTGTTGGACGCCACCACCGTTGAACGCTCGCATGCCCAGTGGGTCGCCGCGTCGTAGAGGACGGCCTGGAACCCCGGTTCAATTCCCTGCATCAAGCGCGAATGGAACGGTGCGCTCACGCTCAGGAAGCGCACCTTGGCGCGCATCCCCGCTTCGTGATCCTGGAACCGTTCGGTCGCGGTTTGAACATCCCCGGCTTCCCCGCTGATCACCACCTGGTTCGGGGCGTTGTGATTGGCGATGTCCGCGCGCAGCCCTTCAAGGCACTCTTCGAGGAGGGCGACCGGAAGGTCCGGCAGGATGATGGCGGCCATGGCACCGATGCCTTCGGGCACGGCTTGTTGCATCTGACGGCCGCGCTCGCGCACGATCCGGACGGCGCTTCGCAGCGAGATGACGCCCGCAGCCACCAGCGCGGCGTACTCGCCCAGGCTGTGGCCCGCGAAGGCCTCGCCGGTCAGGCCGTATTGGTCTTGAAGCGCGCGATACATGGCGATCTCAGCGGTCACAATCGCGGGTTGGGTGAATTCAGTCAGGTGAATTCGCTCGTGATCGTCGAAGCAGAGTCGCGCCACGTCGTAGTTCAACGCATCGGAAGCTTCCTCGAACACCGCACGGGCAGCGGCATGATGCTCATAAAAATCGCTCGCCATTCCCACGCGTTGGGACCCTTGACCGGGAAAAACGATGATGGTCTTCATGTTCGCTCCAGAACGCCGGCGGAATATCATAGTTGCGGTGGCTCGCAAGGGTAGTGGTTCGTTAATGATGTTGCCCATCCGACACGCGGATGCGGGAGACCCTCATGAATGAAGCAATGAACGATCTGCATCGCGCCCTGGCCCAGGCGAATACGGTGTTGTTGACCGGCCCGATGGACCCCGACGGGGACTCCATTGGCGCTTGTCTGGCGTTGGCGCGGGCTGCCGAGACGTTTTCATCCGCCACCGTGCACGTGGCCGGAGAATTGAACTACCGCTACGCGTGGATTCCAGATGCCGAGCGCGTGATGACCGATGATGCCCTGGCCGATGCCTACGACCTCGTGGTGGTCATGGACGGGGATCGAGGGCGGCTGACCCCGCGGGTGACGGCGTTGTTCCAGTCGGCGGAATCGACGGCGTTGGTCGATCACCACCAGTCCTCGAGCGCGGACGGCTACGACGTGGTGTTGCTGGACCCCACATCGCCAAGCACCTGCGAAATGGTCTACCGCATCTTGTCGGCCTGGGGAGTTGCCCTCAACTCCGCGATCGCCACCCACTTGTACACGGGCGTCATTTTTGACACCGGTGGGTTCAAGCACGAAAACACCCGTGCAGAAACCCACCGGCTGGCTGCGGAATTGCTGGAGCATGGCGTGCAGCCGGCTCCGGTGCACGCGAAGGTGCTGCACGAACGGACCACAGCGGGCCTCCGCATGCTGGGAGAAGTCTTGGGCTCTGCGGTCTTTTACGGCGACGGTGCGGTGGTCATGGGCATCATGACCCGCGAGGCGATGCAACGACTTGGCATCCAGTCGGGCGATGCCGAGGGGATCGTGGACGCCTTGCTCAACACCGCCGGCGTCGAGGTGGCCGTTCTTGCCAAAGAAGCCGGCGATGCCGTCAAGCTGAGTTTTCGCAGCAAGTCCCGCGTGAATGTGGCGGCCATCGCCCGCGACTTCGCCGGCGGCGGCGGCCATGTTCGCGCCGCGGGCGCACGGTTTCCGGGGGCCATCGCCGACTTGGTCGCCGCACTTCCCCCGATTCTCGAGCAAGCGGTGCGGACCGAGGCGTAGTCGGCCCGGCAATGGTCGTCAGAAGTTGACGACCTCCGGACTGTCGGCATTCAGACGCTTTGGCAGCACCACGGTGGCGCCGTGGGGCCCGTACAGCTCGACGTACTGTTGGTAGTATCCAATCACCTTCTTTACGTAATCGCGCGGCTCTTTTCGCGGAATCATCTCGACAAACGCGTCAAACTCGAGGGCGCCAAGGGTCTGACGATGGGCGCGACTCATGTGGTGGGGGCCGCCGTTGTACGACGCCACCGCCATGGCAAAGTTGCCGTTGAATCGTTCGTTGAGCAGGCCCATGTAGTAAACGGCATACCGAAGGTTCACGCTGGGATTGTACAACGTCACCGGCGCAAAGAACGGTTCACCCAGCCGGGCCGACAGCTTCGCTCCGGTCCCCTTGATGATCTGCATCAACCCAATCGCTCCGGTGCGGCTGAGCGCCTCGGGGTTGTAAATGCTCTCCTGTCGCATGATCGCCAGCATGAGGTACGGGTCAAGGTCCCACCGCTGACAATGCGGCCACAACTCCCGGCCATACGCGACGGGAAATTGCAGCTTGGCGAGCGCCCTTGGTTCGACCTCTGATGCCTGCTTCCACAAGTGTTTGGCCTGAAAGTGGTAGTCCCCTGCAGCGATGGACGCAGCCAACCAGTCGGATTTCGGGATGGACAACGCCGCAATCGCTGCCCGGCGGTCCCGATCCCGAACCGAGCGGGGATCTTGGTACTCCGCGTAAGCGGCGCGGACGATCGGTCCGGACTCCTCGAGGAGACCGGCTTGGGCCAAGTGATGGGCGTCCTTCAAGTCCGGCCACACCTCGTGGTGGGCGGCCCCAAGCTTTCGGAGGATGCTGAGCGAGCGGCTCGGGTTGTGGTGGGCGCTGGGGTCGGCACCGGTGGGGAAGGGGGCTTTGTCTGCGGGTGACGGAAGCCGGGGCTTCAAGCCGTGGAACTCGAGAAAGGACCACGGCTTCAGGATGGAGCCCGCCTGTTCCGATGGTGACGCGCCCTCGCGGGGCTCCGCACCCGCGTCCCTGGCAACCGACGGGGGTGCCTCCGTGCCGGCGGCCGCGGGCTGCGCTGGAGCAACGGGATTGATCGGGGCCTCGGGCCCGCGCCAGGTTCCATCGCGAACCACCCATCCGACTCCGGTCGGCTTCGCATTGTTGATCAGCAAGGAGTACCACCCGACGGTGTCTTCCAAGGCCAGGCGCATGCGGTCCGTCATGGTGTCGGTGCGCCCCGCTTGCTCGGCCGTTCGGATCCGCCAGTAGCGTGCCGCGACCCCCAACGAGCCGCCCTCTTCAATCAAGACCGTGAAGCCCTCCATCGCCCGATCGGTTTGACCAGAGAGGAGCGCCGTCAGCGACTCGTAGAACCGCGCTTGGCGAACGGAGCCGTGCTTCGCGAGGCGGGCAGACTTCCACGCGTCGGCTGCGTTTGCAAACTCACCCGCGAGCATCGTGGCGTGTGCGACGTCGTCTCGCCGGCCCCGCCAGGGCCACTTTGACTCGTGCTTTTCGAGTCCCAGCCGACCCCACTCCGCCGCTCGGTCCCACCGTCCGGCAGCTTGCCACCCGGTGAAGATCTCCCACGCGATGGCCCCGGTGGACTCACCGCGATTGTACCGCTGGATGTTGGCCTGGATGGTGGCCAGCGGGTGCCGGGTGGAGCGTTGAAATCGGCGAGCGTTTCGTTCAACCCACGCGGCCACCGTTGGGTCATCATCGGAGGCATTCGCGAGTGCTTGAAACCGAGTCCACGCGTCGTCGGCCAAGCCCGACCGCCGCCGCGACTCCGCAAGCGCCATCCGACTCGCGGCATCGTCGGGGAGCGTCGCCTGCTCGTACCCCCGAATGCGGAGGCGCTCCAAAGCGGCTTCGGCGCCAGCCCCCGTCGATGCAAAGGTGTGGTGCAGGGCGAGTCGAATCAGCGTCGGGATCGCGCGTGCAGGGTTCCGTTCGGCGGTCGATAGCGCGAGGCGGAGGGTCAGCTCTTCATCGCGCATGTGGTCGTCGTGTTCGGGGTCCTCCAGGTAGGCATCGTAGGCGTTGCGGGCCGACAGCAAATGGCCCCGGTCTGCCTCCGCGTCCCCAATGACGATCATGCACTCCGACGATCGCCGGCCCGACCCGAATCGTTCGCGGTACTCGTGACACTCTTTGATGGCCGTTTTTGGACGCCCCCGCTCGAGATCGACCAAGATCTCAAACCACGCAGCGGTCTTCGCATCGCCGCCTTCCCCCAGCCGCACCCGATAAAATTGAGCGCTGGCGAGTGCGTATTCGCCGAGTTCCATGTACACGCGACCGAGCAGCAGTCGAGTCGATGTCCGCTGTTTGTAGTTGTCCGGGCTGGCCAGGTAGGCTTCGAGAATCGCACGGGCGGTGTCGTTGTCCCACGCATTGTACGCGTCCCGAGCCGCACCCAGTGGGTCGTCGGGCAACGCGAAGGGTTCGACGGTTTCCTGCGGCACCAGCGTGGTGGGCGAAGCCGCAGGTTCGGTGGCGAACGCCAGACTGATCAGCAAACAGAACAACGGGAATCCAACTCGAAAAACGGCGCTTAAGCCACCACTCTCCACACAGCCACGTAGTGACAGATGCTCCCCGCGATCACGCCCACGTGGAAGATCTCGTGGTACCCAAAGGTCTTCGGCCACGGATTCGGCGCGCGCCGTGCATAGATGACCGCTCCGCCGGTGTAGGCGATGCCACCCAGCAGAAGAAGCGTCAACACTTCGGTGCCGTATGCATCGTGAAACTCGCCCATCAAGGGCACGGCCATCCAACCCATCACCACGTAGATCATGGACTTCAGCCATCGGCTGATGTTCGGCAGGAACACGGTCCGCAGGATCCCCAGGGTCACCAAGCCCCAGACCGCGGCAAATGCGGTGTGTGTCCAGCCCGCCTCCATGCCCAGCAGAAAGGGCGAATAACTGCCGCCGAGGAGGATGAAGATCATCGAATGGTCGAGCAGTCGCAGGATGCGCCGGGGGGCAGGCGCCCATGTAATGGTGTGGTAGACCCCGCTGGTGGCGAGCAGCATGACCAACGAAGCGGCGTACAGGGCCGCCCCAGCAGTCCGGGGGCCCGGCGACGCTTCCTGAACCAAGGCGGCCCCGAATGGAACGGCAACGAAGGCGCCGACTAGGTGAACCCACCCGCGCAAGCGGGGTCGGGACGGGTCTTCAGCGGCGGAGGTGGATGGGACCGCATCGACCTCATTCATCCGCGGGCTCAAAGTCAAGGCACACCGAGTTGATGCAGTACCGCAGTCCGGTCGGAGGCGGACCGTCGGGGAACACGTGGCCCAGGTGCGCGTCGCATTGCGCGCATCGAACTTCAACCCGAACCATGCCGTGACTGCGGTCGGTGACCTCGACCAGGTTGGCACCCTCCAGGGGTTCAAAGAAGCTCGGCCATCCGCATCCAGATTCGAATTTGGAGTCCGACTTGAACAGCGGCAGGCCGCAGCAGGTGCACCCAAACGTGCCAACTCCCTTTTCGTACAGCAGTGCGCCGGTGAACGGTGGCTCGGTGCCCGATTGGCGGGTCACATGGTAGGTCTCCGGACTGAGCTCAGCCCGCCACTCGGCGTCGGTCTTCTCGATTTTTTTCATCAATGGCTCCGCGAACAGAGTACATCAAACCGCTGCGGCTGGCCGCGTCCGAAGATTCAATGCGCATCGTCCAAGACGCGTTCGTAGGCTTCCCGGAGCTCCACCGTCCGCGTCCGGGCGAGGTCTTGGATCTCGGGGTCCATTCGAGCCACTTTGTCGGGATGCAAGCCGGCGAGCTTGGTTCGATAGGCTTTCTTGATGTCGGCCGAGGTGGCGGCGCGGTCGATTCCCAGCATCTCCCATGGGTCCGCGATTTTTGTCATCAGGTCCAGCCGCTGCTCCATTTCCTCCCAGCGGTTCTCGGGGATTCCCAGGTAGATCGCGATGTCTTTGATCCGTCGACGAGCCTCACGGGACGGGGGCCCCTCGCACCGCGCGACTTCCGCGAGCAGCTCCAACAGGTCTTGGGCTTTCAGTGCGGGCATTCGTCGGCTCACGGCCTGCGCCAGTGGGTGAAGATCGTCCGAGAGCGGCTCGCGCATCAGTTGCTTGAGTTGGCCCCGCTGTGACCGGGGAATTTCGAACGACTCGATGAAGAACCGTTTGATCAGCTTTGTGCCCCGCACGCTTGGATCGCCATCGGCGTGGAGAATGGCGAGGCACAACCCCATCAGTGGGCGCAAAAAATCGACCCGAGACCAGCGTTGGTGTTTGGGAAGCACGAACTCGATTTCGGATTGCCCCAGCGTGCTGGGTTCGTCCGCGCCCGGTGCCAACATGATCACCGTCGTCCGCAGTGTGTACACGCCTTGGCGTCGGTAGCGCAGCGCGGAGAAGGGAACGTAAAATTCGGCGCGACCCCGTTCGATGGCGCGGTTGGCCACAAAGTTTCCGCGGTCTGCGAACGCATCAATCGCCCGGACCGGGCGTCCACGGGCGTCGACAATCAGGGAGACGGCGACGGCTCCGCTCGGCACATCTTGTTTGAAGTACAGTTGCGCAAACCGGCCCATGTCATCGTCGATGAATCGCACATCGACGTCCAGTTCGGGCACGGTCGCGGCCGGGTTGAGCTCCACAATGGCCCCATCGGCAATCGCACCGAGCCCCACGCCGATGATGCAGCCGACCGGCCCGGCGATGACGTAGCCGATGATGCCCCCCACGATTTTGCCCCACCAACGCACGTTACCTTCCCTCTGCAGTGCAGTTGGGATCGGCCGGAAGCCCACTGAAGATGAGAGCTTTAGCCGGCGGGTGCAAATCCACGCCCAATCATCACGGTGCGGATGGAGTGCGATGCATGCAGCACCGCCAAGCGATTCAACAGATCGTCCACCGCACGGGCTTCGGCACGGCCGCAGTCGATGTCGTACCGTGCGCCTCGATCGCCACAAGGGATTGGGTCGGAGATGTTGTGGAACCGCCCGCGGTCTTGGCTTCCGAACGCGCCGTTGAAGCCGGCGGTGTACCAATCGCCGATGGTCACATCCAGCTGCCTCAACGCCGCCTCAACGCCACCCGCTTCGTCGAACACCACGCTGATGTTGAGGAGATTCCAGGGGGTTTGTGAGCTGCCCCAGACCCGAAGGTCGCTGTGGGGCCACTCAAACACAATGGGGGCTTGAGCAATGATCTCGTGGCCGCCGATCGCCGCAATCATGGGCTCGTCCCCGACCAATCCGGCTTGACCCGTGGCGGGGTCCACGAGGTCCACGCGGGTCGCCGCGTATGGTCGCGCGCCCTCGGCGATGGTCGGGACCAAGGTTCCAGTCTCGTCCCGCCGCATGCGCGCTGCCTCGGCGATCCATCCGTCGGCGGCCGTTCGGTCGGCGTGGTGCGTAAAGAATTCACAGTAGGTACCCCGGTGCGCATCGATGAAGTTGCGGGGGTGCAGGTCGTCCGCAAGGAACGCCCTCACGCCGGCGATCAGTTTTGCAGTGGCCTCCAGAAATCGAGGGTCATCATCTTGCGCATCCACCACCGACTGCAAGGTTTCCAGCCCCGCATCCAGTTGTCCCCAGGCGAGGAGCAAGTGCCCTTTGCCTTGGGTTGCCAGCGGGTGACCCGGCTCGAGTGTGAGGATTTGTTCGTACGCTTCCAGGGCGTGCTCGGGGTTGCCCATCTCTTCGCAGGCCGCACCGGCGGACAACAGCAGCAGGGGAATCATCTTGGCGTCACCGGGACCGTTTCGCTCCTTCAGCACGGCGGCGCCCTTTTCGACGAGGTCGAGTGCCTGCTCGGGACGACCGGATTGAAGCTCAATGATCGACAGGCTGTGAACCAAGTCGATGCGCTCGGGGTGCTCGGTCAATGCCGCCAACAGGGCGGTGCGTGCCGCATCCAAGTCGTCGCCTTGAATTGCTTCGAGCGCTTGTCTAATGATGTCTGGCTCGCCCACTGGACCTCCCCTGCGTGTTGCGCCATCAGTATAGCGATCAATGATGGTATTGCCCGCCCCAGAGCAGGGTGGATGCGCGATACAGTTGCTCGGACAGCAGCATTCGCGCCATGCTGTGATTCAGAACCATCTTGGACAGCCGGACTGTTTTCCAAGCCTCGGTTCGAACGGCGGCACCGTGGCCGTAGGGTCCACCGATGGCAAAGACCAGCCGCTTGGTGCCCAGTTGTGCCGCGGAATCAATGAGCGATGCGAAGGCCTCACTGGTCAAATCGACGCCCCGCTCATCGAGGGCAATCAGGCGGTCGCCGCCCTTGATGGCCGCCAGGATGGACCGCGCCTCGGCGTCGCGGACCGCGACTTTGTCGCCCCGGTAGGCTTCGGGTTTGATTTGAATGTCGCGGTAGCCCAGGTGCGCCGGCAAGCGGCGGGTGTACTCAGCAGCGCCGGCCTCCGCCCACTGCACCCGTCCTTTGCCAACCCAGATGGTCGCCAGTTTCACGGAAGCGCGAAGCCGAGGACGTCGGGCGGTACGTCTTCGATGCCCAAGTCCTCCGGCGCGACCCGCGGCGCATCAATCCACAGCCCATCGATGTCGTAGTGGCCGCGCATGTGTTGGTCAAAGACGTGAACGATGACATCACCCAGGTCGATGAGCACCCACTTGGTCGACGAGTTGCCCTCGACGCCCATGGGGTTTGCCCCGCCCTCCTGTTTGAACGACTGAATGACGCGGTTTGCGATGGCCGAGCATTGACGGGAGTTCGTCCCGTTGCACAAGACGAACCAATCGCACAAGGACGTTCGGCCCCTCACATCGATGATCGTGAGTTCGGTGGCCTTCATCTCGATGGCTGCTTCCGCAGCCGCCCGCACAATTTCTTCGGTGTCGATGGTGATGCCCTCCTTGGGACGGTGGTTTCCTTTCTCGATCGTACTTTCGGATGGATCGAGGATCAAGTGTCAAGGTCGGTTTGGTCGCCTCGGCATGCGTTTCAACAGGTCGCCGGCGGAGCGAGTGGGGACCATGGGGGGTTCAATCGGCTGCACCTCGCCGATGCCCGAACGGCGGATGTTGAGGCGAATTTTGCGAACCCGATTCTTGCGCTTGCTCACGGCCAGCAGGTCTGCGCGGAGTCGCACCGCAGTGGCCGAGTCCAGGGTGACGGAGCCCTCCACCCGGTGAGGCAACATCCCCGCGGTTGCACCAGCCCGCGAGGGGTCGAGCGGACCCAAGGAGACGGCGTAGGTCTTGGCCGGTCGGCCGTCGACGACGGTCTCGCCACTCTCGGTGAAGACAATCCGGTTGTTGAAGCCGTCCAAGGCCTCCTCCCACGCATTCCAAGCGGTGTACACATCGAGCCGGGCGGCCTCGCCGTCGAGCGCGCCCTTCCACGGGCCGCGGCGGTTGCGCGATGCGCTGCTGCCATCGTGGTTGATGGCCTCAAAGGTGGGGTCGCCGTCGACGAACCGCTGAAAGTGGAAGCTGCTCCACGAGTTCCACGCGATCTCAATGGTCTGGGTGGACTCCAGTGTGACCTCGCGTTCGCGCATCTCCGTGGTCTGTATGGTCGAAATGGAATGGTGCGGACCGAGTCGGTCGACGGAATCGAAGGTGATTTCCTGGCTGACGGTTTCCAGGAGCACGGGCGCTTCAGCCGGGACGGTGTCGCCGCACCCGCCCATGACCCAGACCATGAACACCGCTGCCTTCATTCCTCGGCCTCCGTTTGGAGCAACCCCCACAACACGCGAGTGAGCTCGGTGGTTCCTTCGTGGAGCGGTGCCGATATGGCGAGGACCGGCTGACCGGTTTTCTCTCGAAACCGCGCGCGGAGTCGTTCCACGGCCTCTTCGTCGACAAGGTCAAGCTTCGTGAGCACCACCACCTCGGGCCGTTGCGCCAAGGCCGGATCGTACCGTTCGAGCTCGAGGCGCAAGGCGTCGTAACGACGCACGGCATCAAACTCCGCTTCATCTCCCGTGCTGACGACGCCCTCATCGTGCTCGCCGAGGCTCACCAGGTGGGCCAACACACGGGTTCTCGACACATGACGCAGGAACTGGTGACCAAGGCCCGTCCCATCGCTGGCGCCCTCCACCAGTCCGGGAATGTCGGCGATGACAAACGACTCGTCGAGGCCCATCTTGACCACGCCGAGCGACGGCGCGAGGGTGGTGAAGGGGTAGTCGGCGATCTTCGGCTTGGCCGCACTGACCGCTGAGATGAACGTGGACTTCCCGGCGTTGGGAAAGCCCAACAGGCCCACATCGGCCATGAGCATCAGCTCGAGCCGCAACGACTTGTCTTCGCCGGGCACACCCTGTGTGGTTTTGGTGGGTGCCCGGTTCGTGCTGCTCTTGAAGAACAGGTTGCCGCGCCCGCCCGCCCCGCCGGCTGCTGCGATCCAGTGCTGCTCGTCGTCGGTCAGGTCAGCGAGAATCTCGCCGGTTTCATCATCGAAAACCCGGGTGCCCACGGGCACGGTGATCACGGTGGAGTCGCCGCCCGCGCCGGTTTGTTGTTTGCCGCGCCCATGCTCGCCGCGCTTCGCGCGCCAAATGGTCTTGCCGCGGAGCTCCAACAGCGTGGTCTTGCGGTGCGATGCGACGATGACCACATCGCCTCCACGGCCGCCGTCGCCGCCATCGGGACCGCCGAATGCGACGAACTTCTCACGGCGAAACGAGCGGCAGCCGTTGCCACCCGCCCCGCTGGAGATCCGGATGTGGGCCTCGTCGATGAATCGCATGATTTACTCCTCCACCGGTCGGGGAGGAGTGCGCGCGTTTAAGCTTGCGCTTCCGCTGCCACGACGCTCACCAACCGACGGTTGTTGCGCTGATGATAGCGGACGTGGCCATCGACGGTTGCGAAGATGGTCCAATCGCGTCCCACACCCACGCCGTTGCCGGGGTGGA
Organism: Myxococcota bacterium; assembly: GCA_036156175.1. GTDB lineage: Bacteria > Myxococcota_A > UBA796 > UBA796 > UBA796 > UBA796. The sequence continues at coordinate 12,311 of JAYZVA010000087.1, forward strand.
AACGGGTGCCCAGTTGGCGAACGATGATGTTGCCGGCCTTCACGAACTGCCCGTCGCCGCGCTTCACGCCGCGGTACTGGGCGTTTGAATCGCGACCGTTCCGGGTGCTTCCTTGTCCTTTTTTGTGTGCCATTGTGTGGGCTCCCTACGCTGTGATCTTGGTGACTTTAACGCGCGTGAGCGAAGGACGTTGTGCCTTTCGCACCCGGCTGCGCCGTGTGGGTCGGTACTTGAAGGTGCTGCGCTTATCGCCCAGCTCTTGGGCCAAGACTTCGACGGTGACGGATGCACCCTTGACGGTCGGGTTGCCGACCTTCACGGTGTCTCCACCGACGAGCAAGACGTTGTCGATGTCGATGGAATCGCCCGCTTGGGCGTTGATGCGGTCGAGCGTCAGTTCGTCGCCTTCTTCAAGACGAAACTGCTGACCCGAGTGTGCGATGACTGCGTACATTGCGTCCTCCGGAAAACCCCGAGGTTTAAAACAAGGTGGGAGAGGGATGTGCGGACGCCTCTGTCCGGATCGCCCCTCATGGACCCGCCTGTCTACGGTCTTTCGGCGATGGTGTCAAGGGTGGAAGATGACAGAAACCGATCGATGTCACTCGATTGGCCCACGCGTCGCTGGCGGCTCGGGCGCGCGGGCGACGGTCTCTTCGTAGGGGCAGTGCCGACAGCGGGAGTGGCAGCAGGCGCCGCGTTCGCGCAGGTACGCCGAGGTCATCACCATGAGTCCGGTGGACGGGTCAATGTAGGCGGGGTTGCCTTGACGGACGGCGGCGTCGTGGACCCGTTGGATGTGCGGCGAAGGTTTCATACCCGGGTCTATAATGCACCAAGCGGCCGGTCCCAACAGGGATGGCCGCTTGTGGGAACTGAAGTCGCCGAATCAGTTCGGTTGCACTTCGTCCCGCAGATCTTCGGTGACGAGGTCGAGCAGGGTGGTGCTCAACTCGATGATCTGTTGATGGGTGAAGCCTTCGCCCTTCAGTTGGCGGTAGAAGCTTTTGGCAACCGACTTGTTGCGGTGCAGGTAGAGTTCTTCGGTGTGCTCGTAAGTCATGGGGGATGCTCCGGCGTAAAGGGTGATGCCCAATCTCGAAGCAAAGACCATGCCATTTTCGCCAAACGCTTGACGTCGGTTCGGTGGGTGTGCCGGCGTCTCGTGAACTGGGCGCCCCATTACGCATTGAGTGCCTTCAGGTGCGAATAATTTTTCGCACCAAGGTCACCGCGTGAGCCGTGGAGAAACCATGCGAATGTACCGATCGATGTTGGCGATCTCCGGATCGATGCGCGCCGCCGATCGCAGATCGTCCAGCGCCCGATCCGGTTGCCGCTTGTAGTGGTGGCAGATGCCGCGCCGGCACAGAGCCATCGCATGGTCGGGATCCCGCTCCAAGGCGTTGGTGTAGTGCTGAATGGCCTGGGCGTAGCGCTTCTTCGCGAAGAAGAGGTCGCCCATCTCAACGTGGGCAAGCGGGGATTGCGGCGCAATTTCCATGGCCCATTGAAAGTCACTCAGTGCGGCCAGTCGGTCGCCCGCGTCGCGCGCGCACCGGCCGCGGAGGAGCCGGGCTTCGAGGTGGTCTGGATCCCAGTCGAGCGCGTCGGTGAGCAACCGAGTGGCTTCCCCAGCTGCACCCCGGCGCAGCGCGTCGTGTGCCCCGCTCATGGCATCGAAGACGGCCTCATCGGGGCCCGATCCGACGGCCGCGACTCGACGCGCGGGTTGGGCGGCGGGTTCCGTCAGCCGCGGCGTCGCGCGGGAGTCGGCGGGTTCGCTCCATGGCTCCAGGGTCGGTTCCTGTTCGATCACTTCGACGTCAAGCCGGTCGCGGTCTGGGTCCAGCACCGTGGGTGCCACGGCTCGGGGTGCCGCCAGTCCGTAGTCGTGCATCGGTTCGATGACAGCGATTGCATCCATCGCCTCGGGCGGCGCGGCAGCTTCGGTCATGGGTGCCGGGACCGGCACTGCGACCGGGGCACCGGCGGCCAGCGCAGTGGGCAGCGGCATCGACGGTGCCGCGCGAACTGGCGGGGCCGGATCGCCGGGCGTGTCGGCTTCGGGTGGTTCAGGCGACGTGGACGGAATCAGATCAATGAATGAGAACGGGTCGGATCCGTCATCGGGCGGCGCGGGCGGCACGGCGTCGTCGGCATGGGTCGCCTCGGCAACGGCGGAGTTCAACGGGTCGAAGTCCTCGAAGAGGTCGTCCGCAAAGAGGCGCTCCATTGGTTCGGGGTCGGCTTCAACGGGCATGCCCAGGACCACCGGTGCCGGCTCGACATCGGGTGGTCCGGATTCAGTGACCCGCGACGAACCGTTCTCAGTCGCGGGGTTGGGATGGTGGACGACCGGGTCTGGTTCGGCCGTTTGCAGCCCCTCCGGTTCATCGCTGGCGGGCTCTGGGTGAGGCGACTCACCCCGAAGCGATGCCAATCGAACGCGCGACGAGACGATGGTGTTGAGCAGTCGCTCGGCTTCGCTCAAGGTACCCGACATGCGTTACTCGGCCTCGCCGCCTGCCAACCCGCTCATTTGCTGCGTCAAGCCGCTGATGCTGCTCATCAGTTCGTCTCTCAGCTGCCGCATCCGGGTCACGTTTTCCTGCAGCGCCTTCGCTTTGGTTCGCAAGTTGGTGTTTTCGCGCCGCAGGGCGTCGGCCTGTTCTTCGATCTCCCCGACCGCATTTCGAAGTCCCGCGACCTCGGTGCGCAGGCTCGACGACTCTTGTTCGAGTTGGGCCTGCCGGTTGCGAAGCCGGTCTCGCTCCAGTTCCAGTTCCTGGTGTGCGTTCTCGATCTCGGCGTTTCGCGCTCGGGCCATGGCCACCTGGCTCTCCAGTGTGGCGGCCTGCAACGACAAGTCCGACTCGTTGCCGTTGAGGTGTTCCAACTCCATCTCGGCCTTGATCAGACGCCGGGTCATGCGCTCCGCGTTCTGCAGGACTGCCTCCAGCGCTTGAATGCGCGCATCGACGATTTCCCCCAGCTCGGCTTGGATGCGCTCAAGTTGGGTGCTGACTTGGTCCGGCATGGGGTGCTCCAAACGGTGGATGGCCGAGGTGAGGGCGGGAGCTGGATGAGCAATCCCGCGCCTCTTCACGGTATCAAGCCCATGTTTTCAGTGTCAACGCGAGGCAAAGAGGCTGGGTCGGATTGGTGATGGAATGGCGGCTCGGTGTATAAGATCACGGAGGGCGCCGCCGCTGCGTGCGCGAGGAAGGACACAATGGACCGTCAACCGGTTTTGGTCGCGACCAGGGGGCCTTTGGAGGGCGCACGGTTTCCCGTGGGGGAAGACGGCATCACGCTGGGACGGGATCCGGACTGCGTCGTTGTCTTGGACGATGCCAATGTGTCCCGCTTTCACGCGCGTCTCGTGTTTCACAATGCCGCCATTTGGGTTCAGGACGCCGGAAGCCGAAACGGCGTGTTTCTCAACGAAAAGCGCGTCGTCCGACACAAGCAGTTCGGCCCCGGAGACGAACTGGTGTTGGGCGATCACTCGTTCACGCTGGAGCTCGATCCGATCGAACACGAATCCGTCGTCCCGGGTCGCGTGACGCCGGTGGCGACGCCGTCCCCGTCGACTGCCTTGGCCAAGTGGGCGGTTCCCGTCGCCGTTGCGGTTGCAGTCGCTGCGTGGTTGGCGACTCGGTGAACACCGGTCACGTCGCGGTGGTCGTCCGTCGCCCGGGTCAACCGGAGCGCCGCGTCTCGGTTGGGCTGGGAGTGGCCCATTTGGGCCGTGCCGAGGACAACGACATCGTCTTGACCGACATCGGGGTGAGTCGCCGTCACGCGCGCTTGGTGGTTCAGGAATCGGGCGTCACCATTGAAGACCTGGGCAGCGGAAACGGCACGTACTTTCGGGGCAGCCGCGTCAATCGCCAGCCGGTTCGCGACGGCGACGAGTTTTTGATTGATCCGTTTCGCTTGGTCATCGAGATCGAGGCCATCGAGCCCATGGCGGCGGATGGGTTGACGGGAGATCTGGAGGAAGTCGACGACGACGACACCGCGGAGATTCCGATTGGCCCTTCCGGTCTTCCGCTCTCCGCCGAGGCAGACGGCCCTCAGGTGCGCCTCGTCACGCTCCAAGGGCAGCGCTTAGCACCAAGCTATTTGCTGCGGGACGGGGGACTGAGCATTGGTCGGTCCGAGGCCAGAGACATCATCCTGTTTGATCCCGCAGCCAGTCGGAACCACGCCACAATCGAATCATTCGGCGGTGACATTTGGTTTCGGGATCAGGGCAGCGGAAATGGCTCGTTCGTCAATGGGCATCGCGTTCGAGAGCAGTGCCTTCGCGACGGCGACCGGGTGCGGGTGGGGAGCACAGAGTTCCGAGTGGAAGTGGTGGCCCCCGCCAATGCGGTGACCCCGGGGGTTCCGGGCGCGCCAATCCGACGTCGTCGCCGCGAGGAACCCACTCCGGCTCCGGTGCCCGCCCCCCCGATTCCCGCGTTGCGGACCCACCCATCGGCCCTGCAGGGGCCCAAGTTGGTGGCCGTCGCGGCCGCCGGTGGTTTCGCAATTGTGTTCATGATGATTCTCGGCGGTCTGCTGGCGATGTACGTGCTCGAGCGCTCGGGGTCCGACTCGAGCGCGAACGGTGCCGCAGTGGCAGCCGCGGTATCCCCCGAGTTTGCCGCCGCAATGAGCGAAGGAAGGGCGTTGTTTGATGGCGGCGACTTCTTGCAAGCAGCGAGCAAGTTTTACACCGCGCAGTTGATGGAGCCCAACAGCGATGCCGCCAAACGAATGGGCGCGGTCGCGTGCGAGTACGTGGTCCTCGATGAGTTGAACAAGGGCGTGCGGCTCCGAGGATTGAGCGAGGCCGACAAGCAGACCCGCCGGAGCCAGGCCTTCGCGGATGCCCGTCGGGCTTTGCGGGGCAGGGGTGAAGCGACGGATGCCATTGCGGCGCTGCGCGACGTCCAGGCGTTTGACCCGGACAACGACCGTGCGCGCGACTTGATCGAAGCGCTCAAGGCCCAGTGAAGGGGGACTCGCGGTGGTGGTTGTTGCTCGGAGCAATGGCCTGCCGTTCGCCCGGTGCCGTGGCTCCGGCCAGTGTTGTCGACTCGGCAGCGGCGTGGTCCACCGAGGCAGCCATCGGGGTGCTCCGCGCGGGATCGGAGCACCCCGATCCGTCCATCCGTGCAGCGGCCGTGGCCAGCTGGATCGGTTCGAGCCATGAATCGAGTCGCGAACTGGCGCCATGGGTGTTGGCGGATCCGAGCGTCCACGTTCAGCGCCGCGCCGCGCGCGCTGCTGCGGGCCGGTCGATCGCCTTGACGGTGCATCCTTCGTCCGATGAGCTGGCATTGGCTGTGCTGGGTTCGCTGCCAAACGAAGCCGAGTGGACCCGCGCCGCGATTGCTTCCGTGGCAGATGGCATGGAGCCCCCCGACCCGGCGATGCTGGAGTACTTGGTGACCACCGGCGAACCATCGCTGGGCCCCGCACTGATGGACGGGTTGGCCGCCGCCGATGAACTGGCTGAGTTGCCGCTCGCGATCGCTGCAATCGCCGTCGAGGCGGAGGGCGCTGCGTCCAGCCTCACGTCGTTGTTGTCCGGGGCGAATGAAGCGACTCGGATCGCCGCGATCGAGGGGCTGCTCGATGCGAGCGGCGAACGGGCGCGCCCGTGGTTGGAACGAGCAGCCAAGCGCGCGGGGTCCGACGCGGCCCTCCACGCGCGCCTCGGGCTTGTGGCCCTCGGTGCTCGTCCGGTCTCGATCGGCTTGGAAGCCCTTGGGTCGCCGGACCGGGACACCCGCGCATGGGCGGTGCGATGCGTGGGCATGGCTGGGGCAGAGCGACCATTGCCCCGTGAGGCGATCGCACGCCTTCAGAGCAGTCTTCGGGACGAAGCACCGCGGGTTCAAGCGGCGGCGGTGGACGCACTGATGGCGTCCGCGGGGGTGGAGTACGTCCCGCTCGCGCCGCAGAGATTCGCCGGTGAACCGGATGCCGTCTCTGCGGTGATCGCAGGAAAGTGGCTGGAGTCGCAGTCGGGTGGAGTTGAGCGGTAACGCGCAGTGTGCGGTGCGAGTTGCGTCCGCCACAAGGCGTGCTTGGTGGGCGAAGCTTTTGACAGCCAACGGGGCGATTTGTAGCCTATCGCAGCACCTCGGGGGCGAGGTGGGGGTTTTACGAATGCAGGGACTGCTCGAATTTCAGGGCCGGTTGACCCGGTCGGACAAACGGCCCGCCAATCCGGGGTCGTACTGCCTGCAGTTTCAACTGCACGGGCAGCCTCGGGACAGCAAGCGCGACAAGGTGCATTGGGAAGAAGTGCTCGAGGCGGTGGACGTCGCACCTGGAGGGTTCTTTCGCGTCGTGCTGGGCCGCACGACGCCGTTTGCCGAGTCGATGTTTGGCCGGGGCATTCGATGGATGAGCGTGCGGGTGGTTCGGTCGGGTACGCTCGACGAAGAACACTCCAACCGGACTCCAATCATCGGTGCCGAGGCGCGCCTGTATGGGGGGCTTGACCGAATCAAGGCCTCGGTTGCGGAACTCGCCGACCGCATGGACACGCTGCTCGAGTCGTCGCCCCAGGTGCGCAAGGTGGAGACGCGAGTGGACCAGATCGGCGACACGCTCACGGGCCTTCATTCCCGGCTCGCGATGATCGAGTCCGGTACGGAGACCGCCGCGATCGTGCGGCGCGTCGAGAGCTTGATGGAACGCCTCGATGCGGTGGACCGAGACAACGGTCGTCTGGATCGGATCGAGGATGAACTCTACGAGATCATCGGGCCCGACGGTGACGTCGTCGACTTGAACGAACGGATGGACCGACTCGAAGGCCGTGCCCCCGAGTTGATTGCCGCGCTGCGGAAGCGCGAGAAGAGCGCACCACAACAACTGCGGCTCGAGGATCTCAAGCGTCACCTGGAGGCAACGCGCCTCCAACTGGCGTCGTTGGTGGAGCGGGTGGAAACATTGGGGGACGCCGTTCCCAAGAAGGCATCCAAGTCCGCCGCATCGGCCGATGCCGCTGGGATGGTCAAGCGCAGCGGCGATGCCATGACCGGGGGCCTCGTGATCAACCGGGGCGGCCTGGATGTGTTGAGTGGCGGGTTGACCTGCCGGGGGGCCACGGTCACGACACTCGAAGCCTCCAAGGTCGTCAAGTCGCCCAAGATGATTGCCGAGTCGTTTGAACTGCGAGGGGACCTCACAGTGGACTCGGCGAATCGAGCCCTTCAGGTGCGCACGATCGAGGGACGGCAGGCGTCGGCGCGACGCGACGGTGCGCTGCATCTCAATGGCCGCGGTGGTGCGGAAGTGATCATGGGGAACGAGGCATCGGCCAGGGGTGCCACGGTGCACGGCACGATTCGGTCCGACGGACTGGTTGCCCACACCACGGGCGGAATGGCGCAGTTGTTTCATGCGACCGGCGATCTCTCGCCCGGCGATGTCGTGCGGGTCAACGACTCGGGCGAGCGGGTGGTGCGCGTGCGGCGGACATCCGACGAGCGAGTCATGGGCGTCATCACCGATCAGCCCGGCGTGTTGCTTGGCGGAGAACCCCGGACGGGGGTGGTCGTGGTTGCAGTGACGGGCGTGGTTTCCACGCGGGTCGATGCGACGGAGCGGGCGGTGAAAGCGGGCGATCTGCTGGTGGCCAGCAGCACCGCAGGGCACGCCTGTGCGGTGGACCAGCCGACTCCGGGAACGGTCCTCGGCAAAGCGCTTGCGCCGCTTGCGAGCGGGACGGGTGAGATCGCGGTGTTGCTGGGGGGAGGCTGAGTTGAACCACCCGGCGTGGGCTGCGGAGTTGGGTCGCCGGTACCTCGCGGGCGAATCGAGCATGTTCTTGCTCCATGGCAACACCCGCGACTTGTTTCCAACGGGCGACGGTCCGGTCGAATACCTCGCGTTGGTTCCATTTCTGGAACGGTTCTTGGCGCGAACCAAGGACGTGGTCATCACGTACAACGTGAGCCAGGGCGTGCGGTTCGCCGAGCCCTCCATGAAGGGCCGTTGCATCGCCTCCATCAATGCTCGGCGCGCCCTCGATGGGCGTCCTGCCCTCGATGAACTGCCCACAGCGCCGGCCGAGGTCCTGCCGATCCTCGAGTCGTTGGTGACCGACCGAAACCAACGAGCCGCCGTGGTCATCGACTTCTTCGAGACGATTGTCCCGATGAGCGACTTGTCGTTCATGTCGGACGCCGACAAGGCGACGCTGGTGTCGATGCAGCGACTCGGCAGCGACCCGCGCCTGTTGGCCAGCGACAACCTGCTGGTGTTGGTGACCGAGCACCTCTCGGACGTCCATCGTCGGGTCGTCGCCAGTGCGCAGCTGGCTCCCTTGCGCATTCCGCTGCCTGACGAGGCGGACCGCGCGGCATTCATCGAGTGGGAAGACAAAAACGGCGTCGATGCCGAGATGAACGACACGGTGTTGGCGGCCATCACCGCCGGGCTGTCCCTCATTCAGGTTCAAAGTGTGTTTCGGCGCGCGCGGCAATCGGGAGAGGTCATTCGGTTCTCCACGGTCTCGAGGAGAAAAAAGGAAATCATTGAACGCGAGTGCCACGGGCTGGTTGAGTTTGTGGAGCCGAAGCACACTTTCGCCGACGTGGGCGGCCTTGAGGGACTGAAGGCCGACCTCATGCGCGTGGCGACGGCGATCAAGCAAGGCAATGCCAAACGGGTTCCAATGGGCATTCTGTTTGTCGGACCCATGGGCACCGGCAAGACGTACATCGCCGAGGCGTTCGCGGCCGAGAGCGGTTTGACCTGCTTGAAGTTCAAGAACTTTCGAGAACGATGGGTGGGCTCCACAGAAGGCAACTTGGAGAAGATCCTCGACGTCGTTGAGGGCCTTGGTCAGGTCCTCCTGATCATCGACGAGGCCGACCGATCCATGGGTTCGGGGGCGGGCGGCGACGGGGGCACGACCAGTCGGGTCATCGCGCGGCTCAAGGAGTTCATGAGCGACACCAGCCACCGCGGGCGTGTGGTGATGTTGATGATGACCAACCGCCCCGACAAGTTGGATGCGGACCTCAAGCGGCCCGGCCGCTTCGATTTGAAGATCCCGTTCTTCTTCCCAGAGGACCCGAAGACGCGAAAGGCGATCTTGAGCGCCTCCAGCCGAAAGAACGGGGTGACGCTCGACGACGTGGCGGACCTGGACGCGGTGGCGGAAGCCACCGGTGGCTACTCCTCGGCAGAGCTGGAGTTGGTCGTGTTGGCGGCAGCAGCGGTGGCCGATGATGCGGGGCGCTTGAGCGTGTCGCGCGACGACTTGGCCCGCGCCACTCACGACGTCATCCCGAGCCGTGACACCCGAATGCTGGCCTACATGGAGTTGTTGGCGGTGTTTGAGTCCTCGTCTCGCCGGATGCTCCCGGAGCGCTTTCAGGGAATGGATACCGCGACGGTGCAGCAGGAACTGGATGCCTTGAAGGTCCAGCTGGGTCGTCGGGTGCACTGACGGGTGTCAATCGACCGGCGGTGGTCGCTGCCGTTGAGGGAACAATCTTGGGCGAATGAATGCCCTCACGCTGCTCATGGATGCCCTTTTGCCCACCGCTTGCGCCGTGTGTTCGTCTCCGGTGGAAGGCGGTCTGATCTGCGCGCGGTGCACCGTCGCCCGGGCCGCGCCGATTGAGGCGCCGCACCCCCTGAGCGAGTGCCGTTCATTGGGCCCCTACCATGGGCCGCTCGGCGATGCGGTGCGGGCCGCCAAATACGGGCGAAACTTGATCTTGACCGATGCGCTCGGCCGATGGTTGGGGCACGGCGTGGCGGGGTGGGGCCCGTTTGATGCCGTGGTGCCGGTTCCGACGCCGTGGACCCGTCGGGTCATTCGGGGGTTCGACCACGGCCGGCGGCTGGCACGCGCCGTTGGCCGACGGGTCGGGGCACCCATGGTACCGGTGCTGCGTCACTCGGGGTTCGCACGGCAGGTGGGTCGTTCGGCCGCCGAGCGCCGGGGACTCGCCGATCGGGCGTTTGTTTCCGACCGATTCCTTCCGGGTATGCGGGTGCTGTTGGTGGATGATGTGATGACGACGGGAGCAACCCTGGAGGCAGCGGCCCGTGCGCTCAACGCGGCTGGGGTGCAGGCGGTCAGTGGGGCAGTCATTGCGCACGCAGCGCGTCAAGAAAACAATACAGAAGTGTAAAAATATTCAGACGCGTGACGGTTTGGCAACAAGGAATATTGCGCGCCGTGAGGGGTCTTGATTTGGCATGAAACATGCATCATAGTCCCGCGCACCACCACGGGCGCAACCCGAAAGGAACCACGATGAACCACAACACCACCCTTGGCGATTTGATCGAAGCCTTCTACGCAGAGCTGGTCTCCGAATACGGCGATGAGAACCTCGCAGAAGTCGTGGCCGCCACCCTGGTCAACGAGATGATTCTCGCCGGGCACCACGTCGACCAAGACATCGCGGCCGCCTGAGGGGGTTTCCCTCAGCGCTTTTCAGCCCGACTTTGCGTCGAAGCGCTCGGCACGCGTTACGATAGAGGCCTCCGCAGTCCAGACCCCCAATCCTGCCCCCTTCTATCTCCGTGTCGATGACCCCAGGCGCTCGCCCAAGCCTCGCCCAGCAGTTCGGACCGTCCGTGTGGACGGCGGTTACCGTACGCGCAGCGTGGACGTTGATGATGAACGGCATTCGGGTCAGCCCCGCGGTGCTGTGCGATGCCCGCGACCATGCGCTGTTGAGCCTGCCGTCGGGCGTGGACGTCGATGAAGCGGAGCATCGCGCGGGCTTGCTCACCTTGGAGTACTTGGCCCGGCTCTCCGGCAAGTCCGTTCGACGGTTGGACACCGAAACCCCCGACTTGGACATGGTTCATGAAGGGTGGCGGCGTGGGCTCAAGGCTTCGCTGGACCCCACCGCTGACACGGTGCTTCGGCTCCACTATGGAGACGGGATGGACCTCGATGCGGTCGAGTCAGCGGCCGCGGTTCATCGCGACGGCCTGGAATCGGCAAAGTCCACGCTGCGTCGCTTGGTTCGCACCATGGCGGAGGCCGCGGGGGTCCCCGCGCAGGGCTGGCCAGACGCGAAGGTCGATCAACTCCTCACGCGCTTGGCGAACACCGCCGAGCCGGGGTGTCCGGAGCCCATGGATGTGCTCAGTGAGCACAACCGACCGCACGTGGACGCGTGTCCCCGTTGCAGCCGAGCCGTTCGCTTGATTCGGGGAGGAGTGATCGCGCCGTCGGACCTCGTGGCCGGTGCGGATCAAGCCGAAGCCCCCCACGTCGCCGTGGCCGTGTTGTTGCTTCACCCCGATTCGCGCCGCGCTCAAAAGAAACTTGCCAAGGTGTTGGGTCCTGGCCCCACACGGGTGGCACCCGACGCGTGGCTCATGAGCAAGGCCGAGCTTGATTCGGCCAAGGCGGCCATCCATCGGTTGGTTTCAGACAGCATTGTGCCCCGGCACCACTTGCGAGGCGCGGTGGTCAACGGCCGCGGTCGGTGGACCGGGTCGGTCTTGCTCGGCCCGGTTGCAGTTCAGGCCATCGAGGCGGCCCGCGCCCGACCCTGGGCGGAGATCGACACCCTCGGTGAGCTTCCGCCCCCACGTCCGGCGCCCCCGAGCCCCGCGCGATGGTGGGCTGGGGCGGGCTTGCTCGGTTTGGTGGCCGTCGCTGCCGGTGTGAGCGTGCTGGGACCGCGCGAGACGGCCCCCGATGTGCCCATCGAGGCCAGCTTCCTGTCCGTCGAGGACGGCTGGGAAATTACCTTCGATGCGGACGACTTGGCGGTGATCGATGTGGTCTCGCTCACGGACAAGGGGCCCGCCATCGTGCACCGGAATGTGGGTGCAGGCCGCGGTCAATGGGCCACCGGCGATGGGAGCTACCGCGTGTACGTCCCGGATGAAACCGTCGCGATTCTCGCAAGCCAACGCGGCGTGCCCGACCTGCCGGACCTGATCGAGCGGGTCCGTTCCGACCCGGCGCCGATGCAGGCACTGGAAGCCCATGTTCGTGCCACCAACCCAACGGTGGCGTGGGTGGGCTCTCCTGCGATAACCGAACTTCCAGACGATCTTGGCGATGCGGTTGAACCCGCTGCACCGCCCGACCAATGAGCAAGGAAACAATTCATGCGCGTCACGCCCCTCGACATCATTCAAAAGCAGTTCACCGCAAACCGTCGGGGATACGAGCCCGATGAAGTGCGGGCTTTTCTCGAAGAGACCCGAGAAACATTGGAGGATTTGCTCAAGGAAAACCAACGGCTCCGCGAACAAATCGCACGATTCGAGGCTGAAATCGCGGAGCTGCGCTCGGAAGAGCACGAAGTGAAGGAGACGCTTCAACTGGCGCGCCAGGTGAAAGAAGAGATGGAGCGGACCGCCCGACGGGAGAGCGACGTTGTCTTGGGCGAGGCCCGGCTCGAGGCGGAAAAAATCATCATGGCGGCCGGCGACGAGAAACGAGACATCCAAGCCGAGCTGGTCGGGCTGCGCTCTCAGAAAGCCCAGTTGTTTGGCGAAATGCGAGGCATCATCGAGACCCACATTCGCCTGTTGGACGATTTGGACGCCGAAAGCGAAGACGCCGCCGCCCGATGAGGCGACGGCGCCGGTCGGTCGACCTTGGGCCCAAGGTGGATCTGCACTGCCACACGGACGCATCGGATGGGTTGTTCCCGGCCGAGACGGTGGCAGAGCGGGCTGCCGCTGCAGGACTGGCTGCGCTGGCCATCACCGATCACGATCTCCCCCCGGTTTTGGGCCACGGCCAACGCGCTTTTGGTGCGCACTCCATCCGCTTGATTGCGGGTGTCGAGCTATCCACGATGCATGAGGGGCAGGAGTTGCACCTGCTGGTGTACTTTCCCGACGCGATGCCCCGCGCCTACGCGGAATGGGTTCGGAATCGCGCCCGTTGGCGGGCGACGTGGTTCAACGAGTGTGCGGATGCGCTGGGGTTGGACGGGATTCGCGCCGACGATGTCGCGGTGGATGGCCGGCGCACGTTGACGCGGGTTCACCTGGCCCGGGCCATGGTGGACCATGGGGCAGCGCCCAGTTTGCG
>JAYZVA010000088.1:0-8137 GCA_036156175.1 Myxococcota bacterium
CCCATGAACACACCGGGCTCAAACCCGTAGCCAACATGCAGGTTTCGCGTCTGCTGAACGAGCCGGGGCAGAAACGCTTCGTACACCGCATCCGTCACGATCACCCGCCCCGTCGAGTTGTGGCGCTGTCCCGCGGTCAGAAACGCGCCCACCATCACTTCGTAGACGGCGCGATCCACATCGGCATCCGAAAACACCAATGCGGTCCCTTTCCCACCGCACTGAAGCACCACCGGAAGCTCGGGCCGGGTGTGGGTGAGTCGGGCCAAGCTGCGCGCGGTGGCGGCGGAGCCCGTGAACACCACCACATCCACGCTGGGGTGCGTCGCCAGTCGGTGCCCAACCACGCTTCCCGGTCCTTGAATCATGTTGATGACGCCGCGCGGGAGCTTGCACCGGTCCCACAGATCCATGTGTGCTTGACCCACACCCGGGGTGAACTTGCTGGGCTTCACAATCGATGCGTTGCCGGAAAGCACCGCACTGGCCGCGTGCGAGGCCGCCACGAGCAGCGGAAAGTTGTACGGACAGAAAATCGCCGCAATGCCCCTCGGAATTCGATCCGAGCGCGCACCCGCGTCATCAACGATGCGCGGCGCCAGCCGATGAACGCCGTCGTCCAGCAACAGGTCGACGGACCGAATGGTGGCCATCACTTCCTGCCGAGACTCCCAAAGCGGCTTGCCAATTTCGCGCGTGATCAGGCACGCCAGGGCCTCTTGATGCTCGTGCAGCTGCTCCTGGAACCGATGAACTGCGGAGGCGCGGTCGTTGATCGACACGCTTCGCCAGGTCCGGTAGCCCACCGCCGCGTAGCCGATGGCTTGCTCCACAGACGATTCGGCAAACGGGAAGCGGCCAAGCGCATCGCCGCGGTCTCCCGGATTCACGCCATTGATGTAGCCATCCACCGCCTCGGGCTTCACATACGAGCCGAAGATGTAGTCGCCTTTTCGAAGCAACCGACCGGTGGAGTCCTTCACGAGCGTTCCCCTTTGCGAATCCGGAGTATACCGTGAGCGCCCGAAACCATGGCCGATGCGCCTCGGTTCCGCTAAGGGTTGGAACCCAGAGCAGCCGGGATGGTGCACGCATGAAAAATGTCTACTCAAATGTATTGGACATGGTTGGAAACACGCCGTTGGTCCAACTGAATTCGATGACCGCAGGTCTGCAGTGCACGACCTACGCCAAGGTCGAGTTCACCAACCCCGGCGGGAGTGTCAAGGATCGGATTGCCCTGCAGATCATCGAAGACGCCGAGCGCACGGGTGCCATCAAGCCGGGCGGCACCATCGTCGAAGCCACGAGTGGAAACACGGGTGCTGGACTCGCGATGGTGGCGGCGCTTCGGGGCTACAAGACAATTTTTGTTCTTCCCGACAAGCAGTCGGAAGAGAAGCGTGCGGCACTGCGGGCCTGGGGCGCGAAGGTGGTGGTGACCCCGACCAACGTCGAGCCCGATGATCCCCGGTCTTACTACAAGACGGCCGAGCGGATCGTCGCGGAGACCCCCAACGCGTTTTACGCGAACCAGTACCACAACCCGTCCAATCCCGCGGCCCACTATGCGCTGACCGGCCCGGAGCTGTACGAACAGATGGACGGCAAGATCGACGTCTTCATTGCCGGCGCGGGAACGGGCGGAACCCTGAGCGGAGTCGGCCGCTTCCTCAAGGAACAAGACCCCTCCATCAAGGTGGTCGCCGTCGATCCGGTCGGATCGTTGTACTACGACTACTTTCACACCGGTCGACTCACCCAACCGCACTCCTACCTGCTCGAAGGGATTGGCGAAGATTTCCTGCCCTCAACGATGGACTTTGACTTCGTCGACGACGTCGTTCGAGTCAACGATGCGGAGAGCTTCCAAGCGACCCGAACACTGGTCAAGACCGAGGGCCTCTTCTGCGGCGTTTCCTGCGGCGCCGCCGTTGCGGGCGGGCTGAAGTACCTGCGGCGAAACGACCGCGACGGCATGAACGCGGTCATTCTGCTCCCCGACAGCGGCTCGCGCTACCTCTCCAAGGTCTACAACGACAAGTGGATGGAAGAGAACGGGTTTCTGGAAACCCGCACCACCTTGGGCAACCTGGCCGACGTCCTGGCCAACCGCGGTGAGCGCGCCTTGGTGACCGTTCCTGCAACGTCCAACGTGCCCGAAGTCATCGGGCTGCTGAAGCTGCACGGCGTCAGTCAACTGCCCGTGATGGACGGCGAGTCCCTGCTGGGAATCATCTCCGAGAAAATGCTGCTGGAGCGCGCACTGCAGGGCGAGCGGAACACGACCACTGTGGGAGAACTCGCGCAGTCGAACTACTGCACCGTCGACCTCGAAACCTCCATCGCCGTCCTGACCGACCTGTTCCGACGGTTCAAGGTCGCCATTGTCCTGCGGGACGGCGCCCCCAGCGACATCATCACCCGCATCGATCTCATCGACTACATGAGCACGATGTCGGGCCGAGGTTGAACCATGAAAATTGAAACCAAAGTCATCCATGCCGGTCAACATCCGGACCCCCAAACCGGCGCGGTCATGACCCCGGTCTACCAGACGTCCACTTACGCTCAAAAACACCCCGGCGTGGCCGAGTGGGAATACAGCCGCACCCACAACCCCACCCGCACCGCGCTGCAGGACGGCTTGGCCGCCGCCGAGAGCGGCACCCACGGCATCTGCTTCGCTTCGGGACTCGCCGCGGTCGATACGGTGATCCGAACCTTGAACCCCGGCGACTCGGTGGTGTGCGGCGACGACGTGTACGGCGGGCCCTATCGACTCTTCACCACGGTGTTCGCCAAGTACGGCATCGAGTTCACGTTCGTCGATTTGTCGGATCCCACCATCGAGATCCCGGCCGGCACCAACCTGGTGTGGGCCGAGACCCCGACCAACCCCCTGCTGAAGACCACCGATATCGCACAACTGGCGGCCAAAGCACACGCCGTTGGCGCGCTGCTGGCGGTGGACAACACCTTTGCAACGCCCGTGTTTCAGCGGCCGCTTGAGCTGGGAGCCGACCTGGTGCTGCACAGCACCACCAAGTACATCGGGGGCCACTCCGACGTGGTCGGCGGCGCGCTGATCACCTCCAACGATGACTTAGCTGCCCAGTTCACGACCCTTCAAAACTCCGTCGGCGCGGTGCCGGGTCCATGGGATTGCTTCTTGACTCTGCGGGGGCTGAAGACCCTCGCGGTGCGCATGCAGCGTCACGATGAAAACGCCAAAGCGCTGGTCGAATGGATGCAGAGCCACCCCGAGGTGGCCACCGTCCTTTATCCGGGGTTTGGCGGCATGGTGTCCTTTGTCCTGAAGGGCGATCTTGATGCCGCAGTTCGATTCGTCAAAGCAACGACGGTGTTCACACTGGCAGAGAGCTTGGGCGGCGTCGAGAGCCTGATCGAGCTGCCGGCCATCATGACCCATGCCAGCGTCCCTCCCGAAGTGCGCGCGAGCATCGGCATCGACGATGGCCTGATCCGGCTCAGCGTCGGTATCGAACACATCGATGACCTGCGCGCCGACCTCGAAGCGGCATTCAGCGCGGCCCGCGGCTGAGCACCCCATGCGGGTTCGCCGAGTTGCATACCTGGTCGGGTCGCCCGGGATTCCCGTCCGAGGCCCAAACGGCGCCAGCGCCCACGTACGCCATCTGGCCAACGCCCTGTGCGAGGACCACGACACCCGCGTTTTCGCGTCGACGCTCACCGACGCCCGGGGCGCGTTTGGTTTGCCCGTGCCGACCATTGCGGCAGGAGCCCCCGCGTGGCCAAAGTGGCTGGACCGATACCGAGACATGATTGAAGTATCGGCGGCCCGACGGGTCGCCAATCGGGTCATCTCATCGGCGCGCCACGGTTGGATGCCCGACGTCGTCATTGAGCGGCACACCTTGTTCTCGGACGCCGGCTGGCGTGTGGCCGACGCCATCAATGTTCCCTGGGTGCTGGAAGTCAACGCGCCTGCGGTCATGGAACGAAGCCGCAGCGAGTCGCTTCGCCTGCCCGAGTTCGCCCGTCGCTGGGAGCGGAATGTTCTCCAAAATGCACCGGTAATCGCAACGGTGAGCCGCTGGCTCAAGGACTGGCTCGAGACCGAGATTGGGTGCCGCAACGTGGTGTGGGTTCCCAACGGCGTCAACCCCCTTCGCGGCAACCGAGAGCGCGGCCGGGCCGCGCTGGGCCTCGACGAGGATGAACGGGCTGTGGGGTACATCGGTGCCGCACGCTCCACCGACGGCGCGCACCACCTCCAGGCCATTGCGCAGGGTGCCGACGCTCGGCTGGTGATGATTGGAACCCACACCACACCACCCGATGGGGCCATTCAGACCGGCCACCTGAACCCTCAGGAACTCGCCGACGCCGTGGCTGCGTTGGACGTGGGGTTGGCGCCTTACACCCGCGATGCCCCGCCGTGGTCCTGCCCGCTGAAGGTTCTGGACTACCGCGCTCAAGGAACCCCGGTGGTGGGCAGCGACATCGGGGAAACGAAGACCTTGACGGGCGAAGGCGGTACCATCGTCCCTCCGGACGAGGTGGACACAATGATCGATGCCGCGCGGTATTGGATGGGACGCCGCACGAAGCGCAAGATCCGCAGCTGGCAACGCGTGGGCAAGCACATGATCGACGTCGCCATCGAAACGCATCAGTCTCAGGAGCGCATGTGAGTGGCGAGCCGTTGGCCACGGCCCGACGCTACCGGAGCGGCATGCGACGGCAGTTCGGCGCACTCTTCCACGTTCTGGGTCTGAGCTTGTTGCTCCGCCGGATGAGGCTGGAGGATCACTCGGCCGAAGAAATTCGCCGAGCCGCAGAGCGCGGACCCATTGTCTACGTCCTTCACACGCGCTCCGTGTTGGATTGGCTGGCACTGAACCGGGCACTCAATGGGCGGCGTCTCCCCTTGGCGAAATTCACCAACGGCCGACGATCGACCGTTTGGGCTCCGCTTCGAGTGGCCCTTCGCGAGTGGTGGGACGCGCTCAAGACCCGAACCAAGCACGGGGCGCTTCCCGACCCGATGGAGACCGGTTGGCTCACCAACGTCGTTGCAGCCGGCATGCCCACGGCGCTCTTCTTGCTCGCAGGACGAAGCATTCGAAGCAGCATCAAGCGGGAACGCAACCGTCCCGATCACTTTGATCCAATTCCCGCGCTGCTGGATGCGCAGCGCAAGTCCGCCGAACCAATTCAGTTGATCCCCGTTGTGGTCGCGTGGCAGCGCCGGCCCGAAGTGGCCCGCACGCAGGTCGGGCAGTTCATCATGGGGTCGCAAGACGAGCCGGGACCGCTCCAAAAGCTGGCCTCCGTTGGCGCCCGAAACACCAAAGCCGTCGTTCAAGCTGGAAAGCCGGTTGATCTCCGCGAGGTGCTCGAGCGTTTCCAGGACGAAACTCAGACCCGTCAGACCCGGAAACTGCGGCTGTTGTTGCGCCGATACTTGTGGCGCGAGGCCCATCTGATTCGCGGCCCACGCATTCGGCCGCACCGATGGACTCGGCGCCTTGTGGCGCGATCCCCCGAAGTGCGCGCGATGATTGCCGAGGAGTCGGCACGAACCGGCCGCAGCGTCCAGAGCCTCCGCATTGAAGTCGACTCGATTCTCGAGCAAATCGCGGCCCGGATGCGCATCTCGACCGTTCGCATCCTCGCGCTCATTCTTCAGTTTTTGTGGAACCGCATTTATTCCGGCGTCGACCTGCCCGCCGAAGACATGCGCCGATTGCGGGACTCCTTTCGCGATGCGACACCGGTGCTCATCCCGTGCCACCGGTCCCACCTCGACTATTTGCTGATCTCGAGCCAGTTGTTCGACCGCGACATGGTCATTCCGCACGTCGTCGCCGGCGAAAACCTCAACTTCTGGCCCCTCGGCCCCATCTTCCGCCACTGTGGGGCCTTCTTCATCAAACGCTCATTTGGCGACGACCGGGTATTCCCCGTGGTCTTTCAACGGTACCTGCACCAGCTCGTCCGCGATGGGTTCCCCATCATGTTCTTCATCGAAGGCGGTCGAAGCCGGACCGGAAAATTGATGCCCGCCCGCTTGGGTGTGCTCAAAATGATCATGAACTCGGCCCAACACCTCCGAGAAGGCTGGGACATCAACCTGGTCCCCATTGGAATTTCCTACGAGCAAATTGCGGAAGAACGGGTGTACCGGAAGGAGCTTCAGGGGGCCGACAAAAAGCCAGAGAACGTGTCGCAGGTCGTGAAAGCCGGGTCCATCTTCCGGCGCCGATTCGGCCCCGTCTACGTCCGGGTGGGCGACCCCATCCGACTCAGCGAAGTCATGAGCGCTTCGCCCACACCCTTCGATGACTTGGGCCACGAGGAACGGCAAGAAGTGCTGCAGCGGACCGGCGAACAGGTCATGCACGGCATCGCGAAGAACATGGTCGCCATGCCCACCGGATTGGTGGGACTCGCGCTGCTGGCCCAATCGAGCAACTCGATTCATCGCACCGCCCTCAACGAGCGAATTCATCGACTGTTTGGCGCCCTTTGCACCGCGAAGGCCCCCATTGCCTACAGCCTCAATGCGCCGGAGTGGACCCCGACCGAGACCTTGAAACGGTTCGAGAGCAGCAAGCTCATCACACGCTTGGAGGTTGGCCAAGAGCCCATCATTCGCATCAACCCCGATCGCCGAATCACGCTCGAGTACTACAAGAACAGCGTCCTTCACCACGTTGCCCCGATGAGCATGATGGCCGCGGCCATCCGGTCGATGCGCGGGGCCTTTGAGTCGCATCCTCAGCTCCCGATGGACTCGGAGGCTGCCCAAGAAATCCGACGGCTGTTCGCCGAACAGGTGTTTTTACTCCGGTATGAGTTCACCACCGACCCCGAACACGATGTGGACACGCTGGGCGCGGCAGCGCTGGACCAGCTGCACGAGTACGGAGCCATTCGGATCGAGAACGGGGCCCTCGCAGTGGGCGAAAAGGCCCACATCGTTGAGCTGGCCGAGTTGACCCGCAATCTGCTCGAGTCGTCGCTGCTGGCGCTTCGGGGAGTCGTGGCCCTCCAGCACCGTGATCTGACGGTGAAGACCATGGGCAAAGCGCTCCAAGAACTTGGGCAGACGATGCTCGACGCCGAGCAAATTCGGCGCCCGGAGTCGCTGTCTCTCGTCAACCTCAACAACGCGGTTCGCGCGCTCCGCGACGAGGGAATCTTGCGATTTCGAACCGATGGCTCGGGCCTGGAGGTGGACGAGTTCTACCGGGAAGCCCACGACGCCGACCTGGCGCACTTGCTGGCATGAGCGACCGCGTCGATGCCTTGTTTGGTGGCGAGCTTCCGGCTTCATCCGGTGGGCGCGAGCCCCGACTCAAGCGAATCGAACAGACCTTGTGGTTCGCTCTGGCATTGAACGTTCTCGGAATCCCGTGCTGGACCTCCGTTCCCGGGGCGATCTTGAGCCTCTGGGCTTGGTTTGCCACCGACCCCGAGAACATCGCATTGGATGCAGCGGGCATGACACCGGCGGAACGAGACCGGCTCCACCGCCTGCGCCGGCGCGCCAATGCGACACTCGCGGTGTGCGTCGCAGCATTGATTCTTCAAATAATTCTCCTCTCCACCGCATTCTACAGTCGCCTGTGGGGATCGTTTTCGGTCGCCGTACAGCATCTGTGGCAGGCTGTGTAGGGACGGGAGCACATCATGCGTCATTCGCTTGTTTTTCTGACCGGGCTCGTTGCGTGTTCGTCTGCGGACTCGAAGGACGTCCGCCGCACCGATACGGGCAGTCAACCGGTTCGCGCCGATGATGCGGACGCAGACGCCGATGCCGATGCCGATGCGGACGCCGACGCCGATGCAGACGCCGACGCCGACGCCGATGCAGACGCCGACGCCGATGCCGATGCCGATGCCGATGCCGATGCAGACGCGGATACAGACGCCGACGCCGATGACGACACTGGCAGCGCTGACACAGCTGAAGAAGCAGACGCCGATGTAGATGCAGACGCGGACGCCGACGCGGACGCAGACGCGGACGCCGATGCGGACGCCGATGCCGACGCAGACGCCGATGCCGATGCCGATGCCGATGCATCGGAGTCGGATGAAGATGACGACCCAGGCACGGCGCCTCCCGGTGCCGGAGGCGATG
>JAYZVA010000089.1:0-14084 GCA_036156175.1 Myxococcota bacterium
GAACTGGAAGAAGGACGCTGAGGACTTGGACGCCTGGATCAGCGCCAACCTTTAGCCCTGCGCGATGCTCGCCAAGATCCGACGGGCGCCGGCGAACGGGCGCCGGGAATGCATGACCAGCGCATTGTCGATCAGCAACACATCGCCTTTTTTCCACTTGAAGGCCACGCACTCTTCCGTCATCGCCTTCGCCGTCTCCAAGAGGACGGCGCCGTCGACCGGTGTGTCGTCGCCGCATCGAACCGATTTCGTCGGGTCATTGCGGGCATCGACCCAGCCCGTATAGGCGGCCACCACGGAGTTGAAGAAGGTCTTCTTGCCGCTTCGGGGGTCCGTGCGAATTGCGGGCAGCGGGCGGGTCACCGTGTGCAGCTCGTCGTTGTCCAACCACGTCCACTCCATTCCCAGTTCACGCATGCGATCTTCGGCGTCGGCCCGTTCGTCGACGAGAAAAGTGGATCGCCACGACCGACCAATGGGCGAGGAGTCGTCGTCGGTGCCCGGCATCACCCGGACGTACCGGACGCCGGTGTCCTCGAGGCGTTCGGCGAACTCCGCACTGATTGCTTGGAATCGCTTGTACACGACGTTCGACAGGACGATGGGGGTCTCGCCCCCGGATTCCGGCGGCACATCGCAATAGAACATGATGTAGGCTGGCGGGTTCGGAACCTGCGACATCTCATGGTGGAACGGAATGGGCTCGCTTGGTGGGGACTCGTTGGTTGTGAGGACCCGTCCTTTCACAACTTCGTTTCGAGGCGCGGCTCCGCCGACGTAGGGCATCCCTTGAAATCCCGCGGCTTGAACCAGTGCGTCGAAGTCGTCCGGAGAAGCGATCGGGAAGTCGCGGAGGAGCACAGCACCGGCCTCGAGCAGCTGGCTGCGCAGTTCATCGCCGTGTGTGCCCAACCACTCCAAAGCGGTGGTCAGGTCCGTTGGTCCGTCAGAAGGGCTGAGCACCAGCGGAAACGGTTGGCCGTCCACCTGGCGTTGTTCGGGAATGAAAATGGGCTCAACGTTCATTGGGTTTCCATGGCTTACGGGAGGGGCTCGCCCTGGGCGGCCTCGAGAATTTGGTTCCAGGTGGCTCGGTCGAGGGAGACATCAAAGGCTTCGAGGCTGGCCAGAATCCGTTCTGGACGTTGCGTGCCGATGATGGGAATCACGCCCGCTGGATGCGCCAACACCCAAGCCAAGGCCACCGCGGATCGGCTGACGCCCTGCGCACTGGCCGTGGCATCCAGTCGCTTCAAGAGGCCAGCAAGGCGATCGCCGTTGGGCTGTTCCTCCGCGGCATCAATGGTCATCCCGATGACGCCGCCCCCAAGCGGGCTCCATGCCAATGGGGTCACGCCGGTCTCCATGCATTGATCCAGCACCCCATCCCGCAGCGCCATGTGTCGCCAACACGAAAACTCGGGTTGATGGGTGGCAAGCGGGAACGGCAGGTGTGCCTGCAGTGCGCGGAATTGACTCGGTGTGTAGTTGGAGACCCCCACCGCTCGAATTTTTCCTTCGTCTCGGAGGGACGTCAGCACCGATGCCAGTTCCGCGGGGTGGGCGACGAAGTCGTGGCGATGGATCTGATACAAGTCGATCGAATCGACGCCGAGCCTGCGCAGGGAATCTTCGCAGGCTTGTCGGATCCATCCGGCACTGGAGTCGTAGGGGCGGCCCAGAACGATGCCCCCCTTCGATGCGATGATCATGCCGTCGCGCAAGCTGGGTTGCTCGGCCAGTGCCCGCCCAAACAACTCCTCGGCGTCTCCAAACTGACCGCCGCCATCGCACCCATAGACGTCGGCGTGGTCGAAGAGGTCGATGCCCGCTTCCAGGGCTGCGTCGATTTTGGCGCGGGCTGTGGGAACGTCGGTCCCCGCAAAACGCCACAGGCCATAGGCGATGGGGAAAGCGGACAGGCCGCTGCGGCCGAGCGGCCGCCGGGCGCGATCAATGAGTAGTGAAGACATGGGCCATCCCTGGTCTGGACCTGGACAATTAATCTACCAACGAGTATATTGCAACGTTCGGGGTTGTGTACACTTAACGCCAACCGCCGCTGGAGCCTCCGATGTCCTTGCGTTCAAGCTTGCCCTCCCAGCATGTGCAAGTGGGTCGATTCGATGTGGCCTGGGTGAGCGACGCGCCAGAGGGTCCGCATCTGCGGATCTCCTGCGACGGGCGAAGAGTCTGGTCTTCGTGTCCGGGAGAGGCGTTTGTTGGCTTCACAACCGGTGAGTCGACCGTCGAAGAGTCACGGGGATTTTTCACCATCGCCGATGCTCAAGCACCGGTGAGCGATGGGCAGACGGTCGATGCGTTTCGGTCGCGTGAAGGGGCCGCTCGGTTGTCGGGCGGGCTCGGCAAAGAAGGGTCGCTCGCCTGGTGGATCGACTTTGTGGCGATCGACGAGGTTCAACTTCAGATGACCGTGACCGTTGACCACACGTTCAGTGGAGAGCCACGGACCGTCTTGCGCAGCGCGCGCGGCGTCGACGCGCGGGTGTTTGGGATGGGGGCGCAGTACACCCACGCGGACCTCCGCGGGCGAACCGTTGATGCGCTGACCCAGGAGCCGGGGATTGGCCGCGGCGTTCAGCCATTGACGTGGCTGATGAACGCCGCGTTCGGGGCCGGTGGTGACGACACCCGGTCGAGCGCCCCCGTTCCCCACTACCTGACCAGCGACTGCACCAGTCTGTGCCTCGAAAACCACGAGCTCAGCCGGTTCGATTTCACACGCCCCGACCGGGTGACCTGCGAGGTGTGGTCTTCAATACTGGTGGCGCGGGTATTCGCCGGTGATACACCCGCTGCGCACATTGAAGCGTACACCCGGTTTTCGGGCCGAATGCCCGCCCTGCCCGACTGGATGCAGACCGGCGCCATTGTGGGCATGCAGGGTGGGACCGAGAAGGCCCGATCCATGTGGGCAAGGCTCAAGGAAGCGGGCGCACCCATCGCCGCCTTTTGGCTTCAAGATTGGGTTGGGTCGCGGAGCACTTCCGTGGGCTCGCAGCTGTGGTGGAACTGGGAACTGGACCGGGACCGGTACCCCGACTGGGAAGAACTGACAGCGGACCTCCGACACGACGGCATTCGCGTGATGTCGTACATCAACCCGTTTCTGGTCGACGTCGCGGAACGGGATCGGGACTGCGAGCGGAACTTGTACCGAGAGGCGGAGGCGCAGGGGTTTTTGGTGCGGCGTCCGGATGGATCGGTCTACGAAGTGCAGAACACGTCGTTTTCTGCGGCCATGGTGGACTTCTCCAACCCCCGAGCGTGCGCGTGGCTCAAGCGGATCATCGCGGAGCGGGTGATTGGTGTTGGCGTCTCGGGCTGGATGGCCGATTTTGGCGAAGCATTGCCCTTTGATGCCACGCTCCACAGCGGAATCGACGCAGCAATCGCGCACAATGAGTACCCGGAGGCGTGGGCCCGCCTCAATCGCGAGGCCATTGCCGAAGCGGGCTTGGAGGGCGACGCGGTGTTCTTCGCCCGCTCGGGGTTCACCCGCAGTCCCCGTTACGCGACCCTGTTTTGGTTGGGCGATCAGCTCACGAGCTGGGAGCGGGAGGATGGCATCTGGAGTGCGTTGACCGGTCTGCTCTCCTCGGGATTCTCGGGATTTAGCCAGAACCACAGCGACATCGGTGGCTACATCACCACGGCAATTCCCAATGTCGCGTTGAAGGTGCCGTTCGTCGACTACCGACGATCGCCCGAGTTGTTGCGCCGGTGGATCGAGCTCAATGCGTTCACGGCGGTGTTTCGGACCCATGAAGGCAACCAGCCAGAGCGCAATCACCAAGTCGCAGACGATCCGCTCACCCTTGCGTTGTTTGCCAAGTTTGCGCGGGTCTATGCGCTTCTTGGGTCGTACCGAGCCGCCCTCGGCGTGCACGCGGAGGCCACCGGCCTGCCCGTGGTTCGCCACATGTGGGTGGTGTTTCCAGAAGATCCCACCACGGTGGACCTGCACGGGCAGTTCATGTTGGGGGACGCGGTCCTGGTCGCCCCGGTGTTGGCGGCGAAAGCAGCGACTGTCACGGCCTACCTGCCGGTTGGCGAGTGGCGGCACTTGTGGACGGACGCGGTTGTGGTGTCGACCGGAGGCACGTGGGTCGAGGTCGATGCCCCCATCGGATTCCCTGCCGTGTTCATCCGCAGCGGCCACGGGGGAGGGTGTGGAGAAGCGTTGATGACGGGCCTCGACGACTCCGGTGACCGTTCTGGGACCTTCGATCGACCGGCCGTGCGTGCAGTGGAGGCCCCACGATGAGCGGGGTGGCATCGGAAACGAACGGCCGCCGTCCCGTACGGGTTTGGTCCATTGTGGCCGGCTTCGTCATCATCTTTGCGCTGGCCGCGGCCGCGGGGGTGCTGTTCCGCGAACCCCTGTTTGGTGCCGGCTCGTGGGTGGTCGCCCAATACGGCGTGGTCGGGCTTGCCGTGGCCGTCTTGGTGGTGGATACCTTTCCAACGCCGATGAGCTACGTGCCGTTCATGGCGCTCGGTCTTGCGGGTGGCTTGTCGCTGATGGATGTGTTGGTGGTCAGCTCCATTGCCAGCTACGCGGGGGGATGCACGGGGTACGCCATCGGCCGTACGATCGGCATGCCCAGCCGTCTTGAAGCTTGGATTCACCGTCGCTACCCGCGGGTTCAAGAAATGCTGGACCGGTACGGTGGTTGGGGGGTGGCCGCGATCGCGTTGCTGCCCGTACCGCTGGCCGTTGGAACGTGGTCGGCGGGCTCGCTGAAGGTCAACGCCCGGCAGGCGGCGGTGGCGCTCCTCCTTCGGGTGCCGAAGACCATGGTCTACGTGGCCGTGCTCGATCGCGGTCTGAGCTTGGGCGCTCCGTGATCGGCTGGCCGTGGTGGGCATGGCTGTGGTGCGCGGTTTCGTTTGCCGCCGAACAGCCATCGACGACCGCGGCCGCTGAAACGCGGACGGTGCAGACCGCGATTGTTCCTCTCGTCAACTTCACAACCGACCGGGGCCTCGGGTACGGCGGATACGGTGCTGTGTTTTACATGGGTCCCGATGGCCCGGGGGACGCGCCGTATCGAATGCAGCTTGGGACCCAATGGTACCGAACGACGGGCGGGTACCAGGATCACAAGCTGGTGTTGGATTTGCCGACGCTCGCGGATGGTTTGGTTCGGGCAGAGCTGCATTTGGGGTGGGAGCGCTGGGATGATGCTCACTACTTTGGTCAAGGCAATCGATTGCCGCGGCTGCGCCCGAGCGAAACGCCGCATCGCTTCTACGCATTCGGGATCGACAGTGTGCGTTCGGCGGCAACGGTCCAAGTGAACGTTGGGGGCAACTGGAGCATCGCTGTGGGTCACCTCGCGCGGACAGCGACCATTGCGGTGTATCCGGGAAGCTTGTTGGATGGCGAGCGGCCGGTCGGTCTTGAGGGCGGTCTGTTGAGCCAAGGCTCGGTGGGCGTGGTGCACGACTCGCGCGACCACGAGGCTGCCCCGACGTCGGGCGGCTGGTCTGAGATCTCGCTTCGGGTCGCCGGCACGGCACTCGGCTCCCGTTGGGCGATGTGGGGCGGGAACCTCACAGACCGTCGCTATTGGTCGCTGGGGTCTCCCCGGTTGGTGCTCGCCAGTCGGCAAGCGGTGGACGTGCAACGCGGCGACGTGCCGTTCTTCCATCAAATTGTGATGGGGGGGAGTCGATGGGTGGACATTGGCGGTCCGCTTGCGATGCGGGGCTTGCCGATTGGGCGATACCGGGGAGAGTGGACGATCTACGCGGATGCCGAGCTCCGCTGGGAGGCCAGTGGGTTCCAAATTGGTCGCGGACACTATCGGCTGTTTTTCGTTCCGTTCGTGAGCGGGGCACGGATCGTGGAGCCTGGAGAAGGAGACAACGCATTCCGGCCCCATGGTGGGATGGGACTGGGCACCCGACTGTTGTTCAATGACGTGTTTCAGGCGCGGCTGGACGTTGCGATGGGTCGGGAAGAGTACCGGACCGACCGCGCTAAGGCTGCGGTGGAGCGGGCCTGGATTCCCGGCGTCTACCTGGCCTTCAACGCGCCTTACTGAGCCGCGCAGCCGGGGTCGTCGACGCGGAGTACCTCGAGAATTCCCGAAACCGAATCGCCCGCAGAGGAGCCGTTGGCCTTGTAGGTGGTCGTGGTTGGGTCGCCAATCCACGGCGAGGCGAGCCGTCCCAGTGCGCCATAGGCGTCGGCCGGGCGGTAGACGTAGAGGGCTTGGGTGGTGCCGACCTCCACGCGGTGATCGCCAAGCAAAGACACGGCTGGGCGGCCGTTTTCATCGATGCGCACGCGGATGCGGTCGGATGCCACGGCAACCGGTTTCGCGCTGCTCAACGGCCACACCCAGCCAGAGGGGGATCCCCCTCCCGGAGGGATCCGGACTTGCATCAAGGTGGGTGTTGAGCCCACAAATCCTCGAAAGCGCAGCCAACACGCCGCCGCATTGGGCATCAAGAGGTTCGATCGAGAGTGGTCGATGTGGGCCTTCCCCGTGGTGGTGACGGTACCGCTTGCAGACGCGATCGATGCACTGACCTTGGCGTAGGGGACCAGCATTCTGGCCTGGTAAAACGCGCCATTGTGTTCGATGCGGTGGTCGGGCGGCTGAACGGGATTGAGGGGGGCCGCCAGGTCGAGGGTGATGCTCAGGTCGGGGACGCGCGCCACAAAGCGGAGCCCCCCATCGGTGACTCCGATCGAACACTCGCCCGCTGTGAGCGTGCTGGTGGCCGCGTCGTAGGCCCACTCTTTGCTCGACATTTGGGTGCTGGCATTGATGCCAGCCTTCCCGGGGGGGACCCACAAGGCGCGGCACACGGCTTTTCGGCTGCCCACTCCCGCATTGGTGAACATCAACTGCATCAACGCGTACGAACCGTCATCGAGCAGCGAGACCGCCGTGTAGGCTTCTCCGTACGACTCGTTGGCGAGCGGTTGGGGCTCGAGTGCCGGCGCTGCTTCTGCCAGGTTTCCGGACAGTCCGGCCAACAGCAGAAGGATGTTCATGGGGCACTCCGCGGGATGAAGCCCGCATCATAACCCGCCTCGGCATCGGTGACACCGTCGATGGCCTCGGGTGGGTTTCGAGAGTTGTCGTATAGTCGCCACAATTCCCGCGCAGGACTCGGGATACGAACCCGCAGTTCGGGTGTTGCTGATGCGGCCGCACCCGGCCCATGGGAGGAGCCATGTCCACTCCGGAACAGTCCGATTCACCGGTGATCGAAGTTGGTTGGGAGGTGTGCAACCGCGTCGGTGGCATCTACACCGTGCTGCGCACCAAAGCCCCCCAAATGGTGGCCCAGCACGGCGATCGCTACGCGATGGTGGGACCGTTGAACGCCAGCGCGGCCCAGGTGGAATTCGAAGACACCGATGTGCCGGCTCACATCGCTGCAGGGGTCGCGGCGCTGACGGATGCCGGCGTGCACTGCCGAGCTGGACGGTGGCTGGTGCAGGGACGACCCTTGGCGGTCCTGATTGACCTGGAGTCGCTGCGGGCTGAAGTGCCGGCGCTGCGGCAGGACTTTGAGCGTCGGTTTGGGTTGGTCGCCAAGGAAGATGACGGGTTGGCCTGCGACGCATTGGCGTTCGGAAAAGGGGTTCGGACCTTCGCGCGCGCTGTCGCGCAGCACGATGCTGCAACACCGATGGTGCTCCACATGCACGAGTGGCAGGCCGCGGCAGTGATGCCCATGCTCAGTTCCGACGATGGTCCCATCAAGACGGTCTTCACCACGCATGCCACGCTGCTGGGTCGATTCATGGCGGGCGACCTCGACCGGGCGCATGAACGCTTCGACCGCATCCATCCGGCGGAGCAGGCCGCTCATTATGGCATTGCATTCCAGCACGGCATGGAGTCCCTCGCGGCCCAGCAGGCCACGGCGTTCACCACCGTTTCAAGCACAACCGCTCGGGAGTGCTCGAGCTTGTTGGGCAGGGAGCCCGACGTGCTGTTGCCAAACGGGATCAACACGAAACGGTTTGAGGTGATCCACGAGTTCCAGGGACTCCATCAGCACAACAAAAACCGGCTCCACGAGTTCACTCGCGGGTACTTCTTCCCGTCGTACGAGTTCGACTTGGACCAGACGCTCTACTTCGTGAACTCCGGGCGATTTGAATTTCGGAACAAAGGCATGGACATGTGCCTCGATGCGTTGGCCCGGCTCAATGAGCGGCTCAAGGTCACCAGCAGTCCCCGAACCGTCGTGTTTTTCTTGATCACCAACCGTCCGGTGCGCTCGCTGAGCGTTGGCTCATTGCAGTACCGAAGCATGTTTCAAGAAATGCAGAGCATCGCCAAGAAAATGGCCTCGGAAGTCGAAGACGAACTCATTGGAGAGTTGGTCGCAGGCCGCATTCCGGACTTGAACCGACTGGTGCAGGACCCCACCCGGTTGCGCCTTCGGCGGGCACTTCATGCGTGGCGGCGAGACTGGCTGCCGCCCATCGTGACCCACGATCTCATGGATGATGCCACCGATCCGGTCCTCGAAAAGCTTCGTAGCTTGAACCTCATCAATCTCGGAGAAGACCGGGTCAAGGTGGTCTATCACCCCCAGTTTGTGGACTCGACCAACCCGTTGCTTGGCATGGAGTACGAAGACTTGATCCGCGGTTGTCACCTGGGGGTCTTTCCCAGTGCATACGAACCGTGGGGCTACACACCGCTGGAATGCCTGGCCATGGGGGTTCCCGCGGTGACGAGCAACCTCGCCGGGTTCGGAACGTATGCGTCCAATCTCAAGAACGAAACGGCAAAGCATGGGCTGTACGTTGTGGACCGAGATCGGCGGCCCTATCGCGAGGCGACCGAGCAGCTGGCGGAACACTTGTTCACCTTCGCTGCCATGAGCCGCCGTGAGCGCGTCGCGCAACGCAACCGTGCCGAGCAGTTCGCGCAACAGTTTGATTGGAAACATCTGGTGCACCATTACCACCGGGCCCACAACTTGGTGCTGCAGTGACCGCTCGGGCGTGTTGATTGATCGCTCCGCCGCACCGCCGCGGGTGGGGCCAGACGATGGCAAGCAAGGCGTTTGCGCGGGCGGCGGTGACGGACGTGGTAGCGTAGCCGAACTGAGGTGCATCCATGGGCTCGTCGTTTTTTCTTGTTCTCGCAGCGTTCGCGTCGTCGGTTGCGAATGCGCAGCCCGCGGAGGACGCGTTCATTCCCAGTGGATGGGCCGCGTTCCCACAGGCCTACATCGGCACACACATTCGCGCCGCTGAGGGCGGTGGATACGTGCTGGAGGCACGACCGAAAGGCGACAAGCAGGCGCGTGTGTGCATGAAGGCCAAGGCGCCCGTTGCCGGCAGGGCCCGAGTCAAAGGGCGATGGAAGCGCGACGGTTTGGTGGCCGATGCCGCTTGGAAGGGTGCGCACATTGAGCTGAAGTTCTTTGACGGTGACAACAAGCTCGTCAAAGGGGACTACAGCGGGCAGTACACCGTTCAGGCCGGTCACGGGACCGCAGACTGGGAGACGTTTTCAAAAACCTTCATTGTGCCGTCCACCGCAAAGACGGCCAAGATTTGCACGCAAATCCGGGGCGCCTTCGAGGGATCGGCTGGGTTCGCAGACTTGGTGCTCACCGATACCGCCGCGACCGCCAACGGCAATGGCAAGAATGTCCTGATGATCGTCATGGATACGTTGCGGGCCGATGTTGTCGGTGCCTATGGCAGCGAGGCGGGACTCACGCCAAGGCTCGATGCGTTTGCACGGAAGGCGCTTGTCGTTGACCGTGCGTGGGCCCAGTACACGTGGACCACGCCCAGCTACGTCAGCTACATGACGTCCCAGTACGCCCGAACGCATGGGTGGACCTACCACATGGGGGAAGGCGAGGAATTGTATCACCTCGACGATGATGCACCGACATTGGCGGAGGTGCTGCGGGATGAAGGCTACATCACCACAGGAATCACGGTGAACGGCCGGGTCGACCACAAGGTGTCGATGGACCGGGGGTTCGAGAGCTGGAGCGGGCCGTCCGTTGACGCGAAAGCCCTGCTGCGCGTTGAAGAAGACCTTGACCTGTGGGCCACAGATGGCGCGCCAAACTTTCTCTATGTGCACCTGATGACCACCCACACTCCGCTTCGCCCCTCCCCAGAAGGCCAGAACGTGGCGAACGTGTCGGTCGCGGTGCCCGCCGAGGGGGTGCTGTATTTCAAAGATGCAGCAAAACCGATGCCCACCGAAGCCGCGCATCAGGCTATGTTTCGAGACGCGTACATGGCCACGGTCTACGACGCCGACCGAGTCATTGACGCGGTCATCGAGGGCTTGGAGCGACGCGGTTTGGGCGATCAGACCGCGGTGGTCGTCTTTTCAGACCACGGCGAGTTGTTGGGGGAACACGGCCTGAACGGTCACGGCCCCCACGTCTATGAGCAGCTGACCTGGGTGCCGCTGATGGTCCGCGCCCCGTGGATGAAGAAGGGTCGGCTCGACGACCGGGTGGCGGGGCTGATGGACCTGCCGCCCACTGTGCTGCATGCCCTTGATTTGGAGACCGCGGTTCCGCCGGTGTGGCAGGGGGGCTCCCTTTACCGTCCGCCCTCTCGCTCCATCACGGTCAGCGAGCGCGTGTCCTTGATGGCCTTCACTCAAGACGGCCAACACAAGACGATTGAGCTAAACGGCGGCAAGCTTGAGGGCGGCTTCGACATGTTGGCCGACCCCAATGAGGAGTCCAACTTGGGTCCCGACCATGCGGCGATCAAGGCCTTGCACGAGGCCGCGCTGCAGTGGCGAACCGACACGCCAAAGGGGTCCAACGATGGACCCCCGCTCATCATGAGCACCAAGGAGAAGAACGCGCAGCTCGAACAACTGAAGGCGCTCGGCTACATCGATTAAGCCCGGTTCCGGGCGCTCAGGTTCGCGGCTTGTGGCCGCACCAAGGGGCGCAGGCTCCGGGATTCGCGGCAGACCGGGTCTGCGCGGAGCGGCACCACACAATCATGTTTCGGCGAGACCCCCGAACCGTGTTGACGAGGTGGCGGTGGTTGCCGGCGTGCAGCACCCCGTGACCCGGCGGAATGGTGTACGCGAACTCCTCTTCGCGGCGGTGCGCTTCTTGACGATGGACCGCGCAGCGGCGCCCTTGAAAGACAATCTCACCGCCCGTGTAGCCCCCGTCCAGGGAGACGTTGAGGGTGATCTCGCTGTCATCCACGTGAAAGCCCAGTCCTCTGTCCAGGCCCGGACCATAGGTGGCTGCGAAGGCGTAGTCACTGTCCAGTGGGCCAATCTCGGGGAACATCGCCGTTCGCAGCGGCTCAACGACCACCGAGCGCAGTTCGGACACCGCGGCGGCCATGCCCATGGGTTCAAACACCACTCCCGCGTAGTGCATGGAGTTGGGCGACTGTTGGGGGTGGGCTTGCTGCCACTCGAGACGGTCGTTGATGACGTGCGCGATGCGCCGGCATCCGTCCTCGCTGAAGACGGGGAGAGACCAGAGGCCGAAGCCCAGGTCGGCGACGAGGCCCACGAGGTTGTCCCGGTGGATGGCTTCGAGGAGGTGGGGGTGCAGGCAGTCCATCAGGGTATCGGAGAGATCCGAGTCGGGCGATTGCCACGGCTCCGGAACGGGCGGGGGCGCATCCGGCGTGCGGGGCGGCGCGCGGTGGCGCGTGAGGGCGCGTTGAATGAGGCGACGGACCGGCACGAAGCATCCCCCTGGTGAAATGTTGCTCTGATTCCACGTATCCCAGAACCGGACTTCAGCGGACTGAGAATGCGCCTGCGACGGTTACTCGAAACGGATCCTCGCCAACGTCCAGAGGGCTTCGGCCCCGTCTCGCCAACGAATCTTCTTCCCTTCCTTGACGCTTCGTTTTCGGTACCGGATCGGCACCTCGGTGATGGCTTCGCCACGCTTCCGGACCCAGGCGGTGACCTCGGGGCAGAACGCAAACCCGTCGGCCCGGAGCGGCAGCGACTTCAACAACGCCGTATCGAATGCTTTGTAGCCCGTGGGCTCATCGGTCAGTTGTGCGCAGTACAGCAGGTTCGCGGTCTGGGTGACGATGAACGAGCCGACCCGAAACCGATCCAGAGGGTACCGATTGGCGGGGTGCAGCACGCGAGAACCGAACACCACATTGCAGCGGCCATCGAGGATCGGGCGGACCACTGCTTCGTAGTCGACGGGGTCGTATTCGAGGTCGGCATCCTGAACGATGCACACCGGCGATGATGCCCGCGTCAACGCCGTTCGGACGGCTGCACCCTTGCCTCGATTGGTCGCGTGGACGAGCAACTCAAGGCGCTTGTCTCCTGCAAGGCACCGCTCAATGCGGTGCCGGGTCCCGTCGGTGGAGCCGTCGTCGACAATGATGCATTGACTCACAAGGGGTTGCTCCAACACCCGGGCAATGATGGCGTCGATCGTGGCGCGCTCGTTGAACACGGGCATCAAGACGGACAGGGTCATGGTTCTCGGTCGGGTCGAGGGTGGCAAGCTCCCGCAGTGTACCCCGGCGAGGGCATGGGGCCGTCCATGCGGTGGGCGTCCGTCTCGGTTTGTCGAGCCAGCGTCCTGCCTTAATGCTACGGTTCGTCATCTTGGAAGCCCCATGAATCGCCAAGCCTTGGTCGCAAACATTGTTGCCGTGATCCTGCCCGTCGCGCTGCTGCTCGCCGCATTTCAGCACCTCGCGCGACCCGATACCGGGTTGTTGGACACCCGGGCAGAGGGGATTCGGCAAAAGCTCGCGAAGGCTTCACCGACCATTGCGGTGGTGGGGAACTCGTTGGCTCGAGACGATGTGGATGCGAAGCGTCTGGCCAAAGCACTCGGAGAGGCGGGACATCCGGCCCAGGTGGTGACCAAGTTGGCGGTGGGCGGCACTCCGCCGCCCGTTTGGTACGCGATGCTCAAGCATCACGTGTTCGGCAACGACCATGCGCCCGATGTGGTTCTGGTTGTGGGGACCCTGGAGTCCTTCTTCTGGAGCCACGTGTCGACGGTCGGAGAGACGCAGCGGTTGCGCGAGCTGGTGGGCACCAATGACGCCGAGATCCTCCAGAAGGCAACGGGTCGCCAGGTGGTGATTCCAGCCGTTGAACGCGCCGCAACGCGCAAGGTTGCGCTGCGTGACGACGTGCTGGAGTCGTGGGCTGAGCGGGTGGTCGCGCTGGCTGGTGTTGGGAGCCCGGACACCGATGAAGACGCCCCGACTGCGGCGCGTCGGGTCATCGATGATGCCTTCACCAGCCTCTTTGAGACGGATGGTGCCATTGACTTGGAACTGCACAAACGGGTGATTCCGGTGATGCAGGAGTCCAGTGAACTGGCGCATCAAGAAGCCCGCCTTCCGCTCAGCGATACGTTCCTTCCATTGTTTCAGCAGTTGGTTGCGGACAAGGGCGCCCGTTTGGTCTTCGTTCGGGTACCCGTGTCGTCGGGGTCCGCTTCCGAGGCAGAGATGGGTCGGGCGGAAGAGCTGATCTCCTGGGCCAACGACCACGACGTGGGCGTGGTGGACTTGTCGGGTCTCCCAGTGGAGAACCGCCACTTTCGGGATGGAAAACACCTCAACAAACGCGGGCGTGCGCTGTTCACCGACGCCCTGGCGGAGGCGCTTCACGGGTTGGGGGTGTTTGGTCAGGGCCCCCTGGAAGAAGCCCGCATTCCCCTTGCTGCACCCACAATCTCTCGCGCGGCGGACCCCCCAATGTTGGCACCTGTCCAGCCGTCCGATCTCCAACCGATGGAGGGGTGCGTTCGGTCTGTGCAGCGCGCGGACTTGGCCCCGTACGGTGCGGGCTCGTTGGCCCGCAAGCGATTGTGGAACGCGAGCCCGCTCCGATACCGCTTGGATGGGGAGCTGCAGGCGCTGAAGCCCGGTCGGATTGTGAAGTCGACCTGCTCGGGAGTCGCACTCAATGGAGACAGGCTCTTGGTGGCCGGAATGTCCGGCCCCATCGAGTTGGTTCTTGCCTCAGGTGCACCGTTGTCCCTCGATGGAAAGCGGAACGTGCATTGGGTGTACCCCGGCTCGCCGTTGCTCGTGACGCTGGGTGAGGAGC
>JAYZVA010000090.1:0-73449 GCA_036156175.1 Myxococcota bacterium
CGGCAAGGGCGGGTCCGGCCAGTGAATGGCCTCCACCGCGAGCCGGGCGGGCGCGCTGCCCACGCAGTGCTTGGTGTCGAGCACCAGCTCGGACACCCGTCCCGGAACCCCCAGGCGAATGATGACCCAGTCGTCGCCCGACCCCCGACGGCGGCCGGTCTCCCAGCCGTCTTGAATGTCGACCGCGGGCTGGCGCTTCACCAGGTGGTGCATTGAGCCCAAGGCGGTGGTGCTGCAGGCCACTGCCTGACCGCCGTGCTGGGCGCAGGCCAGATCGATCTCTGCACCCGCTTCAAGAACGGGAACCGGTTCACCCCACACACGCAGCCGCGCCACGCCCCCGTCGGGGTACACCCGGATGCGCACATGGGTCCAGACCCCAATGGTCTGGGCCGCATGGATGTTTTGGCAGCCGGGCTGCAGCGCATACGGGGCGACAATCGGCGTCCACTCAACCGCGGTTCGCAGCGCGTCCACGTCGGTGTCCACCGGGACATGCGCGGCTTCGATGCTCGCAAATGGCGGGTGATCGCCGTCAAAATGCGCGGTGTCGATGTCCACGCCCCGCACCCGTCCGGGCACGCCCAGTCGAACGATGCACCAGTCGTGGCCCGGTCCGCGGTTCCGGCGGCCCTTCCACCCGTCCATCAACCTCCCCCGGTCGGTGAACGCCTGGGGATCGAAGACCGGTGCAGCCGAGCGGACGATGTGGTTCATGGCTGCAAAAAAGTCGTCGCTGCAAGCCACGGCGGTTCCCCCCGCATCGCTGCCGGCGAGGTCAACCATTCCGGCAAATGCCGCTGCGGGTGGGGAAGCGTGTTTCATGCTCTCCCCGATCCGTATGCTGCCGCGCGACGCGCCACAACGCACCGCGGCGCTCTTGCGCCAAAACCGTCCGTTCAGGTCGAGCCCACCGCCCTACTCGAGGTACCCAAGCTGCCGCAGCGCTTCTTCGGTGGCCGCGTCCATTTCGCCCGCACCTTCGCTGGGTGCGGCGGCGTCCCAAGCATCCAACGCGCTGCGAAGCCGCCCCGCCTTCTCGTCGTCGCGGATCACCGATTGGGTGACGTCGACAGCGTGCAGGGTGGGTGCATCACCGGTCCACGGCGTGTACACCAACATCGCGTCTTCGTCGATCACCGTGCGCTCAAACTGAAGATTGGGCCACACGCCTTCGGGAGACTTGCCCAGCCGCATGTTCAGCCCCGACCGGGTGGCTTCGGCGAAATGCGCGGGCGGCGGGCCCGCCGTGCCGGACCACACCGCGGCCAAGTCTTCTCCGTTGCCCAAGGTTGCAGGCAATGACGCCGCCGACAGAATGGTGTTGGGGATGTCCGACAAGCGGACGCGCCGGTCGACCACCCGCCCACTCGGGACCTCAAACTGGCCGGTGCCGGCCACGATCATGGGAACGTGAATGACCGGCAAATCGACGTCCGGCCCATGGGTGTAAATCTGGCCAAGGCGGCGTTCGTTCAGCATCTCGCCGTGGTCGGCCGTCATGATCACCAGCGCGTCGTCCATCAAGCCACGCGCGTCCAGGCCACTCAGGAGCCGGCCAAATTCCTGGTCGGTCCAGTGCACCTGAGCGAGGTACAGCTTCCGGGCGTTGCGGACCCGGCTCTGCTTGAGCTTCATTCCCTTTCGGGCACGGGTCCGAAAGACTTCCAGGCCATCGATCCCGCCGCGATCGAGCTCAAAGTCGGGGTCCACAAACTGGTCTCGGATGGCCTGGGGTGCCGCCTCCCAGGGCGAGTGGGGATCGTAGTAATGGACAAACAGAAACAAGGGTTGGCCGCCCGGCCGCTCGTCGATCGCCTTCAACGCGGCATCGGTGACCTCGTCTGCCCCCTTTCTCGGCGACCCGAACCACGAACTGAATTCCGTGTCTTTGTAGACCCGAAAACCGCGGTCCAAGCCCATGTCGGACTCGAGCGGCATGGCACCAACAACGGCAATCCGATCCCACCCCGCGTCGCGCAGGCGTTCGGCCAGCAACGGCACATCCTCGGGCACGGGCTGGCCGTTGCGGGGCACTCCGTGGCCGTGGGTGTCGAGACCAGACATCATCGTGGTGAGGGACCCCAAGGTCGTTGGCAAGGACGAGAGCGCCCAGTTGAAGCGAACCCCCCTGGCAGCCAAGGCATCCAGGTGGGGCGTCGACGCGTCGGCGCCCCCGTACGCCGAAACGCTATCGACCCGAGTGGTGTCGAAGCTGGCCAACACCACGACGGGTCCCGGCGCGGGGGCAGGCGGCGTGGAACACCCCAGCATCGAAAACAGTATCCAGGACCCAATCTGTCGCATGGTGGCCGAATAACGTCCGCGCACCCAACCCAACACCTTGTCATTAACGGAAGACGCCCCTATCGTTGAGGAGATGCGTCACTGGCTTCCCATCTGCATGCTGTGCGCCTGCAGCGAATACGAGTTTGTTGAGAAGGTCGACTCGATCGCGGGCGGCGAGCCTCGGATCGAAGTCGATCCCACCATCTTGGACATGGGCGTGTACGAACTGCATGGACCATCCGGGACCCGGCGGGTCGCCGTCTCGAACGTCGGTGAGGCGCCGCTGACGGTGCTTGGAGCCACCGTGAGCGACGCAACCGGACCGTTCACCGTGGCGGTGATGGACGAGACCCGGCTTGAACCCGATCAGTCCCTCAACCTGGTGGTGGAATTCACGCCCACCCTGACGGGAACCTCCCGCGACCAACTCATCGTGAGCAGCAACGATCCGATGCGGCCCGAGGTGGCGGTCGAGCTCAACGCGGTTGTGCCGGAAGCGGCAACCGACGAGGCGCCAGACATTCTGCTCACCCCCACCAGCCACGACTTCGGCGTGATCGGCATCGAAGACACCGACAGCGCGGTGTTTGAAGTGCGCAATCGGGGCACAGCCGACCTGGTGATCAGCGAACTCGAACTGTTTGCCGACTCGGGCGAGCTCTCCCTGGACCGGCTGGAGGCCGCCAACGGTGCGCTGCCGTGGACCCTGCCGCCGGATGAGGCGCGGGAGGTCACGGTCCACTACAGCCCCACCGACGACGCCATGGACGGTGCGGAATTGGTGGTGAATTCCAACGATCCCGCGCGCCCCGAAGTGAGCGCGTACATCACCGGAAACGGCCGGGGATTCTCGGGGTTCTCCACCGGGTGGTACATCTACGACGACGGCTTGGACCACGAGACGACGTCCAGTCCCGCACACGTCGTTGACACCCACGGCGACACCGACCTGTACTGGTACGAACCATCGGGCGTCCACGGGATGATCGGCACGACGGACCGCGAAGCGGACTTCGCCCGGATGCGGGAATACGTCATCACGGGTGCCGGCGCACCGACCGAAGTGACGGGTCCGATCTCGTTTTCGTCGTCGTCGCACCTCGCGACGTTTGCATTCGCCACCTACACCTACGTGGCCTGCGACTTCTGGATCGAGCCCGATGAAGACCCCGTGCTGTACGCCGTCGGTGCCGACGCCGTCGACGACGGCGTTCAGTTCATGGTGAACGGCCACATCCTGGGGCACATGTACCTGCACAGCGAACCCCAGCATTGGTCGCTGCACGAAGTGGGCCGTCCGGGCGAAGTCAACACGCTCATCGCCATCTTGGTCGACGACTCGCGGTCTCACCGCTACCTCAACAACCTCCGGTTCACCCGGGATGGGGTGATGGTGGAGTGATCACCGGCCGGCCTGGGCGCCCCACAACTGTTGGAGCCGATGGTCGCGGCCGCATCCCGCGCGGTAGCTTTTGTACCGCGTCGGGTTCTTTTTGTAGAAGTCTTGGTGGTATTCCTCGGCGAGCCAGAACACTTGTTTGGGCAAGATTGGGGTCACCACCGTCCGCTTGAGGGTGCGCTCGGCCCGGGTCTTGCTGACGCCCGCCGCGGCACGCTCTTCCTCCGAGCCCACGAATACGGCCGTCCGGTACTGGTCTCCGCGGTCGCAGAACTGACCGTTTGCCTGCGTTGGGTCCACGTTGTGCCAGAAGGTGGAGAGCAGCTCTTCGTACGTGATGGTGGCCGGGTCGTACACCACTCGAATCGCTTCGAAATGTCCCGTCTCGCCGCCCGCAACTTGGCGGTAGGTCGGTCCCACCTCCGGACCGCCGGTGTACCCCGACTCCACGGCGACCACCCCTGATCGCTTCTCGAACGGGGGCTCCATGCACCAGAAACACCCGCCGGCAAAGATCGCCTCGGCGAGGCCCGCCTTGGGGGCCTCGGCCGCCACCGTGGGCTCCGCCGCTTGCAGCGGTTCGCCGCAGCTCAACCACAGCACGAGCGCGGCCCCAATCACGGTTTGGCCTCTTTGGGCTGAAAGTCGAGAGCGTTGCCGTTGATGCAGAACCGTTGCCCGGTGGGGGGCGGCCCATCGGGGAACACATGCCCCAGGTGGCCGCCGCAGCGGTTGCATAAAATTTCCGTCCGGCTCATCCACAGCGAGTTGTCTTCGGCATCGGCCAGCGCGTTTTTCTCAATGGGCCGGGTGAAGCTGGGCCACCCCGTGCCCGACCGGAACTTGTCGTCGCTGGAGAACAGCGCGAGGCCGCAGCCGCCACAGGAATAGATTCCAGGGGCCTTGTTGTCCCAGTACTTTCCGGTGAACGCACGCTCCGTGCCTTTTTTGCGGAGGATGCGGTATTGCTCGGCTGTGAGGCTGCTGCGCCACTCGGCATCGGTCTTGGTCACCGCATCTGCGCGCGGCGACACAAAGCCGTCGGCGGCCTCCGAAGGGCCGCACCCCAGTGCCAGTGCCAAGCTGACCAGCCGTTTCATTGCCCTGCCTCCAAACCGATGATTCCAGAGTTGGAACGCGCCACTCCCCTTCATCATTCCCGATTTCAGCAACGATCGCTACACCGGTTTGCGGAAGGTCGTGGCGAGCCAGGGCTGCTCAATGCGGGGCAACCCCTTGGGGCGGTAATAGTGGTCCAAGAACACGAACCCGGCCGCCGTCATGAACCGCGTCCACGCGTCGAGGTCGTGGTAGGAGCTGTAGCGCTCCCCGTTCCACCCCTCCTCGTTGTCGCCCCGAGGGTTCGATGAGAAGAGGACGCCGCCGGGTTTGAGCGCGCGATGCAGCTCGCCCAGCACGCGCGGTAGTTCCGATCGCGGAACATGAAACAGGGTCGCGTTCGCGAACACGCCGTCGAAGTGCCCGTCGGGGAGCTCCAGCGCCAAGAAGTTCTGGTGCCAGACCTCGGCGCCTGAAAAGTCCCGTGCCATCTGGCAAAAGGTGGGCGACCCCTCCACGCCGGTGGGGATGTGACCCCGGCGCCGAAAGTCTGCCAAGTCACGCCCCGGACCGCATC
Organism: Myxococcota bacterium; assembly: GCA_036156175.1. Taxonomy (GTDB): domain Bacteria; phylum Myxococcota_A; class UBA796; order UBA796; family UBA796; genus UBA796. Next base: position 5,325 of record JAYZVA010000090.1, read on the forward strand.
CAAAATCCAAGATGCGGTGCGGCCCATCGCCATCGAGCGCACCCAACAGGGCGTCCACGTTTTGCGACACATCGTGGTCGCGCGTGCCTTCCCAAAACGACTCGGCCCGTTCTTCGTAGCTCTGGATTGTCGGGCCGGTCAGGGAGTCGAGCCGACCCATCACCACTCCCCTTGGCTCGGCATGCTCGCCCACGGTTCGGCCACGGGAAGCGCGTCGCCCGCCTGGAGCAGCTCAACCGAGATGTTGTCGGGGCTGCGCACGAACGCCATGCGGCCGTCTCTCGGTGGCCGCAGGATGGTCACGCCGTTTTCGACCAAGCGGCTGCAGACGGCGTAGATGTCATCGACCGCATACGCCACATGCCCAAAGTTCCGGCCGCCGTCGTAGGGCTCGACTTGGTCCCAGTTGTGGGTCAACTCCAGCGGCGGATCGTCGGGGCCCGCGGCGATGAAGACCAGCGTGAATCGGCCCCGTTCGGAGTCGCGACGGCGGACCTCGTGGAGCCCCAACAGTCCAAAGAAGTGCAAGGCTTTCTCGAGGTCGAGCACGCGAATCATGGTGTGGAGGTACCGCATAGGTCGTCGTACTCTGCCGTGCGCCGGCACGCACCCCTTTTGCGTCGAGTTCCGCACGGTCTGCGCGCCGCGATAAGGCCCCCTCATGAAACTCACCGACCACCTCAAGCACCTCGGCCTCAGCAACACCGAGGCCAAGCGTGCCCTTCAATCCGGCAAAGTGTTTCTGCACGGCATTCCCACAGCAGACGGTGGACGCACCATCGAGCCGTACCAAATCGAGCTTCGCCCAGAGGCACCAAGGCTGACCCCCGGCCGCGACTTGGTCATCGTCCACAAAGACGACGACTTGGTGGTCGTTTGGAAGCCCTCAGGGATGCTCAGCGTGCCGGCGGGCAAGGCCGGTGGCCACCTCAATGCCCTGGGCTTGGTGAGCAAGCTGATGCGGAGCCCGGCCTTGGTGGTGCATCGAATCGACCAAGGTACGAGCGGCTTGATGATGATGGCCCGGAACGAAGCAGCCCAGCAGCACCTCAAGGACCAGCTTGAGCGCCACAGCGTTGAGCGGCGGTACATCGCCCTGGTGCACGGTCGGCCACCCGAGTCCGCATGGACGGTGTCAAACCACCTCGTTGACGACCGCGGAGACGGCCTGCGCGGCAGCGTCGACGGCCAGCGGCCCCGGCACGCCAAGCACGCGAAGACGCGATTCCATCACCTCGAGCGCCTGGACAAACACATCAACTTGGTGGAGGCGCACCTGCACACCGGACGGACCCACCAAGTGCGCATCCACCTCGCCGAGGGCGGCACGCCCATTCTGGGCGACGAGCGGTACGGAAGGCCTGCGGTGAACCGCGGCGTGTCGCGGCTCTGCTTGCACGCCGTCGTCCTGGGAATCCAGCACCCATCCTCGGGCGAGACGATCCGCTTCACCAGCCCCATACCGGACGGAATCGAGCGCATCATGCGCTCGGCGCGCCATCAGCACGCCCACCCCACATCCAAGCGAACAAAGGGCCGGCGGCCCAAGAAGCACCGCTCTTAGCTTCCGTCCCAGAGCACGCCGTCGGAGGTCTCGACCACCTCGCACTCGGCGGTCAGAGAAATGGTGCCTTCCGTCGGTCGAAAGACCACGGCCATGTTGCACATCTCGTCGGTGGACTCGTTGCCGTAGTTGACCGCTTCTTCGGTGGTGTTGTTCCACTCGCAGGTCCACTCAAACCCTTGCCCCGCCGCGACCGAGATGGGTTCCTCGTACTGCGTGATCATCGGCGTGTGCCAGTCGTCGTTGGAGAAGAACACCTCGCCCACCTCGCCGGTCTCGCCGTCGTAGGGCGCGATGTCGAACCGGGTGCCCAAGGCGTGTTGATGCCCGGCCAAGACCATGACCTCCACGTCTTCATTGAACACGCATCGCGACCACTCCGTGTGGATGCCGCTGGGCGGAATGTTGATGTGTTCATCGCGCACGCTTCCGCCCCACATGGATTTTTCCACCGCGGTCTGCGCCACCGTGTAGGCGTTGATTTCGGAGTAGATGTCCACCGGGTCCGGCGTCGGGTTCACGTAGTGCACTTCGTGCAACACATCGATGTTGGCCGGCACGTTGGCCACCGTGCCGTCCGGAAACACCATCTCCCCGCTCGGGTCGCCCTGTCCTCCGAACACCATGACCGCCTCCTCCATCAGCGTCGAGTCGCCGTACAGCTCGTTGCAGTCGTAGGTGCCGTATTCAACCGGGGATTCGGTCACGCCGCCCAGAAGGCTGAAGTTCAACGCCGAGACCGTGAAGTGATGCGTGCCCTCGTTTTGGTTGTACTCCACCGACTGGACGGCGGTGAACCCTTCTGCGTCAACGGGAAGGGGGTACACCGAACACATCCAGACTTCGCTGAACGGTTCGGCCGTGCCGTACATGGATAGTTGAAACCCATCCGAGGGATCGGGCGCTTCGAGCACGGGCCGGTTCAGCGCGTCGGACCCACCGGTGTCGCCGTCCTTGTCGGTGCACCCCATCAGGGCGAGTGAAATGACAATTGCGCGCATGCATGCCTCCCTTGTGCCGGACCTACTGTATCCGAATCGGCCCCCATCCATCAGAGAATTCACGCGGTCCCGCGGCGCGGGAAATGGTGCATCGCGAACCCCAAAGCGCACCGCGCGCTCGAAACGCCGCCCACCGGGATTCGGGTCGCACACGCGCCTCGTTGACCGCATGACACACCCACAAAAATCCGATAGACCGCCTCCATGCTCAGCACTTCTGTCGGACGTTTGCGATTGATTGGATTGATTGAGGGCTTGTCGTTTCTGGCGCTGGTCTTTGTCGCGATGCCAAAGAAGTACATGTTCGGTGATCCGACGTGGGTGAAAGCCGTGGGCCAAGTCCACGGGCTGCTCTGGGTGGTCTTCTGCTTCGCCCTCGTGGACGCCAAGTCCAATCAAGGGTGGTCGTTCAAGCAAGCCTTGGTGCCCTTCATCGCATCGATGCTTCCTTTCGGACCGTTCGTCGTCGACAAGCGCATCAAAGAAGGCCGGATCTGAATCACATCTTGCTGACGTTGTTGCCGCTCTTGTTGGTGGGATGAATTCGGTTCGCCACGCGTTCGAGTGCGATCGCGAGCTTGGCTTTCAGTTTGTTCAGAAGAAGACGTTTCACAGCTGTCTCAAGAAAGCGGGCGACCTGGGTTAATTTCTACAGGTGCCATGAGTATACCCCGCCGCCCCATGCCCATGACCCGCGAAGAAGCGGGCAATCGCGACCTGGATGTCATCTTGGTCACGGGCGACGCCTATGTGGATCATCCGGGGTGGGGCATCTCGGCCATTGGGCGGTGGCTGGAAGACAACGGATTCTCGGTGGGCATCATCGCCCAACCCGACTGGACCGACCCCGAAGCCTTCCGGGTGCTCGGCCGGCCGCGGTTGTTCATGGGCATCACGAGCGGAAACATGGATTCGATGGTGAATCACTACACGGCCAGCCGCCGGATCCGTTCAACCGATGCGTATTCGCCCGGTGGCGAGCGCGGGCTTCGGCCGGATCGGGCCACCATCCCGTATGTGTCCAAAGCACGGCAGGCGCTGCCCGGCTTGCCCATCGTTGTGGGCGGGGTGGAGGCCTCGCTCCGGCGGCTGGTGCACTTTGATTTTTGGCAAGACAAGATTCGGGGGTCCATTTTGCTGGACTCCAAGGCGGACTTGCTGGTGTACGGGATGGGCGAGCTGGCGGTGGTCGAAATCGCCAAGCGGCTTCGAGACGGACGGACCATCAAGGACTGCCGAGACATTCCCGGCACCGCCTATGCCTTGGGCGCGAAGGACCCGGTTCCCGTGGGCGACGACGTGATCGAATTGCCGAGCTTGGCCGAATGCAAGTCGGACCGCCGGGGGCTCAACCGGGTCACGTTGCACATGTACCGCGAGTCCAACCCCCACTGCGGAAAGACCCTCATTCAACAGCACGGGTCGCGATGGGTGGTCCAAAACCCCCCGACTCGGCCGCTGGACACCCCCGAGATGGACCGGCTGCACGAGCTGCCCTACACCCACCGCCCGCACCCCTGCTACCGCAAAGAGATTCCCGCGCTGAACAGCATCGCGGGGTCGGTCACCGTCAATCGGGGATGCTCCGGCGGATGCAGCTTCTGCGCGCTGACGATCCACCAGGGCAAAGACGTCACCAGCCGTTCCACCGAGAGCGTCCTCAAGGAAGTCGCCAGCCTTCCCCAGCGGAAGGGCTTCAACGGCATCGTGTCCGACCTCGGCGGCCCCACGGCAAACATGTTCCACATGAAGTGCATGTCCGCGGCTGCCAATGCCGTCTGCCGACGCGTGAGCTGCTTGCACCCTGTCCGATGCAAGCACTACGGGACCGACCACAAGCCCTACCTGGAGTTGCTTCGGAAGGCGCGCAACCTGCCGGGAATTCGCCGAGTCTACGTCAACTCGGGCATTCGATACGACCTTGCCGCACTCGACCCCGAGTTTGTCGAGGAACTGGCCACTCATCACACCCAGGGTCAGCTGTCGGTTGCGCCCGAGCACGCCAGCCCTGCCGCCTTGTCGATGATGCGCAAGCCCAACATCGAGTACTTCGACGACTTCATGCGTCGGTTCAAAGAGTCGAACACCAAGGCCGGCAAAGACCAATACGTGGTGCCCTACTTTCAATGCGCCCACCCCGGTGTGGGTCCCAACGAGACCATCGAACTGGCCCTCTACATGAAGCGGTCCGGGTTGCGGCCGCGGCAGGTTCAGATGTTCATGCCCACGCCGGCAACGATCGCCACCGCGATGTACGTGTCGGGCGAGGACCCCTACACGAAGAACGACGTGTTTGTCGCCCGCGGCGACCGCGAACGCTCGCGGCAGCGGGCACTGCTGTTCTACTGGAAGCGCGAAGAATGGCCCCATGTGCGCGAGGCGCTCAAGACCTGGGGCCGCGCCGACCTGATTGGCAAGGGCCCCGACCACCTCGTCCCGCCCGGTCCCGCCTACGGTGCCTGGAAATTCTGGGCCCGCAACAAAGGGCAAGTCCGCTACGACACCCACATGGGCATGCGGGTCGAACGCGCGGCGCGGTACGAGGAAGACGAGCAAAACTGGGAAGCGAAGGCCACCAACGGCTGCGGGGGTTGATGTGTCGGATTTGCGCTCGCAGCTCATCGCCAAGCTGGGCGCCACGCCGCCCGAACCCGAGCCCGATGCGCCCCGATCGGACGACGCCTTGGCGGCCACCGCCCACCTCGACACCGACTGGTTCCGCGCCCTGACGCCGTTGGTGCGTGAATGCGGCGTGGCGCTCGGCACGCAGCCATCGTTTGCCGCGGCCCAAAATGCGCACCATGTGGTCGCCAAAACGTTGAAGAAAAACGGACGGGGCCGCGAACGGTCGGAGTTGGTGGACGCGTTCTCCCGGTACACCAAGAAGCGGGAAAAGGTCATCTGGGCACGGCTGAAGGCCTCCCTCACCGAGGCCGGGCAATCGCCCAAGCTCTACCGGGCCCTCAAGTCGAGCGCCGTGCCCGCCGAAACACTGCTCAACCGTTGGAACCGCATCAAGAACAAGGGGTGGTCCGCCGCCAACATCCGCACCGAACTCCTCCGGAGCTGAAGGCGTGGGCCGGACTGCACTGCCCGTCGACGGCATTGTCCCGTCCCTGCTCGATGCCCTCCAAGACCATCCTGCGGTGGCCGTGGCGGCACCCCCGGGTTCGGGAAAAACCACCCGGATTCCGCCGGCTGTGGCCGCCGCAGTGCCGGGTCGAACCCTGTTGCTGCAGCCCCGTCGCGTGGCTGCACGGGCGTGCGCCCGTCGACTCGCCCAGGAAGACGGCTCGGACTTGGGCGACCGATTCGGCTACTGGGTGCGCTTCGACAAACGATTTGGACCCGAGTCGCGGGTGGTGGTGGTCACCGAGGGCATCTTGACCCGCATGCTCCAAAGCGACCCGTTCCTCGACGGCATCGACGCCGTGATTCTCGACGAATTCCACGAACGCTCGATTCACTCGGATCTGGCCCTGGCGTTGGTCGCCGAGGTGATGCGGGAGGCGCGCCCCGACCTGAAGTTGATCGTCATGTCCGCCACGCTGAATGCAGCGCCCGTGGTGTCCTTTCTCGGTGGGCCCGCTCGCTGTCCGACCATCACTGCAGAAGGCCGTCGCTTTCCGGTGGCCATTGAACACCGATCGATGGGCGACCATCGGCTCGAAACGGCCGTTGCACGCGCAATTCGTGACGCGGTCGAGCGGGACCCGAGCGGCCACGTGCTGGCCTTTCTGCCCGGTGCCGGTGAGATCGACCGGGTCCACCAAGCACTCTCCGACCTGCCGAATGTGGTTCCGCTGCACGGGCGCCTCAGCCCCCGTCAACAAGACGACGCCATTCGACCGTCGGACACGCAGCGCGTCATCTTGGCGACGAATATCGCCGAGACGTCGCTCACCATCGATGGCGTGACCGCGGTGGTCGACGCCGGACTGGTTCGACGACCACGCTTCGATGCCCGCTTGGGCGTCGAACGGCTCGAGACCGTCCCCATTTCTTTGGCGAGCGCCGAGCAGCGGGCGGGGCGGGCGGGGCGCACCCGCGAAGGCCGCTGCATTCGTCTGTGGTCCAGCGCCGAGCACCTCCGCAGGCCCGCGCACGACGACCCCGCCATTGCCCGCGAGGACCTCGCATCGACCGCACTGCAGCTTCATGCATGGGGCACCACACCATCGCGGTTCGAGTGGTTTGAGGCGCCCCCATCGGCCGCGCTGCGTCACGCCACCGGCTTGTTGGAACAGCTCGGGGCGATCGACGCGGGCACCCTGACCCAGATCGGACGCGAGCTCGTTCGCTTGCCGGTCCACCCCCGGCTGGGCAGTGTTGTCCGAGCGGGGGCGCGCCTTGGAGTGCTGCCTCTGGCGGCGGGTGCCGCAGCCTTGGCGAGCGAGCGGGACCCGTGGCGTGACCGCGCCACGGCCGACCTGATGGACCGACTGGATTGGCTGGGCCGCCCGGAGTCGACCGGCGCGAACCCGCACGCCCTTCGCGCGGTGCGGGCGGTCCAAGACGACCTGATCCGAATCGGCCGATCCATGACCGGACGCTCCGACGGGCACGCCGGCACCGAGCACGACCGGACGCTGCAGTCGTTGTTGGCCGGATTTCCAGACCGCGTTGGGCGTCGGCGCGACCCAAGTGGGCGGGCGGTTCTGCTGGCGAACGGATCGGGGGTCGATCTCGATCGGACCATCGAGTGCGGCGAGTGGATGCTTGCGATCGTTTTGACGGCGGGTCCTCGCGGGCGCGCCCCGCTCGTCCGCGTGGCGGCCGAATTCGATCCCGCCATCCTTGACTGCGATTGGGTGGAGGAGTGCTCCTTCGACCGGGAAACCGACGCGGTATCCGCGCGCCGCGTCCGTCGATGGGGGGCCCTCGTGATCGAAACCCGGCCCGCCCAACAACGCCCAAGCCCCGATGCCGTGGCCGCGGTCTTGGCCGAGGCCGCCCGAGGTCATGCCGACCGCCTGTTTCCGGAGACGGGCGCGTACGGGCGCCTGATGAATCGGCTGCGGTTCGCCGCCCGAGTGCATGGCCAGGTCGAGTGGCCCGACTGGATCGCGGATCCGACCCGCCTCATCGACGATTGGTGTGTGGGCAAGCGGTCCTTCGCAGACCTGCGAAAAATGGACTGCGCCAAAGCGGCTCTGGAACGCCTTCCGTATCCGTTGCGCACGGCCCTCAATCGCGTGGCCCCCGACACCTTCCGGGTCCCCAGCGGTGCCGCCATTCGATTGGAGTACCCCCCCAACGAGCCACCGGTGCTCGCCGCACGCATTCAGCAGGTGTTTGGAATGATGGAGACCCCAACCGTGGGAGGGGTTCCAATCACGATTCACTTGCTGGCGCCGAACAACCGACCCGCCCAAGTGACCCAGGACTTGGCCAGCTTCTGGTCATCGACCTATGCCGATGTTCGCAAAGACTTGCGGGGCCGGTACCCCAAACACGCCTGGCCCGAAGACCCCAGCCAGGCCATTCCCGAGAATCGTCCGCGGCGGAAGCGTTAGCCCGCGGCCGGCCACTCCAGCGTGAACCGCCCCACCGTTCCGGCGCGCAGCTCCCTCAGAAAGATTTCGCAGACCTTCTGCAAGTCGAGCATGCCGCCTTTTCCCAGACACCCCCGTCGGGCACCGATGCGCTCCAACAACTCATACGGTTCCGCCGGTACCGTCTCGAGACCGTACTTTTCTCGGAGCAGGTCCGGGTAGCGCGCGCTCATGAACCGCACGGCAAAGAACGCCACCTCATCGAGATCCAGCACCGCATCCCGAATGGCGCCGGTGACCGCCAGTCGGGACCCGCACTCCGGTGGGTCAAGCCGTGGCCAGAGAAACCCCGGGGTATCGAGCAACACGATGTCCTTGCCGACCTTGATGCGCGCCTGGTGCTGGGTGACGGCCGGGCGATTGCCAACCTTGGCAATCGCCTTGCCGCACATCGTGTTGATCAGCGTCGACTTGCCCACGTTTGGAATCCCGAGGATCATGGCCAAGATGGGCCGGCCGCCCTTGCGCCGCTCGGGCAGCATGCCGCGGGCAACGTCCACCAGGCCCTTGACCTCTTTCATCTTGTCTTTCTGGACCGGGATGGCGCGGACGCCGGGCTCGTTCTCCAAGTGGCGAATCCACGTTCCAGTGGCGCCCGGATCCGCCAGGTCCGCTTTGTTGAGGATCTTCAAGAACGGGGTCTCACCGCGCAGCTCCGGGACCAGCGGGTTGGAGCTGCTTCCCGGGATTCGAGCGTCCAACACCTCCATCACGAGATCCACCTTGGGCATGGCCTTTGCAATCTCGCGCCGGGCCTTGTTCATGTGGCCCGGAAACCAGTTGATGCGACCGCCAGACACCGCGCCCTCAGAGCCGCGAGAGGTCGCCTGCCCCTTCGCGGATGACGTCGACCTCCCCTTGTGTGAGGTCCAGGATGGTGGTGGCTTGACCCTCGATCTCGTTGCCGAGATCGATCACCAAGTCGAGGCCGTGACCAAACGTATCCATGATCTCGTAGCCCATGGTGAGGTTCTGGCCGTTGGGTGCGGTGGGAATGCTTGTGGCCACCAGCGGCCGACCAAACTGCTCCACAACGGCCATGACAATGGCCTCATCGGGCACCCGGAGCCCCACCACCTCGCGCTTGTTCTTTAGGATCTTCGGCAGCGTTCGGCTCGACGGAAGCAACACCGTGAAGTGCCCCGGGACGATTCGGTTCAACACCTTGAACGCGAGCCCATCGACCCGCGCCATCTCGGTGGCCATCGAGATGCTGCTGCAAACCAACGAGAGCGGTTTCTTTTCGTTGCGCCCCGGCTTGAGGGCCATCATTCGTTGCACGCCCTTCTTCGAGCCCGCATCGCAGCAGAACATCCAGCTGCACCCTGCCGGCATCGCGACCACGCCGTTGCCGTTCAGCACCGAGCAGATCCGATCAAGGTGACGCTGGTTCGGCGGATCGTCGTGGGTGTAGATGTGTTCGCTCATGGTTCACCATTACCGAGGCGACGGCGTTCGCGCCAGTGGCTACACTGGCAATATGGACCCCATCTCCCAAGCCGCCATCGGTGCGGCAGCCGCCCAATCGGGCGCGCCATCGACCCCGCTTCGCACGGGCTTGTGGATGGGTGCCATTGGCGGAGCCATGCCGGACATCGACGTCTTGATCCGGTCGCCGGCCGACCCCTTGTTGTTCTTGGAGTACCACCGCCATTTCACGCACGCGCTGGCCTTCATTCCATTCGGCGGTCTGGCAGCGGCAGCCGTGGGTTCGCTGCTGACCCGGGGACGGCACCGCATCCGCGACCTGTGGCTGCCCGCCACGCTGGGATGGGCCACCCACGGATTGCTGGACTCGTGCACGAGCTATGGAACCTTTCTGCTGTGGCCCTTCTCCGGCGAGCGGATTGCCTGGCACTCGGTGGCCATCATCGATCCGTTGCTGACCCTGCCGCTGGTGGCCGGCGTGCTCCTCGCTTGGCGTCGAGGGAACCGAATCCTCGCCCGACTCGCGCTGGGGTGGGCCCTTGCCTACCTGTGCTTTGGGGTTGTGCAGCGCGACCGCGCCGCATCCGCGCAGCAACGCCTCATCGAAGAGCGGGGTCACACCGCGCTCCGGTCCGAGGTCAAGCCCAGCATTGGGAACAACTTCTTGTTTCGAGCCTTCTACGAGCACGATGGCCGCTACTGGGCCGATGCCATTCGCGTGCCCTGGTTTGGGCCCACCAAGATCTACGAGGGCGAGAGCATCCCCGTTTTGACCGTCGCCGAATTGATTGCCGACCTGCCGGCGATTCATGCCCGGGACGTCCAACGATTCGCCTTCTTCTCCAACAACTTCTTGGTCAATGACCCGCGGCATCCCGGATTCGTCAGCGACTTCCGTTACGCCGCATTGCCCAATCGCGTTGCGCCGCTGTGGGGCATCGATCTGGGCGGAGCCGAAGCCGATCGGCACCTACAATTCGAACGATTCAACCGCGTGTCGGCCCCGGACCGCGCCGAGTTCATGCGCCAGTTGAAGGGCGAGTAATGGGCAAGCCGGGGACCAGCGGGCCGTCGTCGATCGCCGCGGTGTAGTCGTCGATGGCGTGATCCGAAATCGCCTGGGCGGCAGCCGGATCCGGGCTGCCGTGGAGCACAGCAACTGTCTGCATTCCCGCGGCTCGCGCGGCCTGCAACCCGGCGATGCTGTCTTCGAAGACCATGCAGCGTTCGGGAGCGATCTTCATGGCCTCCGCCAGCTTCAGATACCCCTCGGGATCGGGCTTCGAGCGGCGCACGTCTTCGCCGGTCACGATGGCCCTGAGCCTCGAAAACACGGGGTATTCGCGCTGAAGGCGTGCGACCTCAGCGCGAACATTGGACGTGCACAAACCGACCGGAAGGCGGCGTTGGAGCCCCTCGAAGAAATCGGTTGACCCCGGAATCAGCCGGAGGCCCTCTCGGTCCAACACATCCGCAAACGCTTCCATCAGCGCCCGGCCGACGTCCACTTCGGCCAGCTCGGGATGAGCCGCCTTGACCCGACTCCCCGCGGCGGCCCACGTCAGGCCGTACAGGTCGCCCGGCGTCACCTTGGCTTCGTCCACACCGTGCGACAACAGCACGCGGGCCACCACGTTTTCGGTGTGGTGCTCGGTGTGAATCAGGGTGCCGTCCATGTCGAACAGCACCGCATCGACCGCTGGCGAGGTCATGCGCCCATGCTGTCGGCCGCTTTGGCCATCAATGCTTGAAGGCGCCCGGCAAATCCCTGCGGATCATCCAGCTTGCCTTCCGCGATCGACGCGTGGTCGAGCAACAGCCGCGCGAACGGCTCCAAGCCCGTGGCGCCGTCGTTGTTGAGTTTGGCGAGGGTCTGCACCAGCGCATGGTTGGGGTTGATCTCCAGCACGCGCTGGGCGCCCGGACCGACCTCTTGGTTCGCGGCCTTGAGGATCCGCTCCATGTTCGAGCCCATCGCGCCGGCTTGGTCCACCAACACCGATGGGCTGTCGGTGAGGCGACTCGACATGCGCACTTCGGACACATCGGTGCTGAGCAGTTCCCCCATCCATGCGATGAGCGGGCGGGCTTCGTCCTTCGCTTTTTTGGCTTCATCGTCGTCCGCATCGTCTTCGGGGAGTTCCCCGGTCAGAACGCTCTTCAGCGGCGTCCCGTCGTACTCCGACACCGACATGGCCACCCATTCGTCCACCGGGTCGGTCATCAACATGACCTCCCAGTCCCGCTTCTTGAAGCCCTCCAAGACCGGGGCGGACTGGATGCGATCTTTGTCGACGCTGGTGTAGTACCAGAGCGCATCCTGGCCCTCTTCCATGCCTTCCTTCAGATCCTTCAACGAAACGGTGGCCCCGTCCGACTCGGTTGTTTCGAATCGGAGCAGCTCCACCAAGAGGTCCTTGGAGTTCCCCGCATCCTCGGCAATGCCCTCTTTGAGAATGTGGCCAAACTCCGACCAGAACTGATCGTAGGTTCCATCGTCCTCTTTCTTCGCCTCTGCTGCCAGGTGCTTGAGCATCTTCTTGGTCAGCTGTTTGCGAATGGCCTGCACGATGGGGGTCTGCTGGAGGATCTCCCGACTCACGTTGAGGTCGAGGTCTGGAGAGTCCACCACCCCGGTCACGAACCGAAGGAATCGCGGCACGATGTTTTCGGCGTGATCGAGCACCTTCACGCCCTTCTGGAACAGCTGAACGCCGACTTTGTAGTCGAGCCGGTCCAGCTGCCACGGACGGTTCTGGGGAACGAAGAGAATGGCGTTGAACTGGAGGGTCCCTTCGGCTCGGATGTGGATGCGCGTGAGCGGCTCTTGCCAATCATTCGACACGTGTTTGTAGAGATCGGTGTAGTCATCGTCGGAGACATCCGCCGGCGACTGCGACCAGATGGCCTTGGCCCGGTTGACCTGTTCGTCCTCGATGCGAACCGGCCACGGCACAAAGTCCGAGTGCTTGCGCACAATGCGTCGGAGCGCGTCGTTGTCGGCAAACTCCTTGGCGTCCTCCCTGAGCTTCAAGGTGATGGCCGTCCCCCGGTGTTCCCGGCTGCCTTCGGTGAGTTCGTACCCTTCGCCGCCATCGGACTTCCATGCGATCGGGGCGGCGTCGGGCAACGCCGAGAGGCTCTCCACCGTCACTTCTTCGGCCACCATGAAGGCCGAGTAGAACCCCACCCCAAACTGCCCGATGAGCGCGTCGGGGTTCTCGCCCTTTTCTTTGAGGGCATCGGCGAACGCCGACGTTCCGCTCCGAGCAATTGTGCCCAGGTGCTCCGTCGCCTCTTCTGCGGTCAATCCAATGCCATCGTCCTCAATGGTGATCGTTGCCGCCTCGGCATCGCAGCGGATCCGGATGCCGGCTTCGCCATCCGCGGCCCGCAGGTCGTCTCGCTGAAGTCCAATGAACCGCGCCTTGTCGAGGGCGTCGGACGCGTTGGACACCAACTCGCGGAGAAAGATCTCCCGGTCGGAGTACAAAGAGTGGGTCACCAGATGAAGGATCTGGCGAACATCGGCTTCAAATCGACGCTGTTCCATCGCGAACGCTCCAGTGCAGAAAGTGAGAGTGGCTCCTACGAAGCCGCACGCCCAGTGTCAAGCACTGGGGCGTCGAACGGGTCGGGCGTCGAACGAATCGGCTGAAGAGAGACTCAGGTGCGGAGGCTCATCAACCATTCTTGCAGCGCGCCAAACGATGCCACCATCGCGGTCGGCTCCCGAGACTGCAGCAACGCCACCGAGTGCACGCCCCAGCTCACGGCCGCCGTGCGCACGCCCACGGCGTGGGCGAGATCGAGATCGAAGGTCGTGTCGCCAACCATCACGCAGTCGGAGGCCGACACCCCAAGGGAAGCCATCGCTCGGACCAACACCGCCGGATCCGGCTTGCCCGGTGTCCCGGGCACGATCCCGTGGATGGCATCCATCAAGGGCGCCAAGCCCATTCGTTCAGAGGCACGCTCCGCCCCGTTTTGGCTCTTGCCCGTCGCGATGGCGAGCTTGAACCCCGCTGCGCGAAGGGCCGTCAACATCGGCACGGCACCCGCAAACGGCCGCTCCCCCTCCCGGGCCATCTCGACGTAGCGCGTCGAGTAGGCCTTGACTGCGGCGTCGAGGGTGGGCCCATCAATGGAGAACAGTGCCCCGAGCATTGGTCCGAGGGGTTCGCCGATCCGGCGGCGAATGGCGTCGTCGGTCACTGTGGGCAAGCCAAGGGCATCGCCCACGAACTGCGCGGCACCGACAACGCACGCCGTTGAGTCGGCGAGCGTCCCGTCCAAGTCAAAGATGATAGCCGTGGTCATGCCCTCGCACCTAACACTCGCACAGCCGGTGCACGTCGAGCCCGAACCGATCAAGCGTTCGCGGTTTGTGGGCAACGCCGCACCGGTGACCAGCAGCGCCGAAGCCATGGCCTTTGTTCGGTTGATCCGCGAACGCCACGCCGGAGCCGGCCACCACTGCTTTGCCTATCGGCTGGGACCCGGGGACGACGCATTTCGCGTCAGCGACGACGGCGAACCGAGCGGCACGGGCGGCCAACCAATTCTCAACCACATTGATGGGGCATCGCTCCAAAACGTGGTGATCGTGGTCTCCCGGTATTTCGGCGGTGTGAAGCTGGGCAAAGGCGGACTGATTCGGGCGTACGGCGGCACGGCGGGCGACGCAATCGCGGCGGCCACCGTCATCTCCGTGCGGCAGACGTCGCCCCTGGTCGTGCGGTGCTCATACGCAGACCAAGGTGCCGTGGAGGTAATCAGCCGCGGCGCCGAGGGCCGGGTCGTGAACGCCGAGTTTGGAAGCGACGTCGCGTTGACGGCGACGGTGCCCACCGAGGCGACGGATGCGGTCTGCCACCGCATTGGCGAGGCGACGGCGGGGCGCGCAGCCGTGGAGGTTGGCGTTCAGCCCAGGTTGTGAAAGACGTGGTTGACGTCTTCGTCATCCTCGAGGACCGCCACCATCTTCATCACGTCTTCCACTTCACTGTCCCCCAGCTCCATCAAGGTGTCGGGGACGTGCTCCAAGGCCGTGGAGGTGACCTCCACATTCGACTCCTCCAAGCCCGCCTGAAGGGTTCCAAACTCCTCAAAACCGCATCGCAGAACCCAGATCGCATCGCCGTTGTCGTCGACGCTCTCGCCCATCTCTTCCAAGCCGTGGTCGATCATTTCGAGTTCCAGCATCTCGGGGTCTTCGATGGCTTCGGGCTTGATGCGAAACACCCCCATGCGCTTGAACTGAAACGACACCGACCCGGTCGCCCCCATGTTTCCGCCGTTCTTCTTGAACGCGTGGCGAACGTTGGCCACCGTGCGCGTCGGGTTGTTGGTGGCTGCAACGACCATGACCGCCACACCGTGGGGCGCGTAGCCTTCGTAGATGGCTTCGGCCCAGTCGTCGGAGTCGGCGCCCAGGGCGCGCTTGATGGCCCCCTCAATCTTGTCGCGGGGCATCGATACCGCCCGACCGTTCTGGATGGCGCGCCGAAGTGCGGGGTTGGAGTCGGGGTCTTCTCCGCCGGCCTTGACCGCCGTTGTGATCTCGCGAATCACGCGCGTGAAGGCCTTGGACACGGCCTTGTTTCGGGCCATGATCGTGTGCTTTCGCGCCTCAAAGAATCGTCCCATCGTGCACCTCCTCGCTCGCCACGCCTCTCCCCTTATTCGGCTTCGCACAAGCGTCCAGCCGCCAGGGGCACCGGCCTCCGTGAATCGCCCGAACGCGCTCAGGTGTTAGGGGCCCGCAATGCCCTTCATCACTTCCGTTGTTCTGATCATTGCGGGCTCCGCACCCGCGCATGCGCAAGGCGCCGAGTTGCCGCCCCTGATCGAGCGGGCGCCCCGGCTGTCCGAAGGCGTCTTTGGCATTGGCGCAGGCCTCGCGGTGGGCGAACCAACCGGCTTCAACATCGCCTTGCGCAATGAAGCACTTCACACGGTGTCGTCCACGGTGGGCTGGAACCTCTCGGCGGGGCGGTTCCATGCCCACAGCGACTACCAGGTGCCGTTCACCGAAATCATCCCCACCGAGGGCGTGTTGGCCATGACGCTCTACGCGGGCTTGGGTGCGACCTTGGACATCGGCGACGCCTTTGCCCTCGGCGCACGGGTGCCGGTTGTGGCGGCCATCAGCTTCGACAAACCGCTTGAGGTGTTCGTGGAACTCGCACCGGTCATCGGCGTGTTGCCGGATGTCGGCGTCGGGGTTCAGGCCAGCACGGGAATTCGCGGCTGGTTCAAACCCAACCGATCAGACGGCGATGGTCTTGAGGTCCGCGGCGAATGAATGCCGCCCGCCGCACGCGGCGGAGAACGCCTCGCGGGTGACCCCCGGCGCCAGCTCTCGGACCAAGAAGCCGTTCGGCGTCACGTCCATGACCGCCATATCGGTCACGATCATCGTGACGCACCCGATTCCCGTCAACGGAAGTGTGCAGGCATCCACGAGTTTTGACCGGCCATCGCGGCTGCATTGAATCATGGTCACCACCACCCGCTTGGCGCCATTGACCAGGTCCATGGCACCGCCCATGCCCTTCACCATCTTTCCGGGAATCATCCAGTTGGCGATGTCGCCGTTCTCAGCGACTTGCATGGCGCCCAGAATGGCGAGGTCGATGTGCCCGCCGCGGATCATGGCAAAACTCTCGGACGAGTCAAAAAATACCGAGCCATCGATGGTGGTCACGGTCTGCTTGCCCGCATTGATGAGGTCGGGGTCTTCCTCCCCTTCGTAGGGAAAGGGACCAATGCCGAGCAAGCCATTCTCGCTCTGCAGCACGACCTCGACGCCGTCCGGCACATGGTTGGCCACCAGTGTCGGGAGACCGATTCCGAGGTTGACGTAGTTTCCATCTTCCAGTTCGAGCGCCACACGCGCGGCGATTTGATCGCGAGACAGTCCCATTTTAGCCCTCCGTCCGGCTTCGAGTGGTGCGTTGCTCAATCCATTTTTCGTAGTGCTCACCGCGGATGATCCGCTGCACATAGATGCCCGGAAGATGGATCTCATCCGGGTCCAGTGCGCCGGCGGGCACCAACTCTTCCACCTCGGCGATGGTCACCGTGGCCGCCTTGGCCACAAGCGGATTGAAATTCCGTGCAGTCTTGCGGAACACCAGGTTTCCATGGGTGTCCCCTTTCCAGGCCTTCACGAACGCGAAGTCACCGTGCAGGGCTTCTTCCAGAAGGTACGTGCGGCCTGCAAACTCGCGGGTCTCTTTTCCCTCGGCGCGCAACGTGCCGACCCCCGTCGGGGTGTAAAACGCCGGGATCCCCGCGCCCGCAGCACGCATGCGTTCGGCCAGCGTGCCCTGGGGACACAGCTCGACCGTCAACTCGCCGGACAAAAACTGCCGCTCGAATTCCTTGTTTTCCCCCACATACGACCCCACCATAGTGGACACCTGCTTGGCTTGCAGCAACACCCCGAGTCCGCAGTGGTCGGTCCCCGCATTGTTGCTGACGAGGGTCAGGTTCGTGGTCCCTCGTTCGTGCAACGCCCGAATGAGGTTCTCCGGATTGCCGCTCAAGCCAAACCCGCCGACCAGCAGGGTGATCCCGTCGCCAATGTCGTCGATGGCCTCGGCGGCGCTGTGTATGGTTTTGTCCATGGTGGGCCCTCCGTTGTCGTGAGGACACCTGTATCGCTGGGCGCTCGGTGCGACCACGCCTGCCGCCCAGACAAGCGCCGATGGGTGGGCCAGGAGTGGTCCTCAGTCTCCCGGCGGGTCGTCGCACACAAAGCCCTCGACCTCGAGTGCGTCGATGAGGTGCCAGTTGGTGCTTCCACCGGTCGCCGCGGTGAACCCCACGTAGGCGTCAAAGGGGACGAGTCCGTCGATCATCTCGTCGAGATACAGCACCTCATCCACCCAGAATTTCAGGTGCGGACCGGTGACTTCGAGCTTCGCCACGTGCCACGCGCCGTCTTCCATTTCGGGGAGCGTTGCCCAGGCAACGGGCGCGTTCACGTCGCCGTCGATGTGGACGCTGACGTGGTCGAGCGCCGTCGGATCCCAGTGCTCGCCGTTATACCAGGTGTCGACCTCGATCGACCACCCTGGAAGCCCGTAGTACCCGATGCCGCCCCCAGTGCCGCCAACAAACGACGTCATTCGCGAGACATCGAGCATGGTGAGCGAGATGCCATCGGCGCCAGTGCCGCCCGAAACATAAAACTCCCACTCGATCTCGAGGAGATCCGAAATCACCGTCGACATGGTCTGAAAGGCGGTCCCCGCTTGGGTGGTGACCGGCGCCGTCAGCTCGACCCACTCGTTCACCGAATCCCACATGGCCGACCCCTCGAAGTGCCACGCCGCCAGGTCGATGCTGTCCTCGGTGTATCCCTCGTTCTGGCATATGGTTGTGCACGTGGACGCGGTCTGGCCGCAGGAATCGGTCACATCGACGCAGATCGTGTGGTCGCCACTCGACCGCGCTTCGCTGTTCCAAGCCAGCGAAGCGATGCCATCCGGCGCCGCGGGCAGCGACGCGACTTCACCGTCCACATCGGAACTCCACGTCACGACAAGGTCGTTGGCCGCGTCGCGATCGTCGCTCACCGCGGCCTCGAAGACGGCAAACGCACCGGGCGAAATCACGTCACCGACTCCGGGAGAAATCAGACTCACACTCGGCGGTGCGTCTTGCTCGACCCGAAGCGGAACCGTGCGCGCGGGGACGTCCGGGTCGTTGCTGTGAATCACCATCGTCCCCGTTCCACCCGACGACCGGGCGGTGATCAACAGCGATTCCTCCGCTGCGAGGGTGACCGGCAGCGGCCGGTGAGAAAGCGTCCACCCTTCGCCCTCGACGGCGAGGGACTCCACGACCAAGTCGCCCAACCCGATGTTGGTCACGGTGATCGTTTCTTCGTACAGCCCGCACTGGATCTCCCCGTCGACGCCGTCCGGAGTGACCATGGAGATCGGAAACTCGGGTTCCGTCGGCGGGTCATCGGGTTCACTCGGGGGCGGTGCAGCCGTGTCGACCGTGAGTTCATCGGCAGGGTTTGCGGGCTTGAAGTCGTGCACCATGTTGTACTCGGTGCACCCCAGGGCCAGTGCCGCCGCACCCGCGAGAACTCCCATGCCTGCTGCCCGACCACCCATGGCTTTAGAATGCACCCCGATGGGCCGCCTGGCAAGGACCCACCGGTGGTATAATCGCAACGATGGCTCTTCGACTGGTGGGATTCACGCTGCTGTTTGGGTGCACGGCTGCGCCCGAACAACCGTGCATGGATGGGTACTCACGGGGGGCCGATGGTCGGTGCATCAGCGAACCCGATGACGTCGCAAGCGAGACCCCGTCCGATCCGGCATCATCGGACACCGGCGAACCCATCAGCCTGGTGCGCGTGGAGTGCGCTCCAGACTCTCCCACCAACGAACCCAGCATTGAAATGATCGGGAAATACGACACCGACGACAACACCGAGCCGCCCGGATTGCTGATCGAGGCCCTCGACGGTGTGGTGGACCAAGAACGCTTCTGGGTCGTGGGCCAAGGCGGACTCTTGAGCTTCGACATCAGCGGCGATGTCCCGGAACTTGGCGACGTCTTCGGCGGCATGAGCGGGCGCTTCTACCGGCTGATGCTGGTTGATCACGACCCGCCACTGGTCTACGCCACCCACCGGGATTCAGGCCTTCAAATCGTGGACCGCTCCGACCCATCCGACCTCCGGCTTGTGAAGACGGTGACGAAAGACGGCCTGGGCGGAATGGTTCAGGTCGGCGACCGGGTCTACGCCACGCAGCATGACGGAACGCTTGTGGTTTTTGACGCCACCGATCCGACCGCACCCGAGGAGCGTGCATCGATCGAGGCGCCGGGCCACCCGTGGAATGTCGTGGAAACCAACGGCTGGCTGTACACTGCAGACAACACCCGCGGGGTGGGCGCATTCAGCCTCTCCGACCCCGACGAGCCCGAGTTTGTCGGCCACACCGATCTGGGCAACGGCGTCCTGGACCTGGCGACGGACGGCACCCGGCTGTTCGCCGCGGCGGGTTCAGCCGGCCTGATCGTCCTCGACCTCAGCGACCCGTCTTCCCCCCGAGAGAGTGCCCGACTGTGGACGGGCTCGCCTGTGGTTGATGTCAGCGTATCGGACGCCATGGTCTGGCTGGTGGACCATGAAGCCGTGTGGGCCGTGGATGTTCGCCAGCCCGACCAGCCAACCGTGATTGGGCGCATGGAGACGCCCCGATTCGCGATGTCGGTCTGGGCCGAAGGAGACGAAGCATGGGTGGGTGACTGGACCGCAGTCGAAGGGTACCGAGCGCACCCCGAGCGCGCAGCCAGCACGATTGTCGCTCACCCCGACACCCTGCGTCTGGCCTCCGACCGCCATGACGCCACCGTGCGGCTGGTCAATCTGGGGCCCCACGACGGCGCTCTTCTCCGCTGGGATGCCAACGAGACGGACGCCACCATCGGCGTGTCCTCGACCACGGTCGGCGCGCAGGACGGCGTGACGATCGCTGTGGACTGGCCCGAATCCACTGGCAACGGGCAGGTCTGCCTCTTGACCAGCGACCCTTCCAACCCCACCGTCTCCATCAATGTGCAGCGTTCCGACCAACGGCTCAGTGTGCCGGTGGGGACCGCAGCACCGGACTTTGAGCTGCCCACGCTCGATGGCGAGCGCCTGCGGCTCAGCGAGCAACTTGGGCATCCCGTGCTGCTCGTCTACTTCGCAACCTGGTGACCCGTGTGTCCGTCCGAGGTCTCGGACATCAGCGAACACATGTGGCGCGACTACCGCGACGATGGGCTGCGGGTGTGGGGCATCTCATCCACCGACCGCGAAGCCGACCTCCGCCGATTTCGAGACCAACTCGGCGTTGACTTCCCCATTCTCTTCGATGCGGCCGGGGATGTGCACGCGCAGTGGCTGCAGGAACTGGCGTTTCACTCTGCGGCCTACCCACAGGACTGGCTGATCGACCCCGAAGGACGCGTGGCGTACGCCAACAATCGCTACGAACCCGATGAGATCCGCGCGTTGCTTGACCAATGGTTTGACCGCGAGCCCTGACGGCCCACCCAATCAGGAATCGTCGGAGATGCCGGTGTCGCCCATGGCGATGCGGTTGGCCGCATTGGCCTCGTCGATGAGCACGCCGTTGACCACCTTCGAGGCAGCAGACCACCCCTCTTCCGAGGCGAAAGCGGCGTTGTCGTGGGTGGTGTTCTCCCGGACATCGAGCGCCCAATCAAAGCCGCCTTTCTCCACACCGAACTCCATCCCACCGCGCTTGGCGTTCCACTCGACGGTGTCGGAACCCGCCTCCGCTGGGGCCATCATGGCTTCCATTCGAGCCTGAGCGCGGTCCGAGATGGCCACCTCGACATCGGGCTCGGCAGCGGGCGCGCCCGCAGGCTCGCCCGAGGGCGGGGCCGTGCTGCTGGGCTCGGGGATGAGGGACGCGGGGGCAAGGCCGGTTGGCCCGTTGGTACCATCAATCATTGGGAATCTCCTCTGGACGTGAGGGACCACGCCTGCCGAGCAGGTCGGTGGCCCATAGAGTTTCCCCGGCGACTCCTTGAAGTCGACATGACATTACCGCGAATCCCCAAAAAAAACAAGTCGAACGCCGGTTTATCCGGTCAATATTGGACGGGCTCCGCATCCAAGTGACGCCACAAGTACCACGTACCCACCGTCCGGTACGGCGCCCATGGCGCCGCAATGGCCGCCACTTCTTCAACCGTCAGCGCCGCCCGTTCGGCGTACAGCTGCTCGACGGCGCGGATGACACCGATGTCGCCCAGCGGCAACACATCGGGTCGAAGCAAGGTGAAGATCAACACCATCTCGGCGGTCCATGGGCCGATTCCGCGGAGGCTGGTCAGCCGCGTTCGAACCGCATCATCGTCCATCGAATCCCAGTCGGTCGTGGTCACCCACTGCCCGTTGGTGGCAAGTCCAAGGATGTATTCCACCTTTCGACCCGACAATCCCACTGCCTTCAACGCCTCGGGAGAGTGCGCAACGACATTCGCCGGGGTCACGGGACCCACCAGTGCCACCAAGCGACCCCAAACGGCATCGGCCGCTTTGGCCGAGATCTGCTGCCCGACAACCGCGTGAACGAGGGTCTCGAACACGTCGCGCTTCGAGCGCAACGGCGGCTCTTCGTAGGTGTCGATGACGGCGGCCATGACCGGGTCAACGGCGCGAAGATGGGCCTTGGCGTCGCTCCAATACGGCGGTGCGGAGTTCATGGGCCCCCTTTAACGGAGTCGGCGGTATACAATCCAGCCACTGGAGGCGCGATGCGTGCGATGCTCATGGCAGGACTGGCGGTTGCGGGGTGTTCGGACGCAGCCAAGACCATCGCGGACGCCATCGCTTCTGGCGGTGACACGGCAGCTGGAGCGGATGCAAGCCTTCCAGACACGGCGGTCGATCCCGATGACGCGGACCCGTATTCGGCGTGCGTGGATGACCTGATTCCCCCCATGGAGTGGTTCGACGACCGACTCACGCAAACCGTGTCGGGCTCGATCGAGTTCGGGCAGACGCACGTGAGCCGTCCGGACGACGACCGCTGGGCACCGCCACTCATCGAGCACCGCGCGGCACTGCTGTTGTTTTCCCCGGACGAAGCCCTGAACGATGCGTCGGATGGCCGGCTCGCCGCGTGGCGGGGCAGCGAACTCATCGGCGTGATGCGCCTCGCCCCGCCCGCACAACTCCCAACCCCGCTGGAACAGGACCTCACTGAGGTTGCGCTCGAGCCCTGGTCGACAACGGCATGGAGCGCCGCGCTTCCGTGGCAGTGGGTCGAGGAGGGCACGCGGCTGACCATCGGCATCGATGCGGGCGACGCGGTGCTCACCGCGGAGCACACACTCACGGACCTCGGTGCTCCGCAGCGGTTCACGCTCTCCCGCTCAAAAATGGTGCTGTTCGGGGAGGCGGATCACCCGACCACAACCGAGACCGCCGAGCGAATCGGGCGTGATTTCTTTGCAGCGGTTCCCGTTTCCTCCATGCGGTGGGTCGACTCGGCTCCGTGGCGGCTCGATGAGATCGTGGTCCGGGCCGACGGCGGGCCGGTGGT
The DNA here is from genome assembly GCA_036156175.1 of Myxococcota bacterium. GTDB lineage: Bacteria > Myxococcota_A > UBA796 > UBA796 > UBA796 > UBA796. Next base: position 27,976 of record JAYZVA010000090.1, read on the forward strand.
CGTGGCATCCGAGGGGGAGCGGCTCAGCCAAACCTCAGACCCCGATCGCTGGCACATCCTGAAGCATCAGTTCGCGATTGCGATGAGCCTCGCGAACACCGGGCGCGGACTGGCAAAGACCACCGGAGGCGACAGCTCGCCGTACGCCTTCGGAACCTCCGTTGGCTCGGGTTGGGTCCGCAATGATGACGGAACCTATTCGGACCTCGACAACGCACCGTACGCCGCCGGCTGGACGGGCTGGACCGCAATGTGGCTCGGCGAGTGCGCCAATGTCTTCATCCACGAGATTGGGCATTCCTTTACGCTCGCGCACTTCACAGCCGGGACCGGCAGCGCGTGGGGAATTGGCGACGAGTACCCGCTGGACGGTGTCAACTTGGAGGCCCACCCGTGGGGCTTTGACTCGACCCGACAGCGCTTCCGCACGTGGTACCGGGTCAATGCCGACGGACCGGTGGTCGCAGAGTCCGGCGGCTGGCAGGGAAAGAGGGACCCGATGAATGGCGGGGAGTCTCCAAACTCGGCCTCGTGCTTTCCCCAGTACACGCCGTACCATGCCTGGAAGATCCAAGACTGGTCGGAGACGCGGCCAACAATTGCGCGCATCGATGGCGAACCGGGCGTGTACACTTGGGATGCCGAGTCGCGGACCATGGTCAAGACCGAGCCGGTCGAAGACGGCTCCATGGCGCCGGTCGCGGTCGATGTTCCCGTGGTGACCGTGATTGGGACAATTGCCCACCGACCCGAGTCAAGCCGCGTCTACCCGCCCATTCATTGGGCGAGCGGCAATTCGTTTGACTTTGCAGCACCCGGCGATGCGACCCTTCATCCCCACTATGCGGGGTCGAACTACTTCGTGGAGATCGAATACGCCGACGGGTCGAGCGAGCAACGCCTGATTGCGCAGCCAACGGTCCCCGCCACCGACACGGACTTGTATCTCTGGAGCGTCAACCTGGAATCAGGGCGGAGTCCCGAGCGCGTCTCGCTGTTCCAGACCGTGGATCCCCATCCTGGCATGGACGTGGCCACGGCGTCGCTGCTTCACAGCGCACGCATCGACCCGCCAGACGAACCCGTCCCCGCGCCCGTCTTGATCGGAAACGGCTTTGTCGCGAACGGTGCCGTCTCGCTCACCGAGTGGTGCGAACCCGACATCAACTGTGCCCAGCGGGCGCGGTCAACGGAGTGGGCCACTGGGGCGACCCCGCTGCGCTTCACCGAGCGGGCGGATGCGCCCGACCCGGCCATTGCGTGCAGCGAAGACGGCTCGGTGACGGAACTGGTGGTGCCCATCCAAGACCAGAGTGGGGAACGCGCGTCGCTTGTGGTCCATGCGCAGCGAACCGTCCAAACCGCCACCCACCAATGGGCCGGTCCCATCAACGACGACACACCCTGGATCGACGCGGACAACGTTCGCCAAGGGCTCCGGGCCTGGGTGCCCCACGCACCCAATGCCGATCTGCCCGTCGGCACGTGGTCGAACGCCGACCCGTACACGCTCACTGCCCTGTCCGAGGGTTCCGCATTCGCCACGGTGCCCTTGGTCATCAACCTCACCATCTTGCCCACTGACGCGGTCGATGTGGGCGGCGGGTACGAAGGCCCGTCCGTCACCACGGAGGGCAGCTCCACGTTCTTCACGGTCGATGACCCCGCCATGGGACCAACCGAGGGCGTCTGGTGGGGCAGTTCGGCCGCAACGCCGCTGACCATTCCCGTTCGGAACACCGCGACCGGCGCCACCACGCAGCTTCGGCTCGATGGGTGGAAACGCAGCTGCGACCTCGGGTGGGGCACGTGGTGGTCTCTGAACTCCGCCCAGGTCGCCGATGGATCCTGTGAGCAGCGGCCTCAGCTCGCGGTCTCGTCGAGCGGAAATGAGCACCTTGAGTCGGGCGAAACCTACGCCAGCCCGCCATCGGGACCATTGATTCTCCGGGCCCACGCCTGGCATTTGGGCAAACGCATCGTCGATACTCGCGCGATTGAGGTCACCTACACCGTTCCCTGAGCACCCCATCGGTGTAGACGCGGACCCGCTCGTCATCTACCCTGTTGTCGATGATCAATCGCCGCGAGTTCGGACTGCTTTCAATGGGGGCCCTGTGCCCGCTTCGCGCGGTCGCCGATGGCACCGCGGCAGAACGCAAATTCGTGTTCATCTTCAACGATGGAGGCTGGGACACCAGTCACGTCTTCACGCCACTCTTTGGGGTCAGTGGCGCCTACATCGAAGAAGGCGCCACCCGCCGCACAGCGAACGGCATCGAGTACATCGACCACCCTGCCCGACCGGCCGTTCGAGAGTTCTTCGAGCGTCACGGTCAACAAGCGGCCGTCATCAATGGAATTGAGGTTCCATCGATTACGCATGAGCGGTGCCGAGAGCTCATCTTGACCGGATCCGGCGCGCTCGCGGATGACTGGGGAGCGATCCTTGCGGGGCGCTCCGAGCGGAACCTTTTGCTCCCTCATGTGGTCCTGGATGGGCCGGCGTTCACCCAGACCTTTACGGATCGGGTGGTCCGAATCGGGGACGCGAACCAACTGCCCAGCTTGCTGGACAACACCGCATTCTCGCTGTCCGCGCTGCCGATCACCGAACTCGGGATCGACGCGGAGGCGATGGCCGATGCATTCGTGGCGGAACGGGCATCCCGTCACGGCGGCGCGTTCGGCACCGATTACCGAAACGCGCTGGACCGCATTGCCGAGCTCATGGCGTGGGACGACCTCCAGCTTGACAGCATGATCGCGGGTTGCGAGCGCGACATTGCGGCGGATTGCGCCCTGGCCTTTGACCTGTTCGAGGCCAACCTCACCCGCTGCGCCATGCTTCGGTACAAAGGATGGTGCTCCGAAGGGTGGGACACCCACCAAGGCCTTGACCTGCAAGGGCGCAACTTTGGCGACCTGTTCGCGTACCTCAACGAGGCAATGGATGACCTCAATGGTCGGACCGCAGCATCCGGGAACCCCTTGGCCGATGAAGTCACCATCGTCGTGTTCAGCGAAATGGGGCGGGAGCCGACCCTGAACACGTGGGGCGGTCGGGACCATTGGACCTTCACAAGCGCCATGATGATCGGGTCGGGCGTCCGGGGGGGCACCGTCGTGGGCTCGCTGGATGAATCCGGCCGGGGGCGGCGGGTTGACCTCGACACAGGAGCGGCAACGGACGGCGGACGCCTCATGGGGCCCGATGACTTCGGCGCCACGCTGCTCGCCCTCGGCGGCGTGGACCCCGCCCCCTTCGTCGGCACCGAGCCCGAGCCGATTCGAGCGGTGCTCCAATCGTGATCTGGGCTTTGCTGCTGTCGTGTGCTGAACCGTCGGAAGTCGACTCGGCGGGCGCCCTTTTGGACACGGGTACGGCAGCCGAGGAGGCCTGCGATTCCGGCTGGAACAGCTGGGCCGGCGGCTTCTTCACAACCTACTGCACGTCTTGCCACCACCCCAACAGCGCGAACCGACATGGGGCGCCCGAAGGGATGAACTTTCACACCAAGCTGGACGCCGTCAGCCACCTCGACCGCGTGCGGGTGCGGGTCTTGTCGATGAAAGACATGCCGCTGGGTGGTGGGGTGCCCGAACCCGAGTTGGTTCGACTGGCCGCATGGGCCGACTGCGTGGATGGTGGGCCGTGATTCTGTGGCTGCTCGCCTGCGCGGGAACGCCAACCGTCACCGAACGCGCCTCCCCCCACGCCCAACCCGGAACGGCACCCAGCACCGATACCGGTGAACCCGGGTTGCCCGCGGTCGCCGTGGAAGAACTGGAGCCCTCATGGAGCCCCGAGGACGTCGGCGAACGCCTGGCCACGGCGCTGGGCCAGATGCCGGATCCCACCGAAGCGGTCAACACCTATGCCAACTTGATGCGTCAAGGCGATGCGGTCTGCCCGGGTTCGGAACGGGTGATCGTCGACACCTGGCTGTATGGGTGTGATGCATCCACCGGGTACAGCTTCGCGGGGGTCACCGACTGGCTCACCGGTGAATACGATGTCGCCGGGCAGCCGATGGAGATGGAAGGCGTCGCCGGTGATTTCTGGATCGACACCCCAGAGGGACACCGACTGGAGGGCGGCGGAAACGCGGTGGTGCTCACCGATGGTTCGACCTGGATCGGCGATCTCACGGGAAGCTGGCGATACTCCGGCGGCAGCGACTGGTTCGCGTACGGCTTCAGCGGCACCGTGTCGATCCAGCACCTGCCGGGATTGTTCACCCTCGCGGAAGGGGCAGCCGATGTGCTCGGGACCCACATGGCACTGCACGAACTGATGCTCCCCGATGCCTGCAACGGCGGAGCCCAAGGCGATCTTTCCCTGCGCGACCCCAATGGCGGGTGGTACCGAATTGCCTTTGAAGGCTGCACGGAGTGCGGGCCCATCACCTTCGAGGGCACCCCAATCGGCGAGGCATGCGTCGACTTTGGGCCCTTCTTGGCGCGCATCGGGAGCTGGCCATGATTGTCGCGCTCTGGCTCGCCTGCACCTCGGCGGACCCCGAACCATCGGCCGGTCACCGGGGCACCGCCGACGCCATCGAAGACACCGCGTCGGGCTCGCTTCCCCGGGCTCGATTGGACGATGCCGCATGGTTGCGACGCGTCAGCTTCGATCTCCGGGGCGTGCCGCCAACCACCGCCGAACTGGACGAGTTGAACGACGACCCTTCGCTTGCCCCCAACCTTCGGGACGCGATGATGCACAGCGCGCGCTTCGAGTCGCGAATGGTGAACGCGCTGGCGGAGCGGTGGCACACCCGAGTCGACGAGTTCGACATCGTCGCCTTCGACTACGGCTTGCCTTCGAGTGCGGAATACGAATTCGAGCGGGCGGTGGGCGAGGAACCCCTGCGGCTCTTGGCCCGCATCATCGCCACCGATCGGCCCTGGACCGACGCGGTGCTGGCGGACTGGACGATGGCCACCCCGTTGCTTGGCGAGATTTGGCCCATCGACTACCCCAGCGGCGAGTCCGGGTGGCAGCCCGCTCGGTACACCGACGGCAGGCCTTCAGCCGGCGTGCTCTCCACCAACGGGCTGTGGTGGCGGTACACGACGACCGACTCGAACATGAACCGCGGACGCGCTGCAGCCATCTCGCGACTTCTGCTGTGCGAAGACTACCTGATCCGCCCGGTGGCGTTTTCGGAAGCCGACACATCGGGCACCACCACCGCCGATGCGGCCCAGGAAGATCCGTACTGTCTGGCCTGCCACTCCAGCCTCGACCCCATCGCGGCATCCCTGTTTGGGTTTTGGTGGATGTCGCTGTATTCGCGGATTGAGGAGACGACCTACCACCCCGAACGCGAGGCGCTCTGGGAACAATACCTGGGCGTCAGCCCTGGCTGGTACGGGGAACCGATCAGCGGACTGAGTCAACTGGGCCCGTCCATCGCGAATGACAGCCGCTTCTTTTCGTGCGCGGTGGAATCGATGGCCGAGTTCGTCTGGCGTCGCCCGGTCACCGCAGACGATTCCGATGCCATCGAGTCGCTGCGACGCGGGTTCTTGGAGGGCGGTGCCGTCGTGCGTCCACTGATTGGCGCGCTGACGGAGGCCGACGCGTACCACGATGCCGAGCCGCGCATGATGACCCACGACCAGTTTGCTGACACCGTCGAGGCGCTCACTGGGTTCCGGTGGACGCACGAGGGGTACGACATGCTCGACACCGACCGATTGGGGCACCGGCTCCTGCTGGGAGGCGTGGATGGCATTGCCAATCGCGCACCGCAAGATCGACCGGGGCTCACCTGGGCACTGGTGGTCAAGCGGACGGCGGAGGCCGCCGCATCGCATGCGGTCGAGCGGGAGCTGGTCGACGGCGGCGAGCGGCGTCTCTTTCGGTTCGTGACCTTGGACACCGTGCCCGATGACGACGACTTCGAACGCGAACTTCGCGGATTTCACCGGGGCTTCTACAGCCGGGATGCGCCCGATGAATGGGTCGACGAGATGCGCGAGCTCTGGTCGGCGTTGGCGGCCATCGGCACGCCAACCGAAGCGTGGCAGGCGACCGTGTCCGTGATGATTCGGGACCCGGCATTTTTGACGCACTGATGCGCTCCGGGGTCCGAACTACCGGCGCTGAAGGACCCCCAACTCCGCGAGAACGGCCCTCGCCGACTGCTCATTGAGCGGCTTGGAGGAGTTGGTCAGCAACTCGCGGCCCAAGACCGTCGCACCCAGGTGCGAAAGCTGAAGCCGCATCGCCACCAACACCTTCTGACCACCGCCGCCGCTGTGGGTCGCCAGCCCGATGGGCTTGAGGGTGAAGAGTTCGCGAAAGTCGCTGGTGGCAACCGACAACCACGCGATCGCATTGTTCAACACCGGCGGCATTGACCCGTTGTATTCGGGCGCTGCAATCACCATGGCGGTGGCGTTTCGGAACGCCGCCTCGACCGGATCCAGTGCATCCGGGCGACCGGCGGCCTCGCGCTCCGGTGTGTAGATCGGGAGGTTGGTGGCGGTCAGGTCCAACACCCGGTTGTCCAGACCCAGCTCATTCGCGATCGCCGCCAGCCGTTCCGCCAGCTTCAGGTTGTGGCCACTGCTGGCTGCGCAAATCAACAACATCGCCCTCGCCTCCAACCGCCTCGTAGCCCGGAACCCGGTCTTGGACATCACCCATCTGCCGATTCACCGCCCGCGAGCAGCGGTCCCCAACCCCCACCGAATCCCACCGGAGTCATTCGTTCGCCGGTGATGCAGAGGCCTTGGAAGGTTGGCCCATCGGTCGGCGGGGTTACACGCTGTGCATGGCTATGAGCAAGAGCGATGGTGCCGGCGTGCACCGGGAGCACGTGGCGGCCTCTGTGGTGGTGCCGACCATCCACACGCTGCCCGACGACCGGATCTTGGTGTGCAACGACGCGCACGGGTTGGTGACGGGCCCGCTGATCAACGACGGACGCACCGTCGACTCTTGGCGGCGCCGCGCAACCATCAAGCACGACGCGACCGCCTGGCCGAGTCCCGGTCCCTACGATGCTGCGGTGGTGCGCCTCGAAAAAGACAAAAAAGCCTTCCAGATGGCGCTTCACGCCGTGTGCGCCTCGCTGAAGCCTGCCGCGCCCCTGTGGGTGTACGGAGCCAACGACGAGGGCATCAAGAGCGCCGCCAAGGTCATGATGCCGGTGCTGGATGGGGTCGAGACCATCGATGCGCGCAAGCACTGCCGCGTGTTGATGGGGCGCAACCGTTCTCCCAACCATGCGCTGCGCGCACGCATCGATGACTGGGCATCGCGCGAGACCCTCGCATTTGCGAACGAGACCATTGAACACACGGTCTTTCCGGGTGTCTTCGCCAAAGGGCGCCTCGACCCCGCCACGGCATTGCTCGTCTCCTGCATCCACGTCCCCGCCCCCAACAGCCGAATTCTCGACTACGCGTGCGGCGCCGGCGTGATCGGCGGCTGGCTCCTCCGCCGGGACCCGACGCTTGCCCTGACCCAGCTGGACGCGGACGCCGTTTCGACGACCGCCGCCGCAATCAACGTGCCCAAGGCGAACACGGTTACCGCAGCGTCGCTGGATGCTCTGGGGCCGGCCGACTGCTTCGACTGCATCGTGTCGAATCCCCCCATTCATGTGGGCACTGCCCGAGACTATGGCGTCCTGCGCCACCTGATTGGCGCCAGCCCGGGGCGGTTGAGCCCCGGAGGCGAACTCTGGCTGGTCGTGCAGCGTCAGGCAGACCTGGCCCCCCTGCTCCAGGAACGATTCTCCAACGTGACCGTGGTCGAAGACGACGGACGCTTTCGGGTCTGGGCCGCGCGCTGAGGCCGCCCTACGGTCGGTGTCGGTACACCAGGTTGAGGCCCGCAGAGAACAACCGAAGCGAATAGGTTCCATTGCCAGAGGGGTACACGGGCCCTTCATCCGGATCGGCCAAGTACGATGCCGCGGAGGTCGTGATGGTTCGCTGGGGGGTGAAGAGCCACCCTGCGCTGACCCCGATGTCCAGACCAGCCGCGGTGCGCAGGCCCGCCCCAATGCGGGTGTCGATGGACTCAAAATCGATGTTGGCGGGATGCACCCACTCGTCGGGGATTGCCCGACTGGAGTACACCGTTCGCGCCATCCAGAAGGTGTCCTCGCCATCGATGTCGAGGCGCAATCCGCCGCCTGCGGTGTGTTGATAGCCCAAGCTGCGGTCGGTCTGGGTCTGGATGATCTCGCTGACATCGCTCAAGCCGTACCCCTCCAAGATGGCCTCCAAGGCGGGATCCCGGCTCCCCAGCTGCGGGTCCACCATTTCAAAGGCCATGACGGATGCATCTTCCCATCCAATCCAGTGGCCCTCGACGGCCCAGCGCATGGGTCCCCAGCGACGGGCCAGCAAAACCTGAAGCTCAGCGGGCATCACGATCTCGCCCTCGAGTTCGCTCTCGAGGGTCAGCGTGAAGGCATTGCTGGGCACCAGGTCGACGTCACCGGTCACCGGAATGCGCGACCCCGTTCGGTACGATGCGGCGACGGTCCAGGGTTCAAAGGCGGTCCATTGCGCACCAAACACGGCGCCCACAGTCCGACCCTGCACGTTGGTGATGTCCACCACGCCCTCGAGCAGCGGATCGCCGATGAGGTCGGCGAGGTCATCGCCGAACAGCTCGACCAACACCGCACCGGAGTCCAGGGCGTACCGCGATTCCGCCTCGAGCGTCTGAACCGCGACCCCGCCTCCCAGGTGCAGGCCGGCAATGGGCTCCACACCCACGGATGCGCCCATCTCCAGAACCGCGAGTTGCCCGCTGATTCCGTGGAAGCGCTGCGAACTGGACGACGAAACCGCGCCCGCTGCACGGGCATACGGGGCGCCAAACGACAGCCCCACGCCCACGCCATCAACGCCGGGAATGCTCAACGTCATGGCCGCAAATGGTGCGCCTTGGGACGCGGCTCCCCCTTCGGCAGATTCGCCCGTCAACTGGGACGAATACGATGCGATGAACTGGGTCCACTCGGCACTGACCTCAAAACCGGAGGTGGCTGCTGCGGCGGGATTGAAGGGGATGCCGTGCACCCCCGTCTCACCGACGCCCGCAAAGGCGCCGCCGTACTGGGGCATTCCAAACCCAGCAGCCGACCCTCGTGCGTGCACCGGACCGGAGCACACCAAGGCAGCGAATGGCATCAAGATGCGAATCAATCCCCCCGGAACGCGATGATAGTGGAGTCGTTCGGACTCCTCAAGGACCAATGCGACCATTCATGGAGTCGCCGGCTCTCCCGCCGCAGACCGACCAAACATCGCCGTGATGCCATCGGGACAAATGGTCTGGGACCCCTTCGGTTCCCAGCACCGCAAATGATGCGCCCGGCCATCTCTGAATCGCACAATCACGCTGCGCTGGCCCGAGGGGTACCACAGACGCCACCGCCCGACTCTCTGACCGTGGTCAAAGCGTGCCCGGGCCCGAAGTTCGCCGTTGTCGTGCCACGAAAACATGGGCCCATCCGGTTGGCCATCCACCCAGGTCACGGCCTCATCAAGCTGCCCGTTTGGGTGCCAAAACCGCACAACACCGTCCTGGCGGTTGTTGCGCCAGGTGCCCACACTCGCCCGCTCGCCCGTCGGATGCCAGGTTCGGAACACGCCTTCTCGGGCACCGTGCACCCACGTCGACTCCGAGGCCCGCTTGCCCGTCGGGTGCCATGACACTGCCCCACCATGGGGCTGCCCGTCGTGCGAATAGCCAACCCCCAGGGGCTGTCCATTCGCGTACCACGCCACCACCGGTCCGTGCGAACGGTTCCCCTTCCAGCAGCTGACCTGCAGGGCGCCGTCCGGACCCGGCTCCGTCTGCCGGACCGCGTCGTCCCAGCAGGGAACCGTGCATTCTCCGGGCGACGGGCACGCATCCACCATCGCCAAAGCGTCATCGATGCTGGGCGTCGGCACAGCGGCCACCGCCCACCCAATCCAGAAAAACGCAACCATGCGGATAAGGTAGCGCCCCTCCTGCACATCGCACAGCAAAACTGTTACGACTCCCCCATGATCACCGCCGCCGAAATCCAAGATGCTCAAGACTCATGGGGGCGCAGCGTCGTGCACGTCGGCGCTGCCGAAGACTGGAACGCCGCGCATGCGCGAGCGGTGGAGTTGGTGGAACAGCACTACCGCCTCGACGGCTCCTTGCTCTTTGGCCCCACCAAGGCGGCCGAAATCCAGTTTCGGAACCACCTTGAAGCGGCCGTGTCTTACTTCGTGGGCAACAACCCCGCGTTTCCAGAGGACCAGGGGTTTGCCCTGCAACCCTGGACATCGGTTCGATTTGAGAACACCGGGATCGTCATCCGCGGCGAAACCGGAATGGCGATGGGCAATTACTTCTTTGGAACCGCGGATGGCGCCGAGGTGAAGGTCGAGTTTTCCTTCGTCTACGTGCGCGACGCCAAGGGCCGCCTCAAGATTCAACTGCACCACTCCGCCCTGCCCTACAGCGGCTGACTCACAGGTAGCGCAGCCACCAGAGATCCCGACGGCGGCGCTTGAGGGCATCCCAGCGGGTGCACACGGGGACCAACACGGCCACCACGGTCGCCCATGCGCCCAAAATGACCCAGATTCGTACGGGCTCTGACGCCGGCACCCGAGGCTGACCGTGCGCGAGCCACGCCAGGGCGTTTCCAAGGGCATGGGCCAGCGGCAGGTGCAGCAAATAAAACATCATTGGCACACGCCCCATCCGGGCAATGGTCTCCCACAACGCGCCCCTGCGACGATGGGCACCCGCCAACACCAGGACCCCCGCGCCCAACGTGAGCAGGTAAAACGCCACGCTGGGCGGGTACTTGCTGGGACTCAAAAAGTCGGCCACGGTCATCGCAGCTGCGTCTTGCATCGCCCACGGATTGGGATCCGAGTCCACCCCGCCTCGGTACAGGGCAAACGCAAGCAGCATCCCCATGCCGACGTTGAACAGCCGCGCGGGCCGGGCGCTTCGAAGGGGCATCGCAACCGACCAGCCAACGGCGGCCGCCGCAAACCACGGCAACAGCGGATAGGAGCACCGAATGGTGTGACCAAATGCCGTGAGCGACCCCGGCCGCACCAAAATGCCCCACCAGGCGGATGCCGGTCGAAGTTGGGCCCACTCCAGACCACCAACAACGGCCAACCCCACGGCCAGCATTGCCGGAGCCGGCAGGGCCGTCAGCCCGGCCAGCAGGATCATGGAGCCACCCAGCGCCCACAACACACCAAAATACGTCTGTGTCGGGTCCCACGACCAGCTGAAGCTGACCCAGGTCGCCTCGAGCACAATGAGCCACAGACCGCGGGTGAACAAAAACGCCCGGGTGTCGTGCGGTCTGGCCCGGTTCCGAAGCGCCGCGGCGGCGCCCATGAGGAAGACAAAGGTTGGCGCGCACAGATGGGTGACCCACCGAACCAAGAAGAATCCGATGCTTGTCGACTCCCAGTTCATCGGATCCGCGCCGGCCGGCGCAACGAAGCCGCGAACGTGATCGAGGGTCATCAAGACGATGACCAACCCGCGCAGTTCGTCAAAGGCACGGTGACGCGCTTCGGTTGGGGTCGTCGAGTTCGGTTGAAGGGGGGGCATCGGCGTATAATGCCACATGCTCTCGCCCCTCCTCCGACCCTGCAGTGCGGGTCTCGAGTCACTCAAACCGCCCGTTGTCCGGCGCGGCCGCGACGCATCGACTGGCGGGACCGGTGCGGTCGACTTCGTCAGAGCGGGGAACGCCCGCTCCTCGTCCCCCCGACCAGCGGGCCGCCAAAACGCTGCGTGGACGGACACGGACGATTCCGGTCAACCCCGCGCCTTTTGGCTGGCGCACAAACGGTTCACGCCGTGAACGAACCCGCTCCGTCCCCACCGCAGCCCACCATCTGGGTCGACGCCGATGGCGTCCCGGGCGCCGTCAAAGACATCATCTTCAACGCCAGTCAGCGCACCAAGGCCCCCGTGCGGCTGGTCGCCAACCGCTGGCATCAGACCCCCCCGTTTCGGTGGATCGCCGCCGTGGTGGTCGAGGGGGGACTGGATGTGGCCGATGACTACATCGCCGAACAATGCGCGGCCGGCGACCTGGTGATCACCTCGGATGTCCCGCTGGCCGCCCGGGTGATTGAACGGGGCGCCACGGTTGTTCGATTTCGCGGAGAGGTATTGGATGCATCCAATGTGCAGCAGCGCCTTCAGGTCCGCGACTTCTTCGACGACCTGCGCGGTACCGGGGTGCAAACTGGGGGTCCACCACCGTACGGTCCGAAGGACAAACAGCGCTTCGCAAACGCCTTGGACCGGTGGTTGGCCGCGCAACGATGATGAGAATCCGCACGACGCATTGCACTTGAGCCGGTTCACTCCTCGAGGGCGTCGACCCAGCCTGCGGAACTGTCGGGAAAGGCGTCGCAATAGGGCACGTAGGGCTTGATGTCGAGCACCGGTGTGCCGTCGATCAGATCGAGCCCTTGCACGATCAAGCGGGCACCCTCTCGTCCAATCAACGCCACTGCCGAGAGGCCGATTGGATTGGGGTGGTGGGGAGAACGCGTCGCCAAGACCCCGCGTCGAATGCCGCCGCGCGGCGGACGGACCAGGGGCCCCCACTTTGGATTCAAATGCAGGTAGGTCACCAGCCAGATTCGGTCGAACCCTTCGATGTCACGCAAGGCCGTTTCCGGCACCCGTTCGGTGTCGATCTCAACGGCGCCCACCATCGGGTCTCCGCCGCCGCCCCCGCCGCGAACGACGGCTTGGCGGGGTGTTCCGTGGCGCTCGGTGTAGGGCGAGCGCACGAACCCAATCGGAGCCATGGTGACGGTTGACGGCACATCCACGGCACCGCGGTGGTCGCGGGGTGGTGGGACGTCTTTGTTCTTGGACCACGCCATGGCGGACTGTATCTCGGGAGGCTCGGCCTTGCCGGGCTACTCGTTCGACGTCAGTGCCGCGGTCTCGTCGCGCACATCGCCCTTGCCCCACTCGGTGTCCTTGTTGGCGAGCTTGGCGGCCTGCTTGGCTTTCTTCTCGGCCTGCAGCTCCACCAAGTGGTGGTGCGTCGTGAAGAACGGCAGGCTGGCGCCGCGAAACTCGTCCAGGGTCTCGAAGCCGTGCTGCTCCATGAAGGCCAAGGTCCCCTCGATGAGTTCGTCGACCATGCCGAAGCCTTGCAGCATGGGCCCCGTGCACGACTGCACGGTGTGGGCACCCACCAGCATGTGTTCAATGGCATCATTGGCGCACGTGACGCCGCCGATGCCCGAGATCGTCAACTCGGGCAGCGACCGCGCAATCTCCGAGACCATGCGCAGGGCGATCGGTTTCACCGCGTAGTAGCTGTAGCCACCATAGGTGCTGTAGCCCTGCACCGTGGGCTGCGGCTTGAGGGTCTTCAGGTTGATCCCAATGCACGCCAAGATGGTGTTGATGGCGCTCACCCCATCGGCACCGCCGGCCAAAGCAGCCCGGGAGGGGGCGGTGATGTCGGTGATGTTCGGGGTCATCTTCGCCCAAATGGGGCGGCCGTTCGCAACTTCAGACACCCACCGGGTGACCGTTTCGACCCGTTCGGGGTCTTGCCCCATCGCCGCCCCCATGCCGCGCTCCGGGTGACCGTGGGGGCAGGAGAAGTTCAACTCGAGGGCATCGCAGCCCGCGTCAAAGGAACGCGACGCCACTTCCTGCCACCGGCCTTTGTCGAAGCTCTCCATGATCGAACCAATCAAGATTCGTTCGGGAGGGGTGTCTTTCACCCGCTTGAAGAAGTCTTCCCAATCTTCGAACGAGAGGTCAGAGATCAGCTCGATGTTTTGGAATCCCACGTTGTCTTTGCTCGGACTCCGCAGCTTTCCGTATCGGGGCTGAACGTTGACGACGGGCGTATCGGACAAGGCCGTGGTCTTCGCCACCACGCCGCCCCACCCCGCCGCGAAAGCCTTGTTCATGATGGTGGCGTTGGTGCTGGGAGGGCCCGATCCGATCACGAAAGGATTGGGAAATTTCAGGCCGTTTACGGTCGTCTCCAAGGTGGGCATAGTCGTCCTCGAGTTGATGCGTGAGTGTACCACCCGACGCCGCGTGGACGGGTCACTCCTGCAAAATGGGGACCCCATGGTACGACGGATTGCCCGCCGTTGGATACCCAGGGTCACCGGTTTCGTTCCGAGGGGCGGCTGGAAAAGGAGAACCCGAGATGATGTGGAAGTGGATTGGCGTCGGTGTGTACATGATGGCCCTGGTCGCAATCGGCGTGGTGGCCAGTCGGCGCATGTCCTCGGTTCGCGATTACTACGCAGGCAACAAGCGCTTCGGATTCTTGGCCGCGGCGTTCTCCGCAAGGGCCACCGGCGAGTCTGCTTGGTTGCTGCTCGGGCTGACGGGAATGGGGGCGTTGCTGGGGGTCCAAGCCTTCTGGGTGGTGTTGGGCGAGGTGCTCGGCGTGGCCGGGGCATGGCTGCTGATGTGCCGGCCCTTCAAGCGGCTCACCGACGAGTACGACTCGCTGACGATTCCCGACTACCTGGAGAGCCGATTCCAAGACAAGAGCCAGCGCCTGCGTAAGGTGGCGGCCACCTGCCTGGTCGTGTTTGTGACCATCTATGTATCGGCCCAAATCGACGCCACCGGCACGGCCTTCGAGAGCTTCTTGGGCGTGGACTACTACACGGGCGCGCTTGTGGGATTTGCGGTTGTGATGGCCTACATCGTGTCCGGCGGGTTTGTGGCCGTGGTGTGGTCCGACGTGTTTCAAGGAACGCTCATGTTCTTGGGGCTGGTCACGCTGCCCATCGTGGCGTTGGCATCCATCGGCGGCTGGAGCGAGATGATGACCGCACTGCACGCCATCGATCCGCACCTCACGAGTCTGTCGGGACCGGGCGGTTGGTCGGGCATCCGGGTGTTGGAGATCGTTGGCCTGAGCCTCATCGGGCTCGGGTTTTTGGGTTCACCGCAGATCTTTGTGCGCTTCTTGGCCCTCAAGAGCGAGGACGAGATCGCGCCCGGCGCGGCAACCGCGTTGGTGTGGACGTTGCTGGCGGACTCCGGCGCGGTGGTGACCGGAATGGTGGGACGCGCCATCTTGGCCCCCGTCGGCACGTCGGCGGACTTGCTGGGCAACGGGGGGCAGGACGTGCTGCCGTTGTTGGTGGAGCAGGCCCTCCCGGCGCTGTTGGTCGGCTTGTTCATCGCCATCGTGTTGAGCGCCATCATGTCCACGGTCGATTCGTTGCTGGTCGTGGCCTCTTCGGCGGCCGTCCGGGATTGGTACCAGCAGGTCAAGCACCCCGAGATGCCGGACGAGGCCTTGGTGGGCTTGTCCCGCAAGGTCACGTTTGGCCTGGCCTTGGCCAGCCTCGGCATCGCGTTGACCGTCGCGGTGCTCGTGCCCGGACGGACCGTGTTTTGGTTTGTCATCTTTGGATGGTCTGGCATCGCGGCCACGTTCTGCCCCACCATCATCCTCAGCCTGTTCTGGGGCCGCTTCACCGCCAACGGCGCACTGGGCGCGATGCTGGCGGGATTCGTGGGCGTGCCCCTGTTCAAGTTTGGTGCCACGGCCTTGCCCGGGGTGGGGCCCGCCTTCGCCGCCCTGTCCGAGCTGCCGCCGGCGTTTGCGCTCTCGGCGTTGGTCGGGATTGCGGTGAGCCTCCGCGACCGCGCGGGTCAGGCGGCTTTGGCGAAGGCGGAGGCCTGACGGGGCCTTCAGTGCGCTGTGACCCCGTCCAACGCCCGTTCAATGGCCTGCAATCCGGCCGTTAGGCACGCCGGGCCCGGTTGGAGAATCTCCGCCGAAGACAGTTCATGAATGCGCCCGTTCTCGATGGCGGGAATGGCGGACCACCCCGGGCGGGACAACACCGCATCGCGGTCAAAGCGCTTGCCGCACCAACTGGCCAACATCACCTCGGGCGCGGCGTCGAGCACTTCTTGGGGCTGCACAAAGCGTTCCTTGGCGAGCTTGCCTGTCGACCGCTCCGCAAAGATGTCATCGCCACCGGCAATGCCGATCAGCTCGCTGACCCACTGAATGGCCGAAATCATGGGGTCATCCCACTCCTCAAAATAGACGCGCGGCCGGTGACCGCGGGCCGCGGCCCGATCCTGGGCGGCCTCGAGTCCGGTGATGTAGGAGCCCACCAAATCGGCCGCGGCATCGGCGCGGCCCACCAAGCGACCCACGTCCACCACCACATCCAGAATCTCCTGGATGCTGCGTTGGTTGAAGATCAGCACATTCAGATTGTTGGCGATGAGCTTGCGGGCGAGGTCGGCTTGGATGTCGGAAAACCCGATCACCAAGTCGGGTTCCAGCGCCTGAATCTTCCGCAGTGAACCGTCCACAAAGGCGCTGACCACCGGCTTGTCACGCCGGGCTTCGGGCGGACGCTCGGTGTAGGCGCTGATGCCCACAATGCGATCGTGTTCGCCAAGTGCATACAGGATCTCTGTGGGCTCTTCCGTCAGACACACAATGCGCTGAGGACCCCTGGGCACTGTCCATGTCATCGGCCGTCTGCGCTCCCCGGTTGGGCGGTTGCTAGAACAGGTTGTTCTTTCGCGCTGCCAGCGCATGATTGATGTAGACCGTCTTGGATTCCGAGTAGAACTTCCAGGCATCGGGCCCCATCTCGCGGGGACCAACGCCGGTCGCCTTGATGCCGCCAAATGGCATGTGCGCCTCGCCGCCAATGGTGGGGTTGTTCACGTGC
The DNA here is from genome assembly GCA_036156175.1 of Myxococcota bacterium. Classification (GTDB taxonomy): domain Bacteria; phylum Myxococcota_A; class UBA796; order UBA796; family UBA796; genus UBA796. The sequence goes on from JAYZVA010000090.1 coordinate 44,698, forward strand.
ATCATGCCGGTCTCCAAGCGTTCGATGACCTGAAAGGCGTGGCTGATGTCGCGGGTGAACACCGAACCGGTGAGCCCGTATTTGACGCCATTGGCGACCGAGATGGCTTCGTCCACCGACGACACCCGGATCACCGACAACACGGGGCCAAAGATCTCCTCGGTGGCGATGCGGGCCGAGGCGTCGACGCCGTCGAATACGGTGGGCGCGGGGAAGTACCCCCCGGCCAGTCCGCCTTCCGTCAATCGCGAGCCGCCGCAGCGAAGTTCTCCCTCACCGGCGCCAATCTCCATGTACTTGAGCACCTGTGCCAACTGCTTTTCCGAGACGCTGGGGCCCATGGTGGTGGCCTCATCAAGGGGGTGCCCGGCGCGCACCGCCGCGGCATGGTCGAGCACCTTGGCAACGAACGCATCGGCCACGTCGTCCATGACGATCGCCCGACTTGTCGCAGTGCACCGCTGACCGGTGGACCCGAACGCCCCTTTTGCACACGCGCCGGCGGCCAAGTCCAGGTCGGCATCCGAAAAAATCAACAGGGGATTCTTGCCCCCCAGCTCGCACTGAATCGGTTTGTGCAACGCCCCGCACTGGGCCTCGATGATGCGGCCAACCTCGGTGGATCCCGTAAAGCTGATGGCGGTCACATCCGGGTGCTCGATGATGGCTGTTGCGGGCGCGACATCGCCGTGAACAATGTTGACCACGCCATCGGGAATGCCGGCCTCTTGGATGAGCTTGCCGATCAGGTGCGCGGTGGCCGGTGTTTCCGGTGCGGGCTTGAGCACCACCGTGTTTCCCGCCGCGATGGCGGGCGCGATCTTCCACAGGGGAATGCAGACGGGAAAGTTCCAGGGAGTGATGAGCCCCACGACGCCGTGGGGGCGCCAGATCGTCATCGCGAAGGTGCCGGGAATCTCACTTTCTGTGGTGATCCCCGTCATGCGCCGGGCATCGCCTGCTGCGAACTCGACGTAGCGGGTGGTCTTCGCAACCTCCCCGCGGGCCTCGGCAATGATCTTGCCCTCCTCCATCGAGAGGACCTCGGCCAGCCGCTCTTGATCGCGCTCCAGCAGCCGCACAAGCCGAAACAGGTACTCGCCCCGCTTGGGGGCCGGGGTGTCGCGCCACGCGGGCAGTGCAGCCTTGGCCGCTTCAATGGCGGCGTGCGCTTCATCGGCACCCGACACCGGGCGGGTGCCCAGCACATTCGCGACGTCGGCCGGACACGTGTTCTCGGCAGTCTCGGGTCCCGGCAGCCATTCACCGCCAATCCAGTTTCTGCAATCGATGTTCATGGATCAATCCTTCCGTTGAAGCGTCATGAGGGCCAAGTACAGTCCGCCGGCAATGAAGAAGCCCACGAACCACGCATAGGTGTAAATGTCGGTCCAGATCGGCGCCACCTCGTCCACAAAGCCCGCGGCCTTGGCGAAGCCCAACACGTTGGGCAACACGGCCACGATCAGCGCAATGACCGCCGCGGGATTGAACCCGCCGCTGTACCAGTAGGGACCGTCCTTGCGGAACAAGCCGTCGAGGTCGTACTCGGTCTTCCGCAACAGGAAATAATCGGCGATCAGGATGCCACCGATGGGGCCCAACAAGGCCGAGTAGCCAATCAACCAGGTAAAGATGTAGCCGCCGGTGGACGCGATCAGCTTCCAGGGCATGATGGCCACCCCGATGCCCGCGGTGATCATCCCGCCCATTCGGAACGTGACTTTCTGGGGTGCAGCGTTGATCATGGCGTTGGCCGGGCTCACCACGTTGGCGGCGATGTTGGTCGAGAGGGTGGCGATCGACAACGCAAACAAGCTGACCACCACCGAGAATCCGCCGCCCATTTTCCCAAGAAGGACCGTGGGATCCCAGATGGGTTCACCAAAGATGACCGTCGTGGCACTGGTCACCGCGACGCCGATGAACGCAAACAGGGTCATGGTCGTGGGCAACCCAATCGCCTGGCCCAGCACCTGGTCCCGCTGGCTCTTCGCATAGCGGGTGAAGTCGGGGATGTTCAGGGAGAGCGTGGCCCAGAAGCCGACCATCGCGGTCAATGAGGGGAAGAACACGCTGAGAAACTGACCTTCCTTGGGACCGCCCGCATCAAACTGGCTGGGCGTGGACAACATGGTGCCAAACCCACCGGCTTTGGCATACGCCCAGCCGAGCAGCGCGAGCCCCATCGCGATCAAGAACGGCGCCGCGTAGGTCTCGAGGATCCGAATCGATTCCACGCCGCGCCACAAAATGGCCACCTGAATGGCCCAGAACCCCAGGAAACACAAGAACTCCACGCCGTTGATGCCCAAAAAGCCAATGGGTTCACCCCCCAGCGGGCCTCCGGCCACGACGCCCAGCAGCTGGTAAATCGCCGCCCCGCCAATCCAGGTTTGAATGCCGAACCACCCGCAGGCCACCAATGCCCGCAGCAAGCTGGGGATGTGGGCGCCGTGAATTCCAAACGCGGCCCGCGACATCACGGGAAACGGCACGCCGTATTTCGTGCCCGGATGGCCGTTCAAAATCATGGGAATCAACACAATGACGTTGCCCAACATGACGGTCATGACGGCTTGTCCCCAGCTCATGCCTTGTTCGATCAGACCGGCCGCCAACATGTAGGTCGGCACGCACACCACCATGCCCACCCACAGGCTGGCCATGTTCATGACGGACCAGTGGCGCTCGGCGTCGGTCGTGGGACGAATGTCGTCGTTGATCAGGGACGGGTCGGGGTTCTGTACAGCAGACACAAGGCCTTCCTTCGGGGGCAAGGGGGCACCCCTGACTGCGATGAACGCCCAGAATGCAGGAACAAAAGCGCATCACCGCGTGTGAAAACATGGGCTCCCGCACCGGAGTTGCGCCGCTCAGGCGCCACCGGTGCCGGTCCGTTCGGCGCTACCGCTCGCTCAGCTCATCGTAGGCGTCGGGGCGCCGATCCCGGTAGAACTGCCAGGTGTTGCGCACCTCATCGATCATCGACAAGTCGAGGTCGGCGATGACCAACTCGTCGTCGTCCTCCGAGCCGCAGGCTTCAAACTGGCCACGGGGATTCACGAAATACGAGTTGCCGTAAAACTTGCCGATGTTCCACGGTGCTTCGGTTCCGACCCGGTTGATGGCGCCCACGAAGTAGCCGTTGGCCACGGCGTGCGCGGGCTGCTCGAGCTTCCAGAGGTACTGGCTGAGTCCGGCCACCGTCGCCGATGGGTTGAACACGATCTCCGCGCCGTTCAAGCCGAGGCACCGCGCGCCCTCGGGAAAGTGCCTGTCGTAGCAGATGTAGACGCCCACCTTGGCGTACTTGGTATCGAAGATTGGGTACCCGCCGTCGCCGGGAGCGAAGAAGAACTTCTCCCAGAAGCCGGCCACCTGAGGGATGTGTTGTTTGCGGTACTTGCCCAGGTATGTGCCGTCGGCATCGATGACCGCAGCGGTGTTGAAGTAGACCCCGCGGCGATCGGCTTTCTCGTAGACCGACGCCACAATGACCATGTCGTACTTCTTGGCGTATTCAGCCAACGCGTGGGTCGTTGGGCCGGGGACCGGCTCAGCGGCCGCGTACCAGCGGGGGTCTTGGCTTGGGCAGAAATACGGCCCATTGAAGATTTCTTGGAGGCAGAGGATCTGCACGCCTTTCTCACCGGCCTCCTCAATGAACGGGATGTGCTTGTCGTACATCGCCTTTTGGATGTCGGCGACGGGCACACTCTCGTCGTTGATGGGGTTGCTGCACTGAATCAGGCCGCAACGGACGATGTCGTTCTTGGACTCTGCCATGGGTTCCTCCGGGGGTCGGTGGTCGATGTAGTCCTGTATGCCGCGGTCTTCAAGAGCGGCAACAGCGGCTAAGCATACCGGAGGGCCGTGCAGTCGGGGTCGCGGCGATGATAGATCCATGGGGAATTGGGGACCAAATGTTCTGGAAGACCACCACCGGTGTGCACGGCATCAGCGTCGATCCTTCGGGCGTGATCCTATCCGTCGGCCGCGGCCATTCCGCGACGGCGAGCACTGTTTCTCATCTTCAGTTCATGGATGGACTGCACCATCACCGCGTCCGAACCGAACACGGCGAAGCCGTGCTCGAGCGGGCCGTTGCCGAATGCCACCGCTACGTCGATCCCCACCTCCACCGGTCGTTATTTGCGGCGCGTTTGGCCACTTGGCGATCGCTGCCCAGCGACCCGGAATTGGAGCACATCGCGGCACGACCCGACGAAGCGGGTCGGCGTGCGGGCGCCCAATCGGACTGGGTCTTGGAGTTCAATCCCCTCGATCGGGTCCGAATCGCCCAAGAAGGCGCCACGTGGACGGCCGCCCACGGTCGCCAGACAGCCCACCCCACGCGTCGGTCTGCCGTGTTGGTCACCGAACAGTGGTTGTATGCGGTTGGCCCGGGCGTTCAGATTCATTCCAAGACCGGCGACGCCGTCCTGGCAGCGGCATCCGCAGAGCCCGCCCTCGGGGTCAACCCATGGGGCTTTGGGCACTGCGTTCAAGCCCACGAACTGTACCGAGCGGGCAGTCGCGTGGTCGCCACCTACTCGCTGCCCGAGGCGGTGCATTCCCCGGAACTCCGCCGGGTGATCGATTCCCACGGGCTTGTGGAGCTCTGCCCCCGTCGGGGGATCGTGAGCCGGTTCAGCACCGAGCGATTTCGACCGCGGAGGCCTTAGCTGCCGTCGGCGGCTTCGCCCGTGTCGCCTCCGCCTTCTTCGGCGTCCCCCGTATCGTCCGCTCCGCCCGTGTCGGAGTCGGGTGGGCCGCCATCGGCGTCACCGGGGTCGCCTTCGTCGCCATCATCGGCATCGCCGCCCTCGTCGGCGTCTGCATCGGCGTCGGCGTCCGCATCGGCATCCGCATCTGCATCCGCATCCAGGTCCATCGCTTCGCCTTCTTGACCGCCCAGTTCTCCGCCGGGATCCTCATCCACGGACATCGACGTGCACGCACCCACCCACAGGGCGGAAATCAGGGTCAAGAGCATGGTCAATCGCATGGGAACTCCCCGGTTGAGTCTGCACGGTACCACCGAAATCGTCGACCCGCGAATGGAACGATCGACGGCCTCAGCCCATGGCTTTGCGCCGATCAATCTCCGCCAAAATCAACCGCAACTCGCGGCCCACCTGACCGGCGACCGACCGGTTCTCTTGGGCGCGGCGGATCAGGTACGGCACCACGTCACGCACGGGACCGTAGGGTACGTACTTGCTCGCATTGCCGCCCGCCCGGGCCAGATTGAAGCTGATGTGGTCACTCATGCCGTACAGCTGCGCAAAGTGAATGTGGGGGTGATCGAGCGGCACGCCGCAGTCGGCAGCCGCCGACACCACGAGCTGGCACGACCGTTCGTTGTGAGTGGCCGCGCAGAACGCAATCGCGTCGATGTGCTCGATGCAGTACAGCACCGCGGCATCAAAGTCGGCGTCGACGGCCGCTTTGGAGACGTGGATGGGGTTTTCATACCCCTTCTCTTCAGCGCGGGCGGCTTCCTTCTCCATGTAGGCCCCGCGCACCAGCTTGACCCCCAACAAGTAGTCGCCGGTCACCGCCCGCTTGTGCGAGGCCTTGAGGTAGGCCAGCCGGTCGTGACGGTACAGCTGCACGGTGTTGAAGACGGTGGGTTTGTGGCGGTTGAATCGCGCCATCAACCCTTCCACCACCCCGTCGATGGCGTCTTGGATCCACGACTCTTCGGCGTCGATGTAGACGCACACATCGAGGTCCGCCGCCGCCGTGCAGATCTCGGTGAGCCGGTCGTTCATTCGCTCGACTGCCGCGCGGTCGTCGGCATCGAGCACTGCGCCGGCGTTCAACTTTTCGAGCAGCGCGAAGGGCGCGTAGCCCGTGACCTTGCAGCTCACGTAGGGCACGGACGGATTGGCATCGGCAAACCGAATGCACCGCAGCTGTTCGACCAGGTTGGCGTCGAACTCGTCCTGGCTCTCTTTGGCTTCGACGCCGTAGTCCAGGATGGTGCTGACGCCCTGCGCGGCCAGACCCGCCACCATGGGTTCGGACTCCTCGAGGCTCTCGCCACCGCAGAAGTGCTCGTAGATGGTCGCCTTCAAGATGGAATCCACCGGCAGCCCAATCTGCAATGCGAGGTTGGTGATGTGGGAGCCAATGTCCACAATCGTGCTGTTCGACATGATGCGAAACAGCCACGCCGACTTCTGCAGTTCGGTGTCGTCCTTGCCCGCGAAGGCCACGAGGGTGTCGTCGAAGCGCACGGTGCTCATGGCCCCATCGTAACGCACCCTGAAACGAAAAGGATGCCCCACCTCCGAAGCGGCCCGTGCCCTTGATTTCGGTCCCCGGAGATGAACGGCAAACAAGACGAATCCGCGCGTCCACAGAGGCTACACGCTCCATGCAGGGACCGCGGGCGACCATTCCCTTTTGCGTCGACGGGCGGTGCTGGCCTATCGTGACCGTGGCGCGCCACCCGGAGATTCAACCCTGCAACGCTTTCTGACCAACCGTCCGTGGATTGAGTGGCTCTTGTACGGACTGCTGCTCACGGCCATCTTCGGCCCGGCTGTGGCCGACGCCAACGCGGTCATCGGCGCCGACGTCGATCTGCGCGGAACCCTCTGGTATTTCTGGTGGTTTGGCGATGCCCTGCTGAGCGGCGAGAGCACAGAAATCACCAACCTGTTTTGCTATCCCTATGGCGTCGACATCCACGCCCAAACGGGCGGGAACTTTCTCGATGCGGCCTTGTCGGTGCCCTTCCAGTGGGTATTCGGCACGCCCGGCTACTATGCCGTATTCGTCATGGCGCTCTTTGCCGCCAACGCCTTGGCCTTCCGGTCGCTGCTCCGCACCATTGGTGTCGGGGCGGGCGCGCGTGTGGCGGGGACGCTGTTCTGGATGGTCAACCCGTTCGTGTTCCACGAACTCATCTGGGGCCGCCCCACCCAAGCGTTCATGCTGTTCAGTTTGTTGGCCATCCGATCGTTCTGGCTGCTCCACCGCGAGCCCCGGCTTCGCCATGCGGCCTGGACCGGCGTGTGGGTGGGGCTGCAGGGGCTCACGTACTGGTACGCCGGCTATTTCCTGGCCTTTGTGCTGGGATGGATGGCCCTCTGCCTGGGTCGAAGCACGGCGGCCAAAGTGGGCGCGGGCAAGCTCGCGGGACTGTACGGCGCCGGCGCAGCGGTCTGCGGCATGCTGCTGGCCCGCGCCGTCGGCCGCATCATGAGCAAAGCCGACAGCGGGTCGATCCCCATGGACAGCATCGCCAGCGGCAGCTGGCTTGTGCCGGACACCCTCGCCAACTACGTGGGCGGATTCATTCTGGGCTACCAAGTGACCGAAGGCCACGGCTACCCCATGCTGCAGAGCTGGCTGTGGGCGCCGCTCCTGCTGGCAGCGCTCGCGGCGGGGCAGCGGCGGCTGTTGTGGCTGGGCGCAGTCGTCGTCACCCTGGCCGTTGCCACCGGACCCGAGTGGGTGGTGGGCGACACGTTGTTCCGGATGCCCCAGTACATGGCGCTGTACCACGTGCTCCCTTTCTTCGAGCGGCTGTGGTTTCCCTACCGAATATTGGGCTTCACCTTCATTGCCCTCTCGGTGGCGGGCGCCCTGCTCGTCGACAAACACATCCGCCTGCGCTGGGTGCTTCCCGCCGCATTGGTGCTGTTTGGCCTCGGTGTCGCAGAATCGGTCCGCCTGAAGGCCATTCCACTCATGACCACCGACGTGACCGCTCCCACCGTCGCCGATCGCATTCGAGACGAAGGCGGACCTGTCATCAACGTGCCGTTCGACTCTGGCGACGTCTCGGTGCTGCTGCAGGTCGCCCACGGCCAGCCCATCTTGAGCGGCATGGGGGAAAATTCCGCCTACTTCAAGCCCCAAGAACACCTCGACCGCATGGAGAACAACACCTTTTTGCGCTTCTTGGATGAGATCGTTCTCGAGCGCGAAGAGGAACTCGCGTTCACGGCGAGCGACAAAGCCGCCATCGAAGCCCAAGGGTTTCGGTGGGTGGTGTTGTTCCGAGAACAGGTGCTGGCCACCCAGACCCGGTTTTACAACGACGCCGCCGAAGCGGACGCCCCAGCCATGAGCTTCGAGCAGATGCGATTCAAGACCGCATTCGACGTGCAGCGCGCCATCAGCGAGCACCTCGGCCCCGCGCTCATGGTCGACGGACAATACGTGCTCTGGGACCTGCAAAACCCGCAGACCGCCCCGTGCTGCGACAACGAATACGCCCTGCTGTGGCGGGAAGCATCCAACCCCCACTTTGAAGTGCTCGAGCGAATGGGGCGGTCACTGACCAACAAAATGCAGCCGCCCGCAGAGGAGACGCTCGACCCCAATGTGGTGCCGCCGGAGGTGGTGCCCATGCCGCCTCCGAGCCCCGGTCAGCCGCCTAGGGGACCAGGCCCCGCTCCTTCAACACCCCGGCGATGACCTCGGCCATCAGCTTGTAGCCATCGGCATCCGGATGACCACCATCGAAGAACAGCGGTTCCCGCATCGACGGTCGCGATTCGAACTCCGCCAGGACTTCCTTGGCGATGACCGAGGGCGGGACCCCAAAGAAAGGCGAGCGCTTTGGCACCTCGGGGGCCACCGCCGAGGCGATGGTTTCGCCTTGCGGAGTGACCAACAGCTGCCGCCCATTCACCGTCTGCATGGTCACGAGCACCTCTCCAGACTTGGCTCCACTGTAGGCCGCCTGGCCGTCGCGGAACGCGCGGGTGAGGCCAATTACCGGCACCGGATCCATCGCCGCCGTCACTGCCGCGACGTCCGCCGCCACCGGATCGCTGGCCCCCTCATACGCACCGGCGATGTCGGGCATCTGCAGGTCAAAGGTCGACAGAGCCGGGAGCACAACCACCAACGGCGCATCGCCCGCCAGCTCCGCCAACTCCTTCATTGACTTGGCAAACATGCCCACTGGATCCTGTTCCGGGTAGGGCGGACGCAGCGAGTAGATCACCAGGTCGGGCTCGAGATCCGCCAGGTACTTCTTGGCCCAGCGCACCATGCCCGCCGAGATTCCGGCCGGTGCCGAAGCGTTGACCACCTGGACCCCCAGCAACCGCTCCAAGTGGGCCGGATAGCTCTGTTCGTACGGAACGCCCCAGCCAAAGCTCTCGGAAGCGCCCATCGCAACGACGCGAAACCCCTTTTTCTGGCCCACATACGTGTGGTTGCGTCCGGCTTTGCCATCCGGAATTCGAATCCCGTTTGCGTCGGTGCTGATGGTGAAGGACCGCCGGCGGGTGAATTCGTCCCCGATCTTGCGGCTGCGCACTTCGTTTGGATTGTGCGGCCGATCGGGCACCGTGGTTTCGACGGCCTTCAGATTGGCCTTCAGTCCGAGACTGATTTCGCCCAAGGGCGCGTCGAGTTGGTGATCGGGGTGTTCCTCGGGCGGAGGCCGGAACGCGGCCTCTTGCGCCGCCCCATCGAAAATGCCGGCCTGGTTTTTCTCAACCTGGGTCTGGTATGCATCCCAAACGACGTACACCGAGCCAACAGCGACCAACGCCACCGCGCCCCACACCAATCGAAACACAACGGGGTTGGGGCCGGCTCCGGGTTCTTTTTCACTCATGATCAACCTCGCACACGGATCTATGGGCCGTTCGGCGGTATAATGCACGTGGAAGTTCACCATGTTCAACCCCCCCCTGAACATTGGCCGGCGCGTCCTCAATTGTTGCGTGTGCGTTGCGGCGTTGGGCTGCAGTTCCCAGAATGCGGACTGCATGGACGGCTATGCTGTCGACCAAAATGAGCGTTGCAGGCCGATCATCGAATCGGCAGGTGACTCACTCAACACGCCCCCCACTGCACCGGCTCTGAGGATTCAGCCCACCCATCCGCGCCCATTTGGCTCGGACCTGCGCTGCGAAATTGAAAGTCCCAGCATCGATACGGACGGCGATGCGGTGGCGTACACGGTGTCGTGGACCCGAAACGGATCGCCATTCGACGCCGATGCGAGCACGCACCTGAAGGCCGACACGGTGCTCGCCAAACACCTCAGCGAGGGCGACGAATGGGCCTGCACCGTCGCCCCCAACGACGGCACCGCCACTGGGCCCGTTGCCACCTCGACGGTCACCGTGGGCATTGAACCCCAGCTGTGGGGCCAAGCCGACTTGTCGATGGACGATGCCGACTTCACCTTGACCGGTGAAGCGAGCGGCGAGAGCGCCGGCAGCATGCTGGCATCGGCGGGCGACATCGATGGCGATGGCCGGATGGATTTCATCGTGGGCGACACGTGGTGGAACCATCCTCACGCGGGGTCCATGGCGGGCAAGACGTACGTGATCTTGGGCCGTCACCTCGCCGAAGAGGGCATTCAATCCCTGTCCGATGCCGCATGGAGCTTTGAAGGAGAAGAGGGCGCGGTCTACCAAGATCCCGACTGCAGCGACTCGGGCGAGGTCGAGGGCCGGTGCGGCGGAGATTGGGTGGGCCACTCTGCCGCGGGCGGCATGGATGGCGACGGGGATGGCGTTCCCGATCTGCTGATCAGCGCCTACCGGTCGGACGAGCGCGGGGTGAACCGCGGAAAGTTTGGGTTCTTCTCGGGTTCGGAATTGGGCGCCTTCGGTGTCCGCAGCGTTGGCTCAGCCGAGCTGCAAATTCACGGCGAAGCGAATGGCGACAAGCTCGCGCACAGCGTGGAATGGGCGGGAGACGTTGACGGCGACGGAATCGCCGAAGCCTTGACCGGTTCGGCGTACCACTCCGCCACGGGGCACCATGCTGGACGGGCGTACCTCATTCCGGGAACGGTGTTTGCGCAGCAAGGCGATCGCGACATCGCAGAAACGAACGCCATCGCATGGGACGGCGAGACCGCCGAGGAGCGCCTTGGACAGCTGACCGAACCGCTGGGGGACATCGATGGCGATGGCCTCGCGGACTTCTCGTTCACGGCGCTCCGCAGCCAGGCAAACGGGGTTGGAACCGGCGAACTCGAGTTCCGGGGGTCGGGGATCGTTCACATCGTGCTGGGCGCAGACGTCGCGACCATGGAACCGGGAAGCCTTCAGTCCGTGAGCGACGCGCACGGAGCATGGATGGGCGAGCGCGGCGGCGATGCCGCGGGCGCGGCAGCCGCCCTCGGCGACGTGGACGGCGATGGGCTGCCCGACCTCGGCGTGGGCGCCTATGGACACAGCGCCGATGGCCGCGAAGCCGGCAAGGCGTACATTGTAACGAGCGACCAGCTGAACCGGCCGGGTCGCCACGACCTTGCGACAGCGGTCTACGGTTTCCACAGCGACTCCGACCACGCCTGGGCCGGCAAGAGCCTCAGCACCGCGCACGACCTCGACCGCGACGGACGGGACGACGTGCTGGTCGGTGCCATGGGCTACACGCCCGACGGCGCGGAGTTCGCGGGCCGAAGCTACCTCCTCCTCTCCTCGACACTGGAACGGGGAACCCACAGCCTCTCCGATGCCGACTACGCCTTCGACGGCGCCACCGCCTGGGATTCTGCCGGATCGGCGGTTCTTGGTCCCGGCGATGTCAACGGCGACGGCTTGCCAGACCTGGTGTTTGGCGCATGGCAAGGCGACTCCGCCGACGGCGCTAACGGCCGAATTTACCTGTTTTGGAACCCATAATGAAACGCATACCCCCCCTCGTTTTGGCCCCCATTGGCGTTGTTGGACTCGCGATGATGTCGGGTTGTTCCGCTGAATCAAACGCGTGCATCGACGGCTACGCCCGTGACGCCGATGGCCGGTGCCAACCCGCGGACTACGAGACAGCGAACACCGCGCCCACAGCACCAGCAGCGGTGATTCAACCCAACCAACCGCGCGCCAACGGTTCGGATCTGGTGTGCGTCATTCAGTCGCCGAGCATCGATACCGACGGCGAGTCCATCGCGTACAGCATTGCCTGGACCCGGAATGGCACCGTCGTCGAGTCGAAAAGCCAGACAACGGTGTTTGGCGACACGATTGACGGTGCGAGACTCATGGAAGGCGACGAGTGGTCGTGCACCATCACACCCAGCGACGGCAACAGCGACGGCCCCGTCGGCTCGGCGACCGCAACCGTGGGGCCCGGATTCGCGGGATGGGACGACCAGGTCGTCTCGCTCAGCGATGCTGACTACACGTTGATCGGCGAAGCGAACGGCGGCAGCGCGGCCGGGGCCAGCCTGGCTCCCGCAGGCGACCTCGATGGCGACGGCCTGATGGACATCCTCATCAACGATTACTGGTGGGACCACCCGGAAACCGGAGCCGATGCCGGAAAGACCTACGTGTTTTTGGCCGCCGACCTCGGCGCGAACCCGCAGATTTCATTGTCCGATGCTGCCTGGGCATTCGAGGGCGAGTTTGGCCGCCAGGAAAACGACCCCGACTGCGAAGACGCCAGCGAGTTCGACGATCGTTGCGGCGGCGACTGGTCCGGCCACTCCATTGCGGGCGGAATGGACGGCGATGGGGATGGCGTATCCGACCTGTTGATCTGCTCCTACAAGAGCGACGAAGGAGCCTTCAACCTGGGGAAAGCCGCGTTTTACTCCGGAGCATTGCTGGGACCGCGAGGGGTGCGCTCGATCGGCGATGCGGATGTCACCCTGTTCGGCGAGAACAGCGGCGACAACATGGGCCACAGCGTCAACTGGGCTGGCGATGTTGACGGCGATGGCGTCGCAGACATGGTCACGGGTTCGCACATTCACGGTGCGGTCGAGGAGTCTGCAGGACGCACGTACTTGATGCTGTCGGGCCACCTGACCGAACACGGCGATCGCCACCTCCCGGAAGCCGCCGACTACATCTGGGACGGGGAATACGAAAACGACCAATCCGGCAAGCGCGTCGTCCATGTGGGTGACATCGACGGCGACGGGATGGGCGACATCGCCTCCGTTGCGCTCCGGAACCGCGACAACGGCTCGGGCCACGACATCAACGGTGAACGCCGCGGGAGCGGAAAGTTCTACATTTTGCTGAGCAGCGACATCAACGCCACGCCGCCGGGCACCGTGGCCAGCCTCAGCGACGCACCGCTCGCCTGGATGGGCGAAGAGGGCGGCGATGCACTGGGGTACGGCGTCGACACCATGGGCGACTTTGATGGCGACGGCCTTGACGACATTTGTGCGGGCTCGTTCGGTCACAGCGAAAATGGGGATGCGTCCGGCAAGTCCTACGTCATCACGGCTGCGGACATGCCGAGCGACGGCACCCGCGACGTGGCCAATGCGTCGTACGGGTTCGTGGGCGAAGACACCAATGACTGGAGCGGTTTGGCTGTGGCATCCGCGGGCGACATCGACCGCGACGGTCGAAACGACATCACGATCGGCGCGATGGGCCACTCCACACCGGAGCGGGAGCTTGCCGGGCGCGCCTACCTGTTCTACGCCGGCAACACCGAGGCGGGAACCCACGATCTCGGCGACGCCGACCACATCTTTGATGGCGAGCGTGCGTGGGACGGCGCGGGCTACCGAACCATTGGCCCCGGCGACATGAACGGGGATGGCATGCCCGACCTGGTCATCAGCGCGTGGCAAGGCGATGCGCCCGACGGCGCAGCCGGAAAGGTGTACATCATGATGAACCCAGAGTGACCCTTCCCTGCCGCTCCGACGCAGTGGGCCCCGGCGGTTCTGCACACAACCCGCTCAACCGGCCGCCCGTTCAGGAGCCGCAGTCCCCGGTCTCCGCGACGTCGGGCACCGCTCCCCAGGGCTCGCGGTAGGACCACGTGTCCGCACAGGTCGTGTTCCACTTGGGCTTTGCCTGGTCCCGAAATTCAAAGTCGCCGTTGGCCCGGAACTCGCCGACCCAGAAGTTGTCGTCGTCGTACCGGGTGGCACCCATGATGATGTGCTGCACGGGATGCACGGTGGTCGCCGCCAGATCCACCCACCGATGCAGGTGCCCCGCCAAATGAACGCGGGCATTGTCGTGCCGACCAAGGACCGTCGACAAATCCGGATTTGGCCCTTCGTTTTCGTTCCGTGCCGTTGAGGCAATCATGTGATGGTGCGACATCACCACCGTGGGGTCACCGACCGAGAGCTGGGCATCCAACCAAGCCAACTGTTCTTCGCCGTACGAGCCGGTGCCGGTCGCGCAGGCAGCGTCCGACGCATCCCAGGTCGGACCCAACTGCGAGTTCAGCAAGACGAATCGCCACGCCCCGATGGTCACCGCATCCGTGATGGGGGCGTCGAAGAAGCGCTCAAACAACCCGTGGGTAAAGTCCCGACTGTGGTGACCGTCTCCGCCGCCGCATCGCACCTCATAGTCGTGATTGCCCCACACAATGTGCAGCGGGATGGTGAGCTCGCCAAGCAAGTCCGCCGCCCGCGAAAAGGCCGTCTCTTCTTGTTCGTAGACGTCGAGGTCCGTGCCGTGGTGGGCGTCGTGAACGACATCACCGAGCAGGAACACCGCATCGGGTGCAGGCTCAATCGCGTTGATGGCGGCCACAACCGAGCGCAGCCTGTCGGGCGTCTTCATGATGCTCTCGTTGTCCAGCCCTTCACCTTCGGAACAACACGTGTACTGCGGGCCAATCACGTGTGAGTCGGCCACAAAGACCGCATTCACCGGCCCATCAACGGCGCCCGTCTCCCGGTCCTGCGGCCCCGTCTTTGTGCACCCCAAGACCGCGATCAGCGCCCACATTCCCTTCATGCAGCCCGCCGCGACAGCCGAAAGAAATAGGCGGCCGACAGCGCAAAACACACGGTGCAGAAAGCGGCCGTCGCGTAGCTGAAGGCGGTGAAGAAATCGAGCCAAGACAACGTTGGTTGGCCGAAGTTCTTGTAGAGCAACAGCGCCACGGACCCCACGTACCCCGAAGCATCCGCCACGTAGATCAGGAACCCCGCCGTCGCCGCTCGCCCAACAACGGCGATCAGCCGGTCAAAGAGCACGCAGTTGACCGGCACGTAGCCCAAATACAGCCCAATCCCGACGCTCACCATCCACACCGCCGGCGAGATCAATCCCGCATCGTGCAGCAGCGTCGAGAACCCCGTCAGCAGCGCGCCGGCCAGCATCAGCCCGTGAACGGCCATCAGCGCGCGGCGGTTGTTCTTTACGCGCACCAACAAGGCGACGGCAAACAACGACCCGAAGGCGACAGGAAGCTCGGCGGTGGTGAGAATCGCGGGCTCATCGGCGTAGCCGAGTGCAGCCCAGATCTCGACGGCGAAGTTGTCTCGAAAGTCGCGGTAGGCCGTGAGCAGCACGTAGCCAATCACCAACAACGTCAGCCCCATCGCGTATTCACCAAAGAACGCCCGCCGGTCGGCCGCATCCATGGGCTTTCGCTCGGTGCGTTCGGCCACGTCGGCGTCGGTCGGTTCGGGAATCTGGCTGAGCATCCACAGACAGACCCCCAAGGGGGGCAGAAACACCGCCCCCGTCGCGAACGGCATCCAGGCTTCCGGGACACCGGCACCCATGACCCATTTCCCCACGGACTTCACAAACCCGCTGGCGACAATGAAGCTGGCGCACAGCCCGGCACCCAACAAATCGGAGACCACTCGCCCCTCCAGAAATCCGAAGACCAATCCCCAGATCATGCCCAGGGGCAGCCCGTTGAGGACCAACGCCAGCGCACACCACGGGGCGGGCAGAATCGCGAAGAGCAGCAGCGCCAGCCACGCCACGGCGATGAAGGATCCGATGGCCCGCGCGCGGTCCGCCGAGGCCATCTCCGACACGACCTTGATGCCCAAGAACTTGCTTGCCGCGTAGCCCATGACCTGGGCCAAGATGTACAGAATCTTGAGGTCCATCTCCGGAAGCCCCGGAATCAATGCGACGCCATCGTACGTGCCCACCGCAAACGGCTTGCGAAACGCGTACATGCAGAAGTAGGTCGAGAAGGCAGCCGTCATGGCCCATGCCGCCAACAGCCGCCCGGAGCCGGCCTGAAGCCTGGCCTTGATGGATGTCATCGTGCCCATGGGCGGCTCCTCCGTCCTTCCCCAGTCTGCCACGGCTTGACCGCGGAATCACCCCGAGGGGTCGAACCCGCCCACCATCGGGCCACGCCACCGCACGCGCATCGCCCGCGCCGAGCACGGAGCCCACCGGCAACGCAGGGCGAAACGGTCTCCAACTACGGCTGCTCGGCAAACGAAAACGACACGGCCTGGAAGACGTCGCCCGTCTCTGTGTCCCGCAACGACGCATCGATGCGCCCTGCCTCCCAGTCGATCGCCATCCACCCAAAGTTGGCCTGCACCGTGGCGTCGTTGATCCGGGCGGGATCCGCTTCGGGGCGCGTCAGGCCCGCCACGAAGGGGGGAATGGTCTGATTGAGCGCGCTGCTTGTGATTTCGACGAGCACACTGCCCGCCTGCTCGTGCCGGTACAGACCGCCAATGTGCCGGTCGCCCGATGCGATGATCACGGGACCGGCCTCGTGCAGCGCGTCCAGCAGCCGCTGCCGTTCGTGGGGCATGGTGTCCCACCGCTCCCACCCGTGGGCGGTCGAGATCACCTGAATGCTGGACATCACGATCTTCAGGTCCGCAGGCTTCTGGATGGCCTGCTCCAGCCACGCCCACTGCGCATCGCCCAGCATGGTCGCCGCTGCCGGCGATGCTGCGTACTTTTTCCCGCCGGCCGGACCGCGCACCAGCGGCGAGCGAAAGCTGCGGGTGTCCAGTGCGATCAGCTGGACGACACGGCCGTTCATCGGGATCAACCAATCCGCGAACACCCCGGGGCGCGTTCGGCGCACGTCGTCTTCGGTCGCTTCCCAGAAGTCCAAGAAGAGGGCTTCTGCCCGGTCGCGATGCGGGAAGTCACCACCGGCATCGTTGAGCCCGTAGTCGTGATCATCCCACGTCGCAAAGAACGGTACGGCCGCCCGAAGCGAAGCAAAGGCCGGAGCGGCGGCTTGATCGGCGTACGCTTGGGCAAGCTCGGGCAGATCCGGGGCGCTGGGTGCTCGGTCCGAAAGGTCCCCGTACACATTGTCGCCCAGCATCAACACGGCATCGGGTCGCTGCTGCGCGATGGTGGACCAGTGGGCTTGGTCGCGGGTCTGGTTGTTGCAGCTGCCAAACGCAATGACCGACGCATCGGCAGGCGCCTCCTTCGCCACCGCAAGCGGCGGAGAGGGCGGAGTGGTGGTCGACCCCAGAGGGTTCTTTCCACACGCCAGCGCAACGGAACACACCACCAAAAGTCGAAACACGCTCACCTCGCTGGCTCTCCAGAGCAAAAGAAATCCAACCCGCCTTAACCACCTTGGCGGCACCGACGCGGCTTGGTTCGCGGCCCGGCATGGGATACCGGCCTGCATGTCCAATCCCATACTCGCCACCATCCCACTGGGCCTTCACTGGCCCACCCTCGATCCCTTTTTGTTCTGCGCGCATCACCGCGACGACTACCCCCCGGGAAACGCCAACCAAGGCGTGGAACCGGGCGCGCTCCACGGACGGTCGGTGGGCAGCGATTTCACGCTGAAGGATGGCTGGCGCATGTACCACGGACGCGAAGTCCCCGGCTTCCCCCAACACCCCCACCGAGGCTTCGAAACCGTGACGATCGCCCGGACCGGGTTCATCGACCATGCCGACTCGCTGGGGGCGCAAGCGCGCTTTGGTGAAGGCGACGTTCAGTGGATGACGGCGGGACGCGGCGTGGTTCACTCGGAGATGTTTCCGCTGGTCCAGACCCAACAGGCCAACCCCACCGAGCTGTTCCAGGTGTGGCTCAACTTGCCCGCCAAGAGCAAGCTGGTGGACCCCTACTTCACGATGATCTGGTCCCACGACATCGCGACCGAAGTGCACGCCGATGCCGCCGGAAACCAAACCCACGTCTCGGTGGTAGCGGGGCGCCTGGGCAGCGCCCGCGGGGCAACCACTCCCCCGGACTCATGGGCCGCCGACCCGGACCACGGCGTCAACATCTGGACCATCATCATGCAGCCGGGCGCCACGTGGACCCTCCCGGCAACCCGAGCCAATCGGACACGGGTGCTCTACGCCTACGACACGTCGGGCGTGGCCATTGCCGGGCAGCACACGGCCTCCGCCGCCGGCTTCCAGCTTGACCCGACTGCGGCCGTCACCGTCACCAACGAGGGCGCCCCCACCGAGATGCTGTTGCTCGAAGGGCAGCCCATCGAGGAACCGGTGGCCCAACACGGTCCGTTTGTCATGAACACCCGGGCGGAGCTCGCCGAGGCGTTTCGCGACTACCAACGCGATGGGTTCGGCGGCTGGCCGTGGCCGGCGGTCGATCCGGTGCTGCCCCGGAGCGAAGGCCGCTTCGCGCGACACGCCGACGGTCGGGTGGAGCGGCCCACCAAGGGTTCGAACTAATTGCGGTGACCGGGCCTACGGAGCCGCCAACGCCAGCTCCCACACCTCAACCTTCTCGCGGGTCCGGCGCTGGGAGCCGTCCGAGCCGCGGGTCGGCTTCACCTTGCGCTGCAGTCGCTGCACCAGTCGAAACCGGTCACCGGCGAGCTCGGCATCGATGGGGTGCGGCACATCGGGCTGGACCAATCGAATGATGTTCGAGAACACAATGATCACGCGGCCGTCAGGGGCCATCGCGGCCGCGGCCTGGTCGAAAAAGCGTTCGAACAGGCCGTCCTGAAAACAGAGGGCTTGATCGAGGATGTCGTCGGTTTCGCCCCGCGTCCACGGCGGATTGAACACGACGAGGTCGGGCGACCCCGGTGCCGCCTCGAGCAGATCGGCGCACACGGGCGTCACGGCCGATGCATGCGGTAACCGCTTCAACTCGCGTCGGACGCTCTCGGTTGCGTTGGGGTTGTTGTCGGTCGCCGTCACCCGCTCAAAGCCGGCCTTCGCCAGCATGAAGGCGAGCACGCCGCAGCCGGTCCCCACATCCACCGCGTGCGCCCGGCGGCCAGCGTATTGGCTCAGCCACGTCCCGAAGAGCTCCAGGTGGGTGGTGCGCGCCGGAGCGTAGGTGCCGTAAAACGGGTGGACCGAATGCCCAAGCACGGCCAAGGGCACGCCCTTGATGTGCCGCTGGTTTGCTCCATGAAGCGCCTGAACTTCAATGAACGGAAGGTCAAAGCGGTGTTGGTCGGGGTACAGATCGCCAAGCAGTCCGTTTGGTTCGGCGCCCTCGAGCAGCACGCGGTGCTCGAACACTGGAGCCACCAGCCGGAGCGCCGTCGCCCGAACGCGCCGGGAGTGCGCCCGCCGCGCGGCGTACGATGAACCCTTTCCGGGCGGCTTCATGGCGGCATTCAGTGCGTCCAACACCGCCACTCCCGCCGCGTACGTGGTCGTGAGCCGTCGCACGTTGCCCGCCAGCAGCGACTGGGCCACTGCGCGCGGTTCCTCGGAAGCGTCCACGTTGCGAATGGAAGCTTTTTCAATCGGTGCGGGTCGAAGCAGTGTGAGGGTCATGGTGGGGCGCCTTCCTTCACGCCGCAGCTAAGGGTATAGCACCAAAAGGGGGACGAATGATGAGGCATGCGATTTGGGTCGTGGCAGCGGCCATGGGGTGCGTCGAGGCGCAGTACGCAACCACCGAGCCGCCGGAGACCTCCGGTGTGGCAGACACCGGGAGCGCGCCCGCCACGCCGGTGGATGGCCAGGTGGCCTTCCAGGGCACCTACAACGCGCCGGATGCCCTTTTGTTCGAATGGACCATGGACGACGGCGAAACGGCCGAACTCCGCGTCAGCGGACCCGATGGCTTTGAGGCCATGGTGCCCGGACTGAGCGGCTCGACCCACACCCTTCAAGCGCTGGCCGACGGCGAGTACCACGCAACGGTGACGGTGCGCCACGCCGACGGCAGCCAATCCGCCGCGTCGCTCACCCAGCTGGTCGGCACCAACCGCTTGGTCTACCGCTCCGAGGTGCCGCTCGACCGCGCGATGGATGTGTGGGGGACCGGGGACGTGGCCGTGGTTGGTGGCGGAACCAACAGCCGAACCAGCGCGTTGGTGGTGGACATCTCCACCGCAACCCAACCCGACGGGCTCCACACGATGACCGGAATCGGGTTCGTGAGGGACGTGAAGGTCTTCGATGATCTGCTCTTCACCGCGGTGGACCCAAACTCCGACGGGTGCGAGCTCTGCGATGACATCGGCGTACGAATCTACGAGTTCAGCAACCCGGCCGAACCGAAGCTGCTGTCCACCATCGGCTCGCCCGCCTGGGCGGTGCACAACATGACCTACAGCAACGGTCACCTGTACCTGGCCAGCATGGCCGAGGGGTCCGTGGCCGTCTTTGACGTGCGCGACCCGGCCGAACCGACCCGCGTGGCCACGTGGTACTCGCAAGAGGCCCCCGGCTTTGCCCACGGCCCGGGCGGCTCCACCCACGACATGACCGCCCAAGGCGACCGGTTGTATGTGGCCCACGTGACCGGCTTCAGCATCGTCGACATCGCCGATCCCACCAATCCAACGACCTTGTCCGATACCCGGGTCAACATGGGCATGCACAACGTGTGGCCCAACGCGGATGGCACGCGGCTGGTGGGCACCCAAGAGATCTTCGGGGGTGCGCTGTCCCTGTGGGACATCTCGGACCCCGAGAACATCGCGTTGTTGGACAGCCGCTCAAACGGCGACGACCGCTGCGTGCACAACGCGTACTTCGACGGCGACACCGTGTTCGCCGCCTGGTACATCGACGGCGTGTACAGCTTCACCGTCGATGACGACACGCTGGTGGAGACGGGACACTACGACACCTACGACGGCGCCCCGCCGGCACCGCCCGACGGCGCACCGCCACCCGGACCGCCCATCGAGGGCGCGTGGGGTCTCTGGACGTACGGCGACCACGTTGTGGTCGGCGACACCGAGCGGGGAATGGTCGTCGTGGACCACTTCCCGCGCGTCATCAAGCAGTCGTCCTACCGGTAAACGCGCACGTAGTCCACGAGGTACTGCGTGGGCAGCGCAAGCGACTCCACGCTGCCGCCCGCCCCGCCAATCGCGAGGTTGAGTCGAATGTGGTGCGGTTGACGGAACGGGTTGGCGCCCGCGCACGCGGCCGACCCGTTCACGGTGCCGGCCAGATTTACGTCATTCAGCACCGTGCCGTCCATGCGAATGGTGATGCGGTCGGCGGTCCATTCCATCTCCCAGATGTGGAACCTGTCGGTCCAACCCGCCCCGAAATCGGCAACCGGCCACCGAGCGGTGTCCCAGTGGGGGGACCACCGCACGTTGCTCCCCCAAGCAAAGTTGGCGAGCACGTCGCCACCGTAGTTCTCCATGACATCGACTTCCCCGTTCGACGGCCACTCGCACTCGGTGCCCAGGGTCCAGATCGCGGGCCAGGTGCCGACTTCGTTGGTGACCTTGGCCCGCACCACCAGGTGGCCATACTGAAAGCCAAAGTGACCGCGGGAAGTCAGACTGGCCGACGAGTGCGTGATGGTTTCGCGGTTGGTGCGCCAGTCCGATGAGCCCGGCACATAGTCCGGGTTCGGCCGGTCCTCTGCGCGGGCCTCAATGACCAACAGGCCATCGGACTGGGTGGCATTGTCGGGTTGGTACCACTGCAGTTCTTCGTTGCGCATAAAGCCTTCTTCGTGGGTCCAGCGCGCCGCGTCGACCGGACCACTGCCGTCGAACTCATCGGACCACACGAGCTCGGCGTCGGACGGCCCTTCGGCCACCAGCACCACATCGTCGGCATGGGCGGGGGCCTCGCCAGTGTGCTTGTAGGCGTAGATCGTTGCCGCCGTGTTGGTGAATCCCGTGGTGAATGCGAGGCTGTCCTCCCGGTACTCCGGGTCCGTAAACGCGACCCGAAGCTCTTCACCGCCGTAGTCTTTCACCCCCAACAACAACGGTTCTGCATCTTGGTTGCGGCCCCAGCCGCTGAGCCGGTAGACCGTGTTGGGCTGCAGCCCCGTGACCCGCTGCTCGGCGCCGTTGGTGGCGGTCAGCTTCAGGGCCCAACGCCCGGTGCGCGGGTTCAACTCGAGCCGCTCCGCCCCGCCCCAAATGTTCCACGCATCGGAGCCCTCTTCAAAGCCTGGATCCGCGACCAAGTTGATCGCCGGAGGGTCGGTGTCGGGCGCCGCGGAACCGGTATCGGTGGCGCCGCCACCCGAGTCTGTTGCGGCCGTGCCCGAGTCGGCCGATGGGCGAGCGGTGTCTGCAGACGCATCGGGTGCGGCGGTCTCGGAGGCGGCCGCTGCGTTGGCATCGCAGTTCGGCGCGCACCCATCGCTTGGGGTTTTGGTTCCCCCGCATCCCATCGCCCATGCCATCCCGAGGGCCGCCGCCACCGTGTTCATTCAACGCTCCCTGACCGGCGCATCACGGGCCGCTCCACCCAACAAAATACCACACGCACCGCCCTTCATCGGCGACATCCAGCACGGGATTGAGACCCCATCAATGCCGTGAGTCGATGGCGCAGTCGCCCCGGAATTCACGGATGCGGGCCCACAAAAAAATTTCGACCGAATGCCATCCCGCACTTGCACGACCAAGGTCCAGGCGGCACATTACGGCATCGACCCGGAGACCCTCATGCGCACCCTCATTGCCCTTGCCCTTGTCGGGCTCACCGCCCCTGCCGCATCCGCCGAGACCTGCACCCACCAGGTCACGAGCGCCAAGCCCGGCTGGGTGGCCTACAAGACCACCCAAAAACTGGCCGTGGAGGGCTCCTTCACCGACACGAAGATGAGCCCAACCGTGGCGGCCAAGACGGTCCCCGAAGCCATTCAGGGCGTGTCGATGGACATCGTGCCCTCGTCGGTCGACAGCGGACTCGACGTGCGAAACAAGACCATTGCCGAGCACTACTTTGCCAAGTTCCTTCCCGACACCCCGTTCCGCGCATCGGTGACCAAGGTGGATGGAAACGACGAATCGGGCACCGCCACGCTGACCGTCGACATCAACGGCGTGAAGCGAGACCTTGAGTTCCCGTACACCGTGTCTGCCGCCGGCGAGCTCACCGCCGCGGCCACCATGGACATGATGGACTTCAGCCTGGGCACGGCCTTCGATGCCATCCACACCGCATGCAAGAACCTGCACATGGGCCCCGATGGGATTTCGAAGACCTGGACCGAGGTGCAGCTGAAGGTCACCGCCACGCTCGCCAAGACCTGCCTGTAGGGCGCGCTACGGGGTGGCGGCGTCGCAGAGGTCGCCGAAGCAGTCCCGAATCGCGCCGTCCACTTCGCAGCGGCAGTCGCACTCGCCCCCGCTCGCGTCAACGGGCGTGCCCACGGGAATGGCGGCATCCCCCACGGTGCACTGGGGCGACCACTGCAAACGGGTCGGTTCATCCGTGGCGGTTCCCGGAACCGCAGTGCCCAGCCGGACCCGTTGGCCGGCCGAAATCATCGGGCCGTCGAGCGTGAGCGTCCAGGGTTCGGAGAGCCCCGCCACCGCGACCCGCCCCAGCGGCAGGTTGATCGTGCGGCGTACGCCGGGGAGCAGGTCGCTCAGATCCGTGGTGCCCACAGCGCCCGTGCCCAAGGAGTCGGACGCCACCGAGACAAACAGCGGGTAATAGAAGGGCGCCACGCCCGACTGTTCGATCTCCACCGAGACCGTGGCTTCAACGGTGTCCCCATCCAGCCCCGACAGCCGCAGCGATGCCGCCCGCAACTCAAACTGGTAGCCCATGCGAATGGCGGCCTGTTCCGCACGGGTGCGGTCGTCGCCCACGTAGCCGGTGCCGTCGCCATTGAAGGCGTAGAAGTTGAGCAGGTAGCTCACGTGGGTGGTGTCGATGCACGCATTCATGTCTTGGGCGTATTCGCCCAAGACGTAGGAATCGCTGAACACCTCGCCTTGAAGCTCGGGTCGAAGTTCGCCGCCAATGGGCATGTCGTGCCAGCGGTACTCGGCCCCCGACGCCACGGTCCGCGGGTGGAAGAACCAGTCGATGTCGCCCAGCGTGCTGTGGGCGAAGGAGTCGTCGTGGTAGCCCACCGATCGGCTGGTCATGCTGGTCGACGGGTACCGGGCCTGAAGAAACGTGTCGGGAAACGCCGCTTCGTACGCGTCGAGCACGGCGTTTTGGGTGTCGACGCTGGGAAACCAATCGCCGTGCGGCCAGGTGTGCCACTCGCCCCAAAAACCCAGCATGCCAAGCTGCACAAAGCCCAACCGCGGGTCGCCGTTGTAGCGCGCGCCCAGGGCCTCGATGAGCCCCACCATGGCGGCGAGCATGTCGGGGTGGTCGTAGTCGGGCGAACAGCCGCCGCCGTGCTCGGTGTAGGGGTTGCAGCTGACCGTCTCGGCGAGGTGCTCCGGCAGCCCCGTGGGGCGGCTGGGGTAGTCCACGAAGACCCGCAGCACCACGTGGTGGTTGCGCTCGGCGGCCGCGGCCATCAGCGGCTCGAGCGCCTCGTCGATGCGGTCGCCCTCGGGGCCCCACAGCTGAGTCATCGGAAGGTAGAGAAACTCCATCTGGTCGGGAAAGTCCGTGACCGGTGTGCCCCACAGATACGACGTGATGAAGCCCTTGAGAGCGTTGTTGCGGGTGCGGGCCGAGTCGAAGGCCCACTCGGTGGTGTCCATGGACCACATCGCGGTCACCGTGGACTCCGGGCACGCATCGCAGTCGGTGGCGGTGTCGTCACCGGACGCGGGTCTGCCCGAGTCGTCCCCACCGCCGGGGTCGTCGGCCGTGGCCGTGTCGGCGCTCTGTGGGGTCGCAAACGGCGCCTTGGAGTCGCCGTCCGACTGGCATCCGGCGAGAACGAACGCTGCAATGGTGGGCCACCGCGTCATGGCCGCAGGGTAGCACAGCGGCGCGAGCCTCCGGGTCAGCTTCCGACGTTGATGAGAACCGTGTAAGGCGTGTCGCAGTTCGATCCCTCGAGCGTGCTGACCTCGAGCCGGTACCGGCCGCCGTCGTCCACAAAGGCCGTGCCCGGGTAGGCCATGAACTCGATCTCGCCCACCCCCGCGTCGTCCATGATCGCCACGGCGCCTTGGGCGGCGCCGTCGGCGTCTTCCATCAGGTACAGCGTGAGCATCACGTCGGTGTCGGCGGGCATCTCGGTGGTCAACACATCAATGAAGAACCAGCCAAACAAGCCGTCCTCTACCTCGAACTCGATCGCATCGAGGTCGTTGCTCGGCGCCAACAGCCCGCTCACCAACCAGTCGTCGGCCGGCGTGATGAGGCCGAGATCCACCACGGGGTTGGCGGGGTCTTCGTCCCAGAGCGCGTCCTCGTCGACCCGGCCGTCGCAGTTGTTGTCGATCCCGTCGCAGTCATCGAACTGCCCGGGGTGAATCGTCGGATCGTTGTCGTCGCAGTCGTCGACCGTGAAGCCGTCGCCGTCGCGGTCGGGCTCGGCGTCCGCTTCCGGCGCCGCCGCACCGGCATCGTCGCCCGGCGCGAAAAACCGCGCACCGGCATCCCCGGTGTCGGCCTCGAACGACCACACCGACAAGCCAATGCCGCACCCCATCAACGCCAACAACACACGCACCTCTCCCGCGGGACCCGTAACTGGTCAAACTACCTTTGGGTAGGTTTTGAACAAATTTAGCCGGGTGACGGCGCCCAAACCGCCGGACTGCGCGGCCGCGAGAATCGGCCCGCGCGGTGCTTCTCAAGCCCTTTTTCGTGTGGTAGCGTGCGGTCCACACCGGCGGCAGGGGTGCCGCGGGTCACAGGAGTAGCGATGCGGTTCTTCGGTCCGGGATTGGCGAGTGTATTGGTCGTGGCGTGCGCGCCCGAGGCGGCCATCGATGCAGACACGGTGGGGGCGGACGATGCCCCCCTCGACGAGTGGGTCGATGCCCCGCTCGATGAAGACGGCGTCGCCGCCTACGTGGCCCGCCCGGCGAACGACGGGTTTCGGGCCCACCACCCCCCGCTCAACGCCCAGCTGCGGTTTGAGGCATCCGGGTTGGAGTTCCGCACCGGCCGCGCCCAGACCGAGCCCGTGACCATCCGCACCACCGCCATCAACGGCGAGCGCACCGAAGCGGCCGCGTTTGAGCCGGGCGACTGCATCGACGGCACGGCAGCGGATGACGCAGACACCTGCATTCCGGCCATGGAGGCCGACCACCGCGGGGTCACCGAGTGGTGGCACAACACCCCGGCCGGCCTCGAACAGGGATGGACCGTGCACGAACCCCTCGACGGCGACACCATCCGCATCGACGTGGCCTTTGACGGCGCACGGGTGAAGGTGGGCGAGTCGGGCACGGCGGCCGCTGTGCTGCGCCCCACAGCGGCCCCGCTGCACTACGCGGGGCTGAAGGCCTGGGACGCCGATGGCGAACCGCTCGACGCGCGCATGGAGTCCGCCGACAGTGGGTTGACCGTGGTGGTCGATGCGGTTGATGCGGCGTACCCGGTGACGGTGGATCCGTGGTTTGGTACGTGGTCGTGGTCCCACGATCAAGGCTCGGCCTACATGCACTCCGCGAACACTGCCGGCGATGTCAACGGCGATGGCTATGAAGACTTGTTGGTTTCATCCGCCTATTTCGACAACGGTGAAAGCGATGAGGGCCGCATTTGGCTCTTCTTCGGCAGTGTCGATGGACTCAGCTCGACGCCCGATTGGACGTGGGAAACAAACCAAGCCGATGCTCACCTCGGCTACGAAAAGTGCGCCGTTGCGGGCGGGATGGACCTCAACGGCGACGGCTACAGCGACATCGCAGTGGGGGCGCGACTCTACGACAAGGGTCAAACCAATGAGGGCGCCGTTTTTGTGTTCTACGGCTCAGCTGATGGGCTGCCCACCGAGCCAGACTGGACTGGCGAAAGCAACCAAGCCAACGCCCAATACGGTACTTGCGTGAGCTCAGTGGGCGACGTCAACGGCGACGGCTTCGCCGACATTGCGGTGGGTGCGCCCTATTACGACAACGGCGAAAGCGATGAAGGGCGCGTCTGGGTGTACCACGGGTCCGAATACGGGGTCACCGTTCTGGCGTGGGTCGGGGAAGCCGATCGGAACAACTCCAGCTTTGGGTGGTCGGTCGACGGTGCCGGCGATGTTGATGGTGACGGTTACGACGATCTGATCGTTGGAGCGAGGAATTTCGACAACGGCCATACAAACGAAGGCCGTGCGTACGTCTTTCACGGTTCAGCGTCCGGCCTAGAAACCTCGGCGCGATGGACCTGGGAATCGGACCGCAGCAGTGGCTGGGCAGGCCAATCCGTTGCCGGGCTGGGGGACCTAAACGGCGACGGTTTTTCGGACGTGATGGTGGGGTCGCCTGGTTTCGACGGGAGTGCAGGTCGTGCCTTGGTGTTTCTTGGCTCTGCGGATGGCGTGACGTCGTCCGACTCATGGCACATCTCCGGGAGCAGCAGCGATCGCGAAATGGGATACTCGCTTTCGGGTATCGGTGACCTCAACGGTGATGGGTATGCCGACTTTTCCGTTGGGCAACGAAGCTGGAATGGCTCCTGGGGGCGCATCAAAACGTACCTCGGCGGCCCAACCGCTTCCGGCGTTCATTCTCATTACGGTGACCTGAACGGTGACACCGACCATTATCGGGGACACTCCGTTGCCGAGGCGGGCGACTTGAACGGCGATGGCTTCGCGGATCTTGTGTTCACCTCCTACCAAAGCGGCGGCAGCAGGGCGGGCCGGGCACACGTTCAGTACGGCGGCGGGAGCGGCGGCATCGGCACCGCATCCGCCGACACCGTTCACCCCACCGACGAGTCGGGCGCCGACTTCGGCCGCAGCGCCACAAGCGTCGGCGACATCGACGGCGACGGTTACCACGACATCGCCGTGGGTGCACCAAACGAAGACGTCGGCGGCACCGACCGGGGAAGCGTCTACATTTACATGGGCAACGCCACGGGAATCGACGACGACCCCGCGGTGGTTCTGACCGGAACGGTGGACAACGGCAACTTTGGGCAGTCTGTTTCTGGTGGCTGGGACGTGAACGGGGACGGATTCGGCGACCTTGTGGTTGGCGCTCCGGGCTTTACGGGGAGCCATGCAAACGAAGGCGCTGCATTTCTGTACCTTGGGTCTGCGGACGGGCTTTCAACCTCCCCCTCGTGGAACTGGCTGGGTGGGCAGGCAAACTCCGAGTTTGGCGCCACGGTTGCGCTCATTGGCGACATCAACGGCGATGCCCTCGCCGATCTCGCCGTCTCTGCACCGAAGTTCGATAACGGTGAGGTCGATGAAGGGCGTGTTCAGGTCTGGCACGGGACGGGTACGGGGCTGACGTCCACCGCGGCTTGGTCGAAAGAGAGCAACCAAGCCGGCGCGGAATTTGGCCGGGGTCTCGCCGCAGCAGGCGATGTGAATGGCGACAACTTTTGGGACATCGTGATTGGCACGCCCCTGTACGACGACGGCCACTTTGATGAGGGGTTGGTGAGCGTGTACACCGGGTCAACTGACGGTCTCAGCGACGCGGCATTTTTCGAGTCCACCATCGATCAGCACGACGCATGGCTGGGGTTCGCTGTGGCCGGCAGCGATGTAAATGGCGACGGATTCGACGACATCATCGCCGGGGCACCCCGACTCGATGACTCCCACTACCGTGAAGGCCTGATCTTTGCGTGGCTCGGTGGCGCGGACGGCATCACAAGCCGGCATCTGGAGTGGTCGCCCAATCAAATCAATGCATTGGCAGGCTCGTCTCTCGCACCGATGGCCGATGCGAATGGCGACGGCTTCGGCGATGTGGGCATTGGCCTACCGGGCTACGGCTCCGACAACGGCCGAGCACTCATTTTCAAGGGAAGCGCATCGGGCCTCACCAGCAGTTCTGGGA
>JAYZVA010000091.1:0-48438 GCA_036156175.1 Myxococcota bacterium
GAGATGGTCATGCCGGGCGACAACATCGAGATGGAAGTCGAGCTGATCATGCCGATCGCCATCGAGAAGCAGCTTCGCTTCGCCATCCGTGAAGGCGGCCGCACCGTGGGTGCCGGCGTCGTCACCGAAATCGTCGAGTAACCACCTTTCATTCTCTGCCGCGCGGCGTGTTCCGCGCGGCGCACTTCAACCAGGAGCCACCATGGCCAGTGCACCAAACATTCGCATTCGCCTCAAGGCCTTTGATCACAAGCTGCTCGACCGCTCCGCCAAGGAGATTGTCGAGACGGCGAAGCGCACTGGTGTGGACGTCCGGGGACCATTTCCCTTGCCGACCACCATCAGTCGCTGGACCGTTCTGCGCGGACCTCACGTCGACAAAAAGTCGCGTGAGCAGTTCGAGCGTCGCACCCACCACCGTCTTCTCGACATCTTGGAGCCCAGCCAAGAGACCGTCGATGCTTTGCTTAAGCTCGACCTCTCCGCTGGTGTCCACGTCGAGATCAAGATGGCGTAGGAGTATCAGATGCCCAAGGTAGATATTTTCAACACAGAGAAGAAGAAGGTAGGCGAGATCGATCTCGCGGACGCCGTCTTTGGAACCGAGGTCAAAGAGCACCTGTTCTACGCTGCTGTTCGTTACCAGATGGCAGCGCGTCGGGCGGGAACGCATCAGACCAAAGGACGAACCCAGGTTTCCGGCGGTGGCAAGAAGCCATATCGCCAGAAGGGTACCGGTCGGGCTCGTCAGGGTACGCGCCGCGCGGTTCAGTTCCGCGGCGGCGGTGTGGTCCACGGTCCGCACACTCGGTCTCACGCGCACAATCTTCCGAAAAAGGTTCGCCGGGCCGCGCTCAAGAGCGCGCTTAGCCGCCGAACGGAAGAAAACGCATTGACCGTGTTTGAGGCTTTTGAGCTCTCCGAAATCAAGACCCGCGCCTTTGTGGACGTGATGAAGAAGTTTGAGTTCGAGGACCTCTTGCTTGTCCTTTCCGAAAAGGACGAAACGGTGATCAAGTCGGCCCGGAACATCTCCGGGGTAAAGGTGCTCCCAGTTGAGGGCCTCAACGTGTACGACGTGCTCGATCACAAGAACTTGGCAATGACATCCGCAGCCGTGGATGCCGTCGTTGCCCGTTTGGAGGCGTAAGTCATGGCCGAACTTCATGACGTGCTCATCCGCCCGATTCTAACGGAGAAGACCACCAGCCTCGAAGAAGCTGGAAACGTCTACGCGTTCGAGGTCGGTGTCGGGTCCAACAAGCACGAGATCAAGACAGCAATCGAATCGGTCTTCGGCGTCAGTGTCGAGGACGTCCGGACCGCGGTGGTGCGCGGAAAGAACAAACGATTCGGTCGATTTTACGGGAAACGCTCGAACTGGAAGAAGGCATACGTCAAGCTTGCAGAGGGCGACTCTCTCAACTTTTACGAATCGCAATAGCGGGGAGCTGAACAATGGGAACCAAGAAGTTCAATCCCACAACGCCGTCTCGACGCTTCATGTCGAACAGTGACTTCGCCGAGGTCACCACCGACAAGCCCGAGAAGTCGTTGATCAAAGCCACCAAGCGCACCGGCGGCCGCAACAACCGCGGTCGGATCACATCCCGACACCGGGGTGGTGGCCACAAGCGTCGGTATCGCGTCATCGACTTCAAGCGCGACAAGGCCGGCGTTCCGGGCACCGTGGCCAGCGTCGAGTACGATCCGAACCGAAGCGCTCGGATCGCACTGATTCACTACGCTGATGGTGAGAAACGCTACATCCTCTGGCCTCTGGGCCTCGAGGTTGGGGCGACCGTGCTTGCGAGCGAGCAAGCCGACATTCAACCCGGAAACGCGCTCAAGTTGACCAACATTCCTTTGGGTACGTGGGTACACAACATTGAGATGCAGATTGGTCGGGGTGGCCAGCTCTGCCGGTCTGCCGGCTCATACGCGCAAGTGATGGCCAAAGAGGGCGAGTTGTGCTTGCTCCGGCTGCCCTCGGGCGAGTTGCGGCAAGTTCACAAGAACTGCACGGCAACGATCGGCCAGGTTGGGAACCAAGAACACGAAAACCAAACCATTGGTAAGGCCGGTCGGTCTCGTTGGTTGGGCCGCCGCCCCAAGGTGCGCGGTACCGCAATGAACCCGATCGACCACCCCCACGGTGGTGGTGAAGGTCGCGCCAAGGGACGTCATCCTGTGACTCCTTGGGGCAAGCCCACAAAGGGCTACAAGACCCGCGCCAAGAAGAAGCCGTCCAACAAGTTCATCGTCAAGCGTCGACGGTAGGAGAAACAAATGGCACGTTCAGTAAAGAAAGGGCCCTTCGTGGACCAACACGTCCTCGCCAAGGCCGAAGCCGCCCGCGAGGCAGGTGGTTCGGCCGTGATCAAGACGTGGAGCCGTCGTTCGGTCATCATCCCCGATTTCATCGGCTTGACCTTCGCCGTTCACAACGGTCGCAAGTTCATCCCGGTGTACGTCACGGAGAACATGATTGGGCACAAGTTCGGCGAGTTCGCTGCAACCCGGCATTTCCGGGGACATGCGGCCGATAAAAAGAGCAAGGTTCGCTAGGGAGATATGCAAATGGAAGCCCAAGCTAAACTTCGTACAGTCCGAGTATCCGCTCGCAAGGCGCGCCTTGTTGCGGATCTCATCCGCGGACGGGAGGTTGGGGAAGCCCTCGAAATCCTCCAGTTCACCCGGAAAAAGACCGCCCCGTTGTTGAAGGGTCTGGTCGAGTCTGCCGTGGCCAATGCCGAGTTCAAGGCAAACCGCGACGGCGACAAGATCGACATCGACAACTTGGTCATCAAGAAAGTGTTCGTCGATGAGGGGCCCACCCTTCGTCGTTTCCGTCCCCGTGCCCGCGGCATGGCGACCAAGATTCTCAAGCGCACAAGTCACATCACCGTGATTGTGGGCGAGGCCTAAGGAGAAGCCATGGGTCAGAAAGTAAATCCAGTTGGATTCCGTGTTGGAATTGTCCGTGATTGGGAAAGCACTTGGTACGCCGACAAGGACTACCAAAAGTTTCTCCACGAGGACCTGACGATTCGGAAGTTTCTCAAGGCCAAGCTGTTCCATGCCGGGATCAGCAAGGTTCGCGTCGAGCGGGCGGCCAGCAAGGCCAAGGTGTTCGTCCACGCTGCAAAGCCGGGCATCATCATCGGGAAACGTGCGAGCGGCCTGGAGTCGCTGAAGGCGGAACTCAAGAAGCTCGTCGACACCGAGGTGTTCCTCAACGTGATTGAAGTGCGCAAGGTCGAAACCGATGCGCAGCTCGTCGCTGAGAACATTGCGGCCCAGTTGGTGAAGCGTGTGAGCTTCCGCCGCGCGATGAAGAAAGCGGTCACCCAAGCTCAACGCGCCGGCGCGAAGGGCGTCAAGGTGATGTGCGCCGGGCGACTCGGCGGAGCAGAAATGTCCCGTCGCGAGTGGTATCGCGAAGGCCGCGTACCGCTTCACACACTTCGAGCAGACGTTGACTACGGCTTCGCGGAAGCGAAGACCACCTATGGAATCATTGGAGTCAAAGTCTGGATTTTCAAGGGCGAGATCATGCCCGGAGACGACGATTCGGCTGCCAACTAAGGCGGTCGAATCCCACCCACCTCGGTGGGTTTGCTTAAACTTTTTTTACTTGGAGAATTCCAATGCTGAGTCCAAAACGAGTTCGTTGGCGGAAGGTACAAAAGGGCCGGATGCGGGGCAAGGCGTACCGGGGAAGCGAAGTCAGCTTCGGCGATTTCGGCCTTCAGGCGCTTGAGTGTGGTTGGTTGACCGCACGCCAAATCGAAGCCGGTCGTATCGCCATGACCCGCCACGTGAAACGGGGCGGGAAAGTCTGGATTCGGGTCTTTCCCGACAAGCCAATCACCAAACGGCCTGCCGAAACCCGGATGGGTAAAGGTAAGGGTTCGCCCGAGATGTGGGTCGCGCCGGTAAAACCCGGACGCATCATCTACGAACTCGAAGGCGTTCCCGTCGAGGTGGCCCAAGAGGCCATGCGGCTTGCCGGTCACAAAATGCCAGTCAAGACCAAGTTTGTCTTGCGTCGCGAGGTGCTGTAATGTCCGCCGTAGATTTGAACAGTCTGGATGATAAGAGCTTGGTTCATCGCGAACTTCAGCTCGAGCGCGAACTGATGGACGCCCGGTTTCGGAGCAAGACCGGCCAGCTCGAGGACACCTCGAAGCTTGCCAAGCTTCGCAAAGGGATCGCGCGAACGCGCACCGCCCAGCGAGCGCGGGAGATCGAGCAGTCGCTTGCCCCCAACTCGCTTCGCGATGCCCACCGTTCATCGTTCACCCCCGGCGAAATCGGCGGTGGTGAAGGTGGGGCCGGCGGTTTCCTGAAGGGGATCGTTGACAAGGTCACACCAGGCGAATAAAACGCGACCGCTCCGGGTCGTTCCGGGGCGGTGCACCCTCACAGGTGCACTTTGGCACTGATTTCAGTGCTTGGCGTGAGCAACGCCGACCTTGGGTCCCGCATCCCGCGGGAGACCTCGCGTCGAAATGCAATCGCAAACGCTTCGTTTGTTTTGCTTGCTTACACCCACTTCTCGAGGAAGGGATCATGGCTGCAGATGCAACCAACACTGGCACCGGGTCGACCAAGCGTCGGCTCACCGGCGTCGTAGTGTCCAACAAGATGGAAAAGAGCGCCACTGTACGGGTGGAGCGGCTGGTCAAGCACCCCCGCTATCACAAGTACATCAAGCGGCGGAAGACCTACATGGTTCACGACGAATCGAACTCTGCGGTGCAGGGCTCGACCGTTGTGATCGAAGAGAGTCGTCCGATTTCTCGGCGCAAGCGCTGGGTGATCGTCGACGGCGACAGCGCGTAAAGCGGGGGAGAATGACATGATTCAGACTGAAAGTGTCCTCGACATCGCCGACAACTCTGGCGCAAAGAAAGTGCTGTGCATCAAGGTGCTCGGCGGGTCAAAGCGTCGGTTCGCCACCGTGGGAGACGTCATTGTTGTCTCGGTGAAGGAAGCCATTCCGAACGCCAAGGTCAAGAAGGGCTCCGTCATGAAGGCCGTCATCGTCCGCACCGCAAAGGAACTTCGACGTGCCGACGGGTCGTACATCCGCTTCGACACCAACTCCGCGGTTCTGATCAACAACGAAGGCGAGCCCATCGGCACGCGCATCTTCGGTCCTGTGGCTCGGGAACTCCGTGCCAAGAAGTACATGAAGATCGTGTCGTTGGCGCCGGAAGTACTCTAAGGGGCGCAACAGCATGGCCAAGTACAAGATCCAGCGTGACGACACCGTCATCGTGACCACCGGGAAGCACAAGGGTGCGACCGGTCGCGTCATCGACATCATGACGGATACGGACCGCGTCATCATCGAGCAGGTCAATCTCGTGACCCGTCAGATCAAGCCCCAAGGCGGGCGTGCTGGCGGGACCGTCGAGAAAGAGGCTGCCATTCACATTTCCAATGTTTCTCTCTACGACGCCGAGGAAGGCCGCAAGGTGAAGGCGGCCTGGTCTGTCGTGGATGGGAAGAAGGTGCGCATCGATCGAAAGACCGGCGCCGCGCTTGCCAAGGCATAAGGGGACAGACCATGCAACCGCGTCTGAAAACCCAGTACAAAGAGGTCGTCCTTCCGCAGCTGCAGAAAGACTTCAGCTACGGAAACGTCATGATGGTTCCGAAGCTTGAGAAAATCGTGGTCAACACGTGTCTCAAGGAAGCCATCACCAACATGAAGATCCTTGAATCCGCCGCTGCGGAGCTCGGATTGATCACGGGTCAGAAGGCCGTGATCACCCGCGCTCGCAAGTCGATCGCGAACTTCAAGCTTCGCGACGGAATGCCGTTGGGCGCCAAGGTGACACTCCGTTCTACGTTCATGTGGGAGTTCCTGGATCGCCTGATTGCCATCTCAATCCCCCGGATTCGCGACTTCCGTGGCTTGAACCCCAACGGATTTGATGGTCGTGGGAACTACTCGATGGGCATCACCGAGCAAATCGTGTTCCCCGAGATCGACTACGACAAGGTCCAACGAATCACCGGCATGAACATCACGTTCGTGACTTCCGCCAACACCGACGAGGAGGGTCGAGCGCTGTTGAAAGCTCTCGGGATGCCCTTCGCCGACAAGTAACCAGAGCCTTCGGGCTGAGCAGTGGGCTTTCGAGCCTCACCGCGGTTTCTTTCTACCCTTTGTTTTTTCTGTCTCCGATAGGAGAGTCCAATGACCGATCCAATCGCCGATCTGCTGACCCGCATCCGCAACTCGATGCAAGCGCGCCACGGAAACCTCGTGGTTCCCCGCTCGAAGATCAAGCTTGAGATTGTAAAGATCCTCAAGAATGAAGGCTTCATCGAGGGCTATGTCGAGGTCGAAAGTGGCCCCCAAGGTGCCATCAAGATCTTTCCCAAGTACGACGCGAACTACAACGGTGTGATTCGCGGCCTCAAACGCATCAGCAAGCCATCGCGGCGTGTGTATGTCGGACGAAACGACATTCCGCAGGTCCGCAATGGATTGGGCGTCGCCATTCTGACCACCCCCGGTGGCGTGCTGACCGACCGTCAAGCCCGCGCAAAGGGTGTCGGCGGCGAAGTCCTTTGCTACGTCTGGTAGGAGAAAAAAGATGTCTCGTATTGGAAACAAGCCTGTCTCTCTGCCGAGCGGCGTGACCGTTGCGGTCAACGATGCGCAGCTGGTCGTCAAAGGGCCCAAAGGCCAACTGACGCAAACCATCGCTCAAGGCATCACTTTTGATGTTCAGTCCGACGTCGTTGTGGTGGCCCGGGCAAATGACTCCAAGGCGTTTCGCGCCAATCACGGACTCATGCGCGCCTTGCTCAACAACATGGTGACGGGTGTGTCCCAGGGCTTTGAGCGGAAACTGGAAATCAACGGGGTCGGCTACAAGGCATCCGTTCAGGGTTCAAAGGCTGTGTTCAACCTTGGGTACAGTCACCCGATCGAAGTGCCATTCCCTGAGGGTGTCACGATTTCGGTCGACAAGAACACGCTCGTAACGGTGAGCGGGATCGACAAAGAAAAGGTCGGCCAGTGTGCCGCTGAAATCCGAGGATTTCGTCCGCCCGATTCCTACAAAGGGAAGGGCGTTCGTTACCAGGGCGAGTACGTCCGTCTCAAAGCCGGTAAGTCCGCTTAATCGGCGGAGGAGTTCAACATGGCTAAGACCAACCCACGCACAAAATCGCGCCTTCGTCGCAAGATGCACATCCGGAAAACCGTCCGCGGTACAGCGGCCCGGCCCCGGTTGTCGATCTTCCGCTCAACGAAGCACATCTACGCCCAAATCATCAACGATGAGACCGGCACCACCTTGGTTTCAGCGTCGACCCAATCCGGCGACCTTGAAATCAAGGGCCACAAGGGCAACAAGGCTGCCGCCGTTGAAGTCGGCACCGCCATCGCGAAGAAAGCAATCGACGCAGGCATTGAAACGGTGACCTTCGACCGAAACGGTTTTCTTTACCATGGTCGCGTTCAAGCGCTGGCCGATGCCGCTCGCGAAGCTGGCTTGAAGTTCTAGGAGATTCGTCGTGAACAACAAACGAAAGAACCGCCGCGAAGAAAAAGACGACGGGCTGATTGAAAAGACCATTGACATCAACCGCGTCGCAAAGGTCGTGAAGGGCGGTCGCCGCTTCAACTTCACGGCTTTGGTTGTGGTTGGTGACGGGAACGGCCGGGTGGGCCTGGGATACGGCAAGGCGGCCGAAGTCCCCGAAGCCATTCGCAAAGCGGGCGAGCGCGCGCGCCGCACCATGGTCGACGTGCCGGTCCTCGAAGGAACCGTGCCCCACTTTGTGAACGGCCGGTTTGGTGCGTCCAAAGTCGTGCTGCGTCCCGCCTCCCCCGGTACCGGTGTCATCGCGGGCGCGAAGGTTGGAGCCATCCTCGATGCTGCGGGATACTCGAATGTCCTCACCAAGGTCGTCGGCTCGAACAATGCAAACAACGTCGTCAAGGCCGTCATGGACGCGCTCGCACGGCTCGAGTCGCCGGAGATGTACGCCGCTCGCCTCGGTCGCAAAGCGGACGAGTTTCTCGACGACTACTCTGTTGGCTCACGCGTCTGGGGAAGCTCAGTTGACGGTGCGGCCGACGCAGCCAACACCAAATAGGGGTCCGACATGAACAAGTTGAAAGTCGTCCTGAAGAAGAGTCTGATTGGAAGCACAAAGACGCAGCGCGCCACGGTGGCGGGCCTGGGTCTCAAGCGTCCCAACCAAGAACGTATCCTCGACAACACGCCCGCCATTCGCGGCATGGTGCGTAAGGTCATCCATCTCGTGGATGTCCAAGAGTTGGACGCGTAGCGTCCAAAGGAGCCAGTCATGGCGAACGAACTGAGCAACCTGAAGCCATCCCCCGGTTCCACCAAGGCCCGCAAGCGCGTTGGTCGGGGTGAAGGGTCCGGCAAGGGGAAAACTGCGGGCCGCGGTACCAAGGGCCAGGGCGCCCGAAACACGATTCATCCTCGCTTCGAGGGTGGACAGATGCCGCTTCAACGCCGACTTCCCAAGCGTGGATTCAACAACATCTTCGCCAAGCAGTACACCGAAGTGGGGCTCGACCGAATCTCTGCGAAGTTCAGCAAAGGCGACACCGTGGATGCAGAGGCACTCAAGGCCGCTGGCGTGATCTCCAAGATTGCGAAGAACGGCATCAAGGTTCTTGGCAACGGCGAGATCGACAAAGCGCTGACGATCAAGGCCGCAAAGTTCACAAAGTCTGCAGCCGAGAAAATTTCGGCCGCCGGCGGCACAGTAGAGGTCATCTGACGTGATTGAGGCAATCGCCAATGTGCTGAAGATCCCCGACCTCCGCGCGCGCATCTTCTTCACCCTGGCGATGCTCGGCATCTACCGGCTGGGCATCTTCATTCCCGCGCCAGGCGTGGACCGCGTTGCGCTGGGCGACTTCTTTGCGAACACCCAAGGGACCTTGCTTGGTCTGTACGACATGTTCTCAGGCGGTGCCTTGGAACAGTTCAGCGTGTTCGTTTTGGGCATTATGCCGTACATCTCGGCGTCCATCATCATGCAGTTGATGCAGGTGGTGATGCCGCAGATTGAGCGTTTGTCCAAAGAAGGGCAGACCGGTCGCAAGAAAATCACCCAGTACACCCGATACATGACCATCGGTATTTCCGTCGTGCAGTCGATGGGAATCGCCATCAGCCTCGAACAGATGAAGACGCTCGGCGGAACCGACGTTGTGATCGAGTCGGGCTGGGCGTTTCGCCTCATGACGGTCATCACGATGACGGCAGGCGCCTGCTTCGTCATGTGGCTTGGCGAGCAGATCACCGACC
Source organism: Myxococcota bacterium (assembly GCA_036156175.1). Taxonomy (GTDB): domain Bacteria; phylum Myxococcota_A; class UBA796; order UBA796; family UBA796; genus UBA796. Next base: position 9,324 of record JAYZVA010000091.1, read on the forward strand.
GAGGCATTGGAAACGGGGCTTCGCTGATCATCACCTGTGGAATCATTGCAGCGCTCCCGTCGGGCGCGATGAACACGTATCAAAAGGTGACCATCGGCGAAATCTCCCTGCTGGGTGCGGTCTTGTTGATGGCCTTCATGGTGGGCGTGGTCATGGCGATCGTGTACGTCGAGCGTGGCCAGAGGCAGGTTCCGATCCAGTATGCGAAGCGCGTCGTTGGACGCCGGGTGTACGGCGGTCAGCAGACCCACCTGCCGTTGAAGGTCAATGTATCGGGCGTCATCCCGCCGATCTTTGCGTCCAGTGTGATGATGTTTCCTGCGACCATCGGGACTTTCTACGCCCATCCGCTGTTCGATGCGGTGAGCGCGGCTTTCATGCCGGGTACGTGGACGTACAACTTGCTGTACATCGGCATGATCATCTTCTTTGCCTACTTCTACACGGCAGTCACCTTCAACCCGGTGGACGTCGCAGACAACCTCCGGCGGCAAGGCGGATACGTTCCGGGGCTTCGCCCGGGACGCCAGACCGCGGAGTATCTGGACCGGGTGCTGACCCGGCTCACGCTCGGTGGCTCACTGTATTTGTCGGTGGTGTGCATCCTGCCGACGGTTCTGATCAGCTCCTACGGCGTGCCGTTTTACTTCGGTGGGACCGGCCTGCTGATCATTGTTGGCGTGACCTTGGACACCGTTGCGCAGATTGAGGGTCACCTGATGACCCGACACTACGACGGAGTGGTCGGGCCGGGACAAGGGTCGGCTGGCGGCCGCCGTGGAACGCTGGGCGCACAATAACCATCAGGAGATCGACGATGGATGTGATTCTGTTTGGTCCTCCTGGCGCAGGAAAAGGCACGCAAGCCGCCGCCATTTGCGAGGCCTTGTCGATCCCCCACATCTCGACCGGCGACATTTTTCGCAAGCATCTCAAGGAGGGCACGGACCTCGGAGAACTCGCGAAGAGTTTCATCAACAAGGGAGAGTTGGTGCCCGACCGCGTGGTCTGCGACATCGTGGCCTCGCGTTTGCTGGAATCCGACTGTGCAGCCGGATCGTTGTTGGATGGGTTTCCCAGGACCATCCCCCAAGCCGAGATGCTGAGCGATTGGCTCGCGGAGCACAACCGCGGGATCGGTGCGGTCATCAACATACAGGTTGAGTCTCCGGTTCTTGTTGCCCGTCTCAGTGGGCGGCGAACCTGCCTGTCCTGCGGCGCGACCTACCATGTGGACCACAACCCTCCCGCGACCGGATCGGTCTGCGATCGGTGTGGTGGCGAGGTCGTGCAGCGCAAGGATGATGCGGAAGATACGGTGCGGGCTCGGCTGAATACCTACGTCAACGACACGGCCCCGGTCTTGTCTTGGCTTGAATCGCGGGTTCAAGTTCACACCGTCGATGGTGATCAGCCAATCGACACAGTACGGGGCCAAATTCTGGCTTCAATCAAGGATTGAGCCTGTGCCGACCCACTTCGTGCGGGGCGTGTCCGATCGAAGGCGTGTCCTCGCCTTGACGGGTCCCAGGGAAGCGTATAGAAGGCCTCCGCCTTTGGGCGTCCGGGCGATCGGATAGGGGCTCAAAGCCGTCGATTCGACGTTCCATATTACCTCCGGGTCGGGAACTTTTCCCGTCCTGAGCGAACCACCAAAACACCTGTTGAACCGACGCAGTCGGCGAGGGGAGTAAACAATGAAAGTCCGAGCTTCCGTAAAGAAGATTTGCGACAAATGTCGTGTAGTGAAACGACGCGGTGTTCTCCGCATCGTTTGCGAAAACCCAAAACACAAGCAACGGCAGGGGTGACGCATGGCACGTATTGAGGGTGTGGACCTTCCGCGCAACAAGCGGGTGGACATCGCACTGACTTACATTTTCGGGATCGGGCGCAAGACTGCCGCAGACATCTGCGACAAAGCCAACGTTGCGCGCGACATCAAGGCCAACGACCTCTCAGAGAGCGAAGTGGCAGCGATTCGTACCGTCATTCAAAACGAGTACCAAGTCGAAGGTGACCTTCGAAAAGAAATCGCGATGAACATCAAGCGACTGATCGACATCGGAGCCTACCGTGGCCTGCGCCACAAGAAGGGCCTTCCGGTGCGTGGTCAGCGCACTCACACCAACGCACGGACCCGGAAGGGCCCCGTTCGTACAGCCGGCCGCAAGCGCTAAACGGAGGACTGAACCATGGCCAAGACCAAGACTCGGTCCGCTCGCCGGACCAAAAAGAACATCCCAAGCGGAATCGTCTACATTCAGGCGACCTTCAACAACACCATCGTCACCGTGACAGACCAAGCAGGAAACACCATTGCGTGGTCATCAGCGGGCGTGAAGGGTTTCAAGGGCTCTCGCAAGAGCACTCCCTTCGCAGCCGGACTGGTCGCGGAAGACGCGTGCAAGAAAGCCATGGAGCATGGTTTGAAGGCCGTAGGAGTGTTCGTGAAGGGCCCCGGCTCCGGCCGCGAGAGCGCGCTCCGCGCCGTTGCGACCGCGGGATTGCGGATCACGCACATTCGCGACGTGACGCCAATCCCTCACAACGGGTGCCGCCCGCCGAAGAAGCGACGCGTCTGATCGTTCTCTGATTCAAACGGACCAGGGCCTCGCGCTTGTTGCGTGTGGCCCAAACACTGTTCAGCCGGGTGCAGAACCTGCTTGGTCCAGCAGGAAGAAACCCGGATGGAGTCATCATGCAAGAAATCGTCGCCGCCAACTGGCGCTCTCTCATTCGTCCCAAGCGCGTTGAAGCCCGCAAGTCGACGGACACCTACGGCAAGTTCGTTGTGCGTCCCCTCGAGCGCGGCTTCGGCATCACCATGGGCAACGCCCTTCGACGCATCTTGTTGTCGAGCCTCCAAGGGGCGGCCATCAAAACCGTTAAAATCGATGGTGTTTTGCATGAGTTCTGCTCGATCCCCGGTGTGGTTGACGATGTCACGAACATCGTGCTGAACCTCAAGCAGGTGCGCATCCGTACCTCCTCCAGCGAAGTGCTGAACGGACACATCGACAAGACGTGCGGCGAAGGCGAGACGGTCGACGTCACCGCTGGCGACATTCGGTTCGACGGGGAAGCCGAAGTGCTCAACCCCGACTTGGTCGTTGCCACCCTCACCGAGGGCGGGCGCTTCCAGGCCGAGGTGACTGCCTCGATGGGTCGCGGTTTTGTGCTGGGTGCCATGACCGAAGAGCTCGAAGCAGCGGTGGGAACGATTCCCGTTGATGCGCTCCACAGCCCGATCCAGAAGGTCAAGTACACCGTCACCAACGCCCGCGTTGGTCACCGCACCGACTTCGACCAACTCACGCTCGAAGTATGGACCGATGGTTCGGTCTCTCCCGAAGATGCCGTCGCTTTCGCTGCGAAGATCCTGAAGGAGCAGATTCAAATCTTCATCAACTTCGTGGAAGAGCCGGAGCCGGTTGCGGCCGAGGACACCGCCCCCGAAGAAGATTGGAACGAGAACCTCTTCAAGCGCGTGGACGAACTCGAGTTGTCGGTACGTTCGGCGAACTGCTTGCAGAACGCCGGCATCGAGTACATCTGGCAGCTCGTTGAGCGAAGCGTCCCCGAGATGCTCAAGACCAAGAACTTTGGTCGCAAGTCGCTCAACGAGATCCAAGAGATCCTGTCCGAACTCGGCCTGTCTCTTGGTATGAAGCTTCACAACTTTCCCAAAGATCGCACCAAGTAGGTTGGTGCGGCGTTTGCCGCAGCCAATCGCGTAGGAGTCAACCATGCGTCACCGCAAAGCAGGTCGTCGTCTCGGACGGAACAGCGCACACCGCAAAGCCATGTATCGGAACATGGTCACGTCCTTGATGGTGCACGGCCAAATCAAGACTACCGAAGCCAAAGCCAAGGAGCTGCGTCGCATCGCCGACAAGGTCATCACGATGGGCAAGCGGGTTCCACCCTCGACCCTGGATGGTCTGAAAGGCGACGCCCTGGAGGCCGCTCGGGCCCGCCGTCTTCACTTCATCCGTCGCGCTCGCCGCTGGGTCAACAACCCCGAGGCCCTCGAGCGGCTGTTTGGTGAATATGCCGAACGCTACAAGCAGCGTCCTGGTGGGTACACGCGGATCATGAAAGCCGGGTTCCGTCCTGGTGATGATGCGCCGATGGCGTACATCGAACTGGTCGGCGACTTCGATCCGGCTGCGTCCAAGGCCAAGTCTGCAGCCCCGGCGCCCGAGGAATCGGCTGCCGCTGAGACGGAAGCCGAAGCCGCAGTGGAGTCCGAAGAGGCCCCCGCCGCACCCGATGCCTCCGAGGGCTCGGCGGAATCCGCTGAAGAATAAGATCGCGGTTTTCACCGCGACCAAATCCCGAAACTCCCCGCGACAGGCTAATACAGTCTGGACCGGGGAGTTGTCGTATGCAGGAACGTCCTCAAATGTTGAGAGACTTGTTGGCCGACCACATGGCCCAAAACGGGTTGAAGCGGACGCGTCAGCGCGAAGTCATTCTGGACACGTTTCTGGAGCTGGATGAACACACAACCATCGATGGGTTGCTTGAGGCGGTGCAGAAGAGCTACCCCGCTGTGGGGTATGCGACGGTGTACCGGACTCTGCGATTGTTCGTCGATGCGGGCGTTGCCAAGGAGCGCCGGTTCGGCGACGGGCCAGCCATGTACGAACCGGCCGAACCCGACCATCACCACGACCACTTGATCTGCACCATTTGCGGCCAAATCTTCGAGTTCGAGGACGAACTCATCGAGGAACGACAGGTGCTGGTCGCCCAGCAACTGGGCATTCGCCTGACCAACCATCGGATGACACTCTACGGCGAGTGCATTGACGCGGACACCTGCGACCGTCGAATTCGGCCAAGCGCGTAGGCGACTGCGACCGTCGGATGCGGCGGTGCGTAAAAAAAACCGAGAGGCCGGCGGGGCACTCTCGGTCTTGTGTGTATGGTGCGAAGGGGGGGAATCGAACCCCCACAGCCTATGGCCACTGGATCCTTAATCCAGCGCGTCTACCAATTCCGCCACCCTCGCAAGTGTTGACACCGGGTACTAACTTCCATGGAAACCCTGTCAAATGGGTCACTCAGCCGGTGCGACTTCCGTGCCGTCGCTTGGTTCAGGAGGCGTCTCCGATGCAGGAGTACCCACCGGAACCTCGCCGGCGTCGCCCGCCTCCAGAGCGTCTTGACCGGGAAGCTCGGTGGCTGGTTCCTGCTCACCGGTGGTCACGGGCATCGGAATCCCAAAGCCGTCGTCGTCAGCGCCTTCGAGACGCTGGATGGCGTCTTCGATGTTGGTTCCCGACTGGACCTTCTCGGAGCTGTACAATGCGAGCGCAATGCTGGTCATCATGAAGCCACTCGCGACGAACGTCGTGGCTTTTCCAAGGAAGTTGCCGGCCCCACGGGGACCGTACATCTGGTTACCGCTGGACCCACCGGCCAGGGCAGCGCCGCCTTCTTTGCCCGGTTGCAGCAAGATGATGAGGATCATCGTAAAGGCCAGAATGATGTGTGTAATCGTGACGAATAGTTGCATAGCAGCCCTCCTTAGGACCCCGCGCGCACAATGGCAACAAAGCTTTCGGCGGTGAGCGACGCTCCGCCCACCAAGGCCCCGTCGATGTCGGGTTGATTGAGCAGTTCGACCGCGTTTGTCGGTTTCACGCTGCCCCCGTATTGAATCCGCGTTTGGTTGGCAACGAACGGCGGATACGATGTTCCAAGCCACCCGCGAATGAACGCATGCATCTCTTGGGCTTGGGATGGAGTGGCGGTGACGCCGGTGCCGATGGCCCAAACGGGTTCGTACGCAATCGTTGTCGCGACGACTTGGTCCGGTTCGAGACCACTCAGGCCGTGTGCGAGTTGGCGACTGACCACCGCTTCTGCTTGGCCCGCTTCGCGCTCCTCGAGCGTCTCGCCAATGCAGAGGATGGGCAGCAGGCCGGATGCAAACGCAGCATGGACTTTCGCGTTGACCACGGCGTCGTCGTCGCCGAACAGGCTTCGACGCTCAGAGTGCCCAACGAGGGTGTGGGAGCATCCGGCTTCCCGGAACATGGGGCCGCTCATTTGGCTCGTGAACGCGCCGTTGGTCGATGGGTGGATGTCTTGGGCAGCCACCATCAGGCCGGTGTGACGGAGTGCGTCGACCACTGTGGGGATGGCCAATGCGGTGGGCGCAACCAGCACATCAACCCCCGTCTCATCGATCAAGGCCGATTTGAGCGATGCAGCAAGCTCTCCGGCCGCCTGCGGGCTCAGGTTCATCTTCCAGTTTCCAGCAATGAATGGACGACGGGCCATCAGGAGCGCCGCTCATTGATGACCCGGATGCCGGGCAATGTGGTGCCTTCGACGAATGCCAAGGAAGCGCCACCACCGGTCGAGATGTGACTCATCCCATCGGTCAGGTCGAATTTCGTGGCCGCAGCGGCCGAGTCGCCACCGCCCACCACGCTGTACGCTTGTGAATCCGAGACTGCTTGGGCCACCCCTCGAGTGCCGGCAGCAAATGCCTCCATCTCGAACACGCCCATGGGTCCATTCCAGAAGATGGTCTCGGCTTCCTTCAACGCTGCGGCGTACGCGGCAACGGTCTCGGGTCCGATGTCGAGACCCATCATTCCCTCTGGGATGTCGGTCACCACTTGGGTTTCCACGCCTTCAGACAGCTCGGTTGCCACGACGTGGTCGATGGGCAGAAGGACGGTCACCCCGCGACTCTCGCAGCGCTCAAGCACGCGCTTCGCGTGGTTGAGTTTGGCGTTTTCGACGCGGCTTGCTCCCACGTCGACGCCCGTTGCCTTCAGGAAGGTGTACGCCATCGCGCCACCAATGATCAAGGTGTCGCACCGGCGGGCCAGTGCGTCAACGATGTTGATCTTGTCGGACACCTTGGCGCCACCGAGCACGCCCACAAAGGGATGCTTGGGCCCATCAACGAGCTTGGTCAGCGCCTCAATTTCTTGGCCGACCAACAGGCCAACGGCGGCCTGTTCCATCAGCGTGGGGACGCCCGCGATGGATGCATCTTTGCGGTGCATGGCTCCGAATGCGTCGTTGACGAACACCGTGCCGAGTCGCGCAAGGTCACCGGAAAAGTCGAGTGCGCCGGCCTTTTCTCCCGGGTGAAATCGAAGGTTCTCCAGCACCATGATCCCGCGGCTTGGCAGCGTGCGCGCGATCTCCTGCACCCCGTCACCCGTGATCTCAGGAGAGAAGACGATCTCGGTGTCCAGCAACTCGGCGAGCCGACCGGCGACCGGTTCGAGTGAAGCGGAAGGGTCCACCTGTCCACCGGGCCGACCCAGGTGACTGCAGATGATGGTCCGGCACCCTTGTTCTTGGAGGTACTGGATGGTGGGCAGTGCGGCGCGGATGCGCGTGTCGTCGCTGATTGCGCCGTCGCTCATCGGGACATTGAAGTCCACTCGCAGCAACACGTCTGCGTTCTTGAGGTCGAGGTCTCGGATGGTGGCGGTCATTGGTTATCCCAGCGATGCAAGCGTCTTGGTGAGATCAACCATCCGGTTGGAAAAGCCCCATTCGTTGTCGTCCCAAGCGAGGACCTTGGCCATCCGGTCTCCCATCATCTGCGTGGACAGGCCATCGATGATGGATGAATTGGGGTTGCCAATCAGATCCGACGAAACAAGGGGCTCCTCCGAATAGGCGAGCACGCCCGCCATGGGTCCATTGGCGGCTGCTGCGAGGGCAGCGTTGATGGTTTCCACGGTCATCGGTCGGGTCGAACGGAACACAAGGTCCACAATGGACACGTTGGGAGTGGGAACGCGCACGGACATGCCGTTGAGCTTGCCGGCAAGGTCGGGCAACACGAGGCCCACGGCGGCGGCTGCACCCGTGGTGGTGGGGACCATGTTCTGCGCCGCGGCGCGGGCCCGGCGGAAGTCTTTGTGGGTGGAGTCCAACAGGCGTTGGTCCATGGTGTAGCTGTGGATGGTGGTGATCAACCCTTCCTCGATTCCAAAGGACTCGTGCAACACCTTTGCCATCGGTGCGAGGCAGTTGGTGGTGCAAGACGCGTTCGACACGACGAGGTCGTCCGCCTTGAGGATCCCTTCGTTGACGCCCACGCACACCGTCGCGTCCGGGTCGACGCCCGGCGCCGAGATGATGACCTTCTTGGCGCCTGCCTCCAAGTGCAGGGCCGCCTTTTCTCGGGAGCGAAACAGGCCCGTGCATTCCATCACAACGTCGATGTTGCTTGCGGCCCATGGGAGGTCGGTCGGGTTCCGCTCCGCGCTGGTCGCGATGAACTTTCCGTTTACCGTGAGGCCGCCCTCCACCGCTTCGACTGCCGCATCGAAGGGGCCGTGAACCGAGTCATACTTCAACAGGTGGGCCAGCAGGTCGATGGAGGCCAAGTCGTTGATGTGAACGATTTCCACATCGGGTTCGTTGATTGCGGTTCGAAGTACATTTCGGCCAATGCGGCCAAAGCCATTGATTGCGACGCGAGTTGCCATGAAGTTCATTCCTCGGAGGCGCCACCCGGCACGGCGATGGAGTTCGAAGTGCAGAGTGGCGGAATCGGAGCGGCGGTCTAACACGAGTGAGAGACCGATCCAGGGTGTTAAAAGCACTTATGGCGCTGTTGGTGGCAGAAGTTGAATGGTTTGGTGCGGATTTCGATCCGAAACCCTCGCTGTGCGACCGGCTGGGGGTGGATCCGACAGTGCTGGAATCGGCCCAATTGCTCCGAAGAAGCGTGGACGGTCGGCGCAGACCGCCGCGATGGTTGGCCAACTACCTGGTCACGCTGACGGAAGGAGAAGCGGCGGTGCTCGCGCGGAACATTCATGGTGTGCGTGCCGCAACAAAGCGGGATTACAGCCGCTTCGCCATCGACGATCCGCCGGCACCGCCGCGCCGTCGCTGGCCGTCGGACATTCGGCCCATTGTAATCGGCGCCGGGCCCGCGGGAATGTTCGCCGCGTTGCGACTCGCGGAAGCCGGATCGCCCGCCATCCTGCTGGAACGCGGCGATGGGGTCGAGCAACGCCACTACAAGGTCCGTGATTTCTGGCGCCACCGTTCCCTCGACCCGGAGAGCAACGTCGTCTTTGGTGAAGGCGGTGCAGGGGCGTTTTCAGACGGAAAAATTTACACCCGAAGACGGGATGGTGACCTGGGCTGGATTTTTCGCAGGTTGGTGGCAGCCGGCGCCGATCCCGAGATCCTTGCGGAGGGGTACGCCCACCTTGGGACCGATAAAATCCGACAAATCATCCCGAAACTGCGGCATCAAATGCAGGAGCTTGGGGTCGAGGTTCGGTTCAACAGCACGGTGGTTTCGTTGGTCATGAGGGGCAGGCGGGCGGTTGGCGTTCGGTTGGCAGACGGGACGGAGGTTCTCGGCGGACCCATCATCGCCGCCACCGGGCATTCCGCCCGCGACTCGTGGGACTGGATGTTGGATGCCGGTGCTGCCGCAGAGCCTCGGCCAATCCACATCGGGGCCCGAATTGAGCATCCGCAGCGGCTCATTGACGAGAGTCGGTATGGAGGGCCCCGGGGCGAGTTCCCTCCGGCGAGCTATCGCCTGCGCTCAAACCCCACCAATGCGCGACAAGCCCACACGTTTTGCATGTGTCCGGGCGGCACGGTCGTTCCCGCGATGAACCATCCCCAACGAATCGTCGTCAACGGCATGAGCTACTCCAAGCGGGCGGCGTTTCATGCCAACAGCGCGGTGATCGTCGCCGTTGAGCCCACGGACTACCCGGGTACCGACCCACTCGCTGGCGTTCGGTTTCAGGATGAAATCGAAGCGAGGGCTTACGCCCTAGCGGGGAACGATTTCACCGCGCCGGCTCAGCGGGTGGACGACTTCATGGCCAATCGGCCCAGCGTGGACTTGCCCAAAAACAGCTACATTCTCGGAACGACACCGGTGGACATGCGGGAAGTTCTGCCCCCGTTCATCGTCTCGGGCATGCAAGCAGCGATTCGCCACTTTGACGAGCGCGTCAGGGGGTTCGCCAGCGGCGATGGGGTGCTGATTGCACCGGAGACGCGCACCACGTCTCCGGTCCGGTTCCTGCGCGACGAGCACCTGATGTCCACCTCCGTCGCGGACTTGATGCCCGTGGGCGAGGGTGCGGGTTACGCCGGCGGAATCATCTCAGCCGCACTGGACGGATACAGGGCCGCCATGGTCTTGGTGGACCGATACGCCCCCGTCGACCGCTCACCGAAACAAGGCTGACTGGATGCCGCTGCCACCGACGGTGACCTCGGCTCGGGTCTCGGTGCCGTTGTCTCGTCCGACGCATGAGGTCTCGCTGACGACCCAGGCGATGGTGCCGACAGTTGCGCTGTTCGCCTCATCGATCGACCACGTGCCCGCCTCGACGCACTCCATCCGCTCGTCCATGGCCTCCACGTATCCTTCAGCTCGCCAAGAGCCGTCGCCGCGGAACTGCAGGGTGGTGTACTCAAACACCGCGCCGTCTGAGTCGGTTGGCGTAAAGTTTTGGGTCGCGTTGCTCACGAGCGCCGTGGCAAAGGCCTTGGCCCCATCGGGCAGTGCCATGGTCAGTTTCGGTCCGGTGGCAACCGCAGCGGTTGCGGCGGCGGTCTTTTCGCCGCATCCGGTCAACAACAAAGCACACAATGAAAACGTCGGTCGCACAGATCCTCCAAAAGATTGATGGGTAGGCCTATCGCGGTCGGCCCGGGTGCTCCAGTTGGACGTTAGGCGTCTCGTATGCGCAGCGATTTCACGACAGCCTTGTTGTATTCGGCCGGCGCCGCGGCAATGGTGGCGTCATTCGTGGGCTTTCCAGGCGACAACGTTCCGGGGGCGCGGGGAAGTCACGTGTGGGACCTGTTGTGGTCCGTCGACCACTGGGCAGCGGCCCTCGCGGACGGACGCAATCCCTGGACGACCGCGGCGCTGAACTATCCCGAAGGTGGGCGCGTCTGGATCCGCGATCCGCTCGGCGCGACCCTTGTCGCGCCGGTTGTGTGGGCGTTTGGGCCCTCCGTTGGCGTCTCTGTTCTGATTGGAGTCCAGTTGGCGTTTTCGGGGTGGGTGACTCATCGCTTTGCCGCCGAGTTCCTTGCATGGCGCCGCGGCAGCGGCAGCGGCGGCTGGGGACCATTGGTTGCAGGCGTCGCCATGTTGACGGCGCCAGTGCTGGTCGCCCACATCCACAACGGCGCGACCGAAGCGTTGTCGGTTGGTTGGTTGGTGCTGTCGATTTGGATGGGTTGGCGCGCCGCCTCCGATCCATCCCCCCGGAGGCTCGCCGTGGCGGCGTTTGCATTGGCCGGCGCGTTCGTCGCCAGCGTGTACGCAGGCCTGGTCGCCGGCTGTTTTTTGGCGGCCATTGCGGTGATGGGCACGGGCCGCTTGGACGCGCCATGGAGCGTGGGTCGTTGGGCGCCGTTGCTGGCTGGAAGCCTGTTGTGCGCATCGCTGGCCATTGGGGTGTCGGCCGTGGTCCATGCGCCCGATGCCGTTGATGCGCATCCGTCGGTCGGCGAAGTGCAGCAGATCACGCGAACGTACGGCGCGGCAGACCCCGCGACGTACATCGTGCCGGGAGAACACCGGTCGCCCGACTTCCGCAAGTTTTCGCCCCACGAACGGTCGTTTGTTCACGGGCACTACCTTGGCTGGGTGTTGATTGGGTTGTCGGGCTGGGCGCTGGTGCGCCGCCGCCGGAACACCGGCTTCCTTGTGGGGGGAGGGCTGGCGTGCGGACTGTTGTCGCTTGGGCCCGTCTTGGTTCGGAATGCTCGGCCGCTGATCATCGGCGACGATCGCGCCATCCCGCTGCCCTATTTCGCCCTGGAGTCATTGCGCGGTTTCGAAGACTTGACCATGCCATGGTGGTTCTCCATTGGACCCGCATTCGCGCTGGCGATGCTCGCCGCAGTCGCAGTCGACCAACGCGGCAAGCGCATGGCCTTGGCGGTGATCGCGGCGGTGGTGTTGGAGGCGTCCTGGGTGGCGCCTTCGGCGGAGTTGCGAGCGAGCGTGGATGCTCGCCCGCCGGCGTCCTTGCTGGCCCTCGCCGAGGCTCCCCCTGGGGCGGTGATCAACTATCCGTTGAAGCAGGGGCGGCCGTATCTGTTCGAGCAGACCATCCATGGCAAACCGGTCGCCGGCACCATGAAGTCCGTTGGCAACCCACACGCGATGCAACTTTGGCGGCGAATTCGAGCCGAGAGCTTGGAGGACCCGGATTCATTTCATCGGGCCGTCTCATCCACCGCCGAGCGGCTCGGGATACGGTACCTCGTGATCCACACCGATCCAGACGCGGAGCCCGATGTGTACAGCAAGGCCGTGACCGAACTCGAGCGGTTGTTCGACGTCCCTGAATGGGGGAGGGGACACGTGCGTGTGGTGCCCCTGTGGTGATGAACAAGCGAAATGGCGTGATCGCCGGCCGGTTTGATTCTCCCGTCGCGCTCGAGGGGTTGGCGGGTCCGGCCACGGAACGGATTTGGCTCGGCCGGACGCTGGGCGAGCGGGTTGAGTGGGCATTCATGGAAGCCGGCGTCGAGTTTTGTGCGGAAGGCCCGTTGCCCGAAGACCGCGGCCGATTCCTGATCCGGTCGGATGTGGCCGTGACCCGCGATGCCGTCAATGCCTTTGCCGACGCCGTGGGGACCACGGATGCCCGTTGGGAGGTCGGCGGCCGTTTCGGAAACTTTATCGCGGACCTCAGCTTTGGCGACGACGGTCCCTGGTTGGTCTACTTGGCGCCCGGCGGGCCCGTGACGCCGGAGCGCATTGCGCAGGCTGCGCCGCTGAAAATGGAGTCCAAGGAACGGTTGTTGGAGTTTCCGCTTTCCGAAGATCACCACGGTGCATCCATGGTGGAGTTGCCCATCTCGGATCGGTTGTTGATGCCGACCAGTCACTGGTTGCAGTTGTTGTGGGCCAACTTGTTGGGGCTTGGGCCATTTCTTTGGCGCAATCTGATGGGAAGCAACATCCTTCAGGTGGCCTTTCGAGGAGCGTGGGCGGCGATGAAGGCGGGGTCGCTGCAGCCGCAGCGAATCGGGGGCCAGCTCGGCCGCACCGGAAAACGCTGCAGGATTCACCCATCGGCGGTTGTCGAGGGGAGTTGGTTGGGCGACGATGTTGAAGTGGGTGCGAACGCCGTGGTCCGCGGGAGCGTGCTCGCGACCGGAACAAGCGTCGAAGACTTGGCGATGGTCGAGTTCAGCGTGTTGGGTCCGGGCGCCCGTGTGCAGCGGCAAGCCATGGTCAAGTACTCGGTCCTGGGCGCTCGAAGTGCGGTCGGCGGCTTGATGCAGTTGGGCACGCTCGACCGGGCCGCAGCCTTGAAGCGAACGGGCGTGTTGATGGACGTCTCGTTTGGTCAGGGGGTTCGTGTGGTGTCGAATGGGCAGCTGCACCCCGCACCGCTCGACATGGCTGGCGTGTGCGTCGGGGCCGGGTCTACGGTGGGCGCAGGCGTCTCGATCGCGGCCGGTCGGATGGTTCCCGCCGGGGTTCAAATCGTGCCCAGTCCGGAAAGCCTGGTGATGCGGATCCCGGCCGACATCGAGGGGCTGGTTGCCGTGGATGATGGCACGCTGAGGCCGCTGTAGCATGTGGGGCGAGGCGCAGTTTTCGGTGTACCTCCTCGGGGGGTACCTCGGCCTCCTCACGGTGCTTTGGGGTGGGCTTGTGCATGGGGTGGCCGGCTGGGGCCGGCGCTGGCAGTTGTCCCGCCCGCCGCTCGACGGCGACGTGCGCGGTTCCGACCTGATGGTGAGCATCTGCATTCCGGCACGAAACGAAGCCCACAACATCGGCGATTGCATCCGTGCCGCACGGGCAGTCGACTGGCCGCAGCTGGAGATTGTCGTTGTGGACGACCGATCGACCGATGGCACGGCTGCAGCCGCGGAAGAAGCCGCGCAGGGCGACAAGCGCGTGCACATCGTTTCTGGAACCGAACCCCCATCGGGGTGGGCGGGCAAGCCATGGGCGGTGGCTCGAGCGGCCGGTGAAGCCCGGGGTCAGGTCCTCGCATTCGTCGATGCCGACGTTCGATTGGCGCCCGAGGCTCTGCGTGCGCTTGTCCCGACGATGATCGAGCGCGATGTGCGGTTGATCAGCGCTTACGGTACGTGGACGCTCGTCTCGTTTTGGGAGCGAGCATTGGTCCCCACCATCGGATGGTTGATTCGTGGCGCGATTGATCTCGATGCGGTCAACGACCCGGGCAATCCAGCCGCCTTCGCCAACGGACAACTGATCTTGGTGGAGCGGCAGACGTACGATGGCTTCGATGGCCATGCCGTGGTGAAAGACCAAATCTTGGAGGATGTTCGGTTGGCCGAGCAGTTCAAGCGCCGCGGCCACGGAGCGGCCATGGTCGTGGCGCCGTGGGCGTTTTCGGTCCGCCTGTATGAAAACTTCAGCCAGATCCTCAATGGGTATACGAAGAACCTGTATGAAGGAATGGGCCGACGTCCTTCGCTTGCACTCGGAGCGGTGCTGTTCATCATGGTTGGCGCATTGTTGCCGTGGCTCATGGTGGCCGTGGGAGTGCTCGCGCGGGTCGTTTGGGGGTGGGCCATCCCGGATGCAGTATGGCTCCTCTGGGCCGGGTTGGTCTGTGCGCTCCAGGTGGTGTTTCGGTATCGGCTGGAGCTGCGCGACGGCCGGTCGGGCGCCATCTGTTGGGTGCACCCGCTGAGCAACGTATTCTTGGTGTGGCTGTTGCTCCGCTCCATGTTCGGCGTTGAAGCCGAGTGGAAGGGTCGAAAGTTCATGGATGGGCGCGCAGCACCGTCGGCCTAAACGAAGAACGCCGGCCCATATGGGCCGGCGTTGGTGTGGAGCGGGAGACGGGATTCGAACCCGCGACATCCAGCATGGCAAGCTGATGCTCTACCAACTGAGCTACTCCCGCGAGGCAGCGGTTGTAACCAGTGGTCTCTTCATGTCAAGAAACCGGTTTGATTGGTCTGACGAACTCCGGTCGAGTACCATGCTAATGGAGCTTCGACAGTGGAGGAAGTGTGCGAATTCGAGCGTGGATTGCGGTCGGCCTGTTTTTGGGGTGCAGCGGGAAAGACGCCGATGACGAGTCGGAGTCGGATGCCCCAGAAGTCAACCGCGCTTCATCGGACGCGGACAACGATGGCGTCACCGTCGAAGACGGCGACTGCGATGACGAAGACGAGTGGGTGTATCCCGGTCGCGCCGAAGACTGCGATGGGGTCGATGACAACTGCAATGGCGTGGTGGACGAAGGCTTCTCGGATGTCGATTCCGATGGCGTGGCCGATTGCGTCGACTCGGAAGAGTGCGATGGGATCGACAACGATGGCGACGGCGCGGTTGATGAAGGATTCGACACCAACGGCGACGGGGTCCCCGATTGCCCCACAGAAGAGGTCTGCGATGGGATCGACAACGACGGCGATGGGCTCGTCGACGAAGACTTTGACGAAGATGGCGATGGGTTCTCAGCATGCGGTGAAAACGCCGACTGCGATGACAACGACCCGTCTGTGAATCCCGACGCCGTCGAGGTGGCGGCGGATTTGGTGGACAACGACTGCGACCTGTTGATTGATGAGGGGCTGTGGGCTCCAGGCGATCTTGTGATCTCCGAGGTGATGTTCAACCCCAATGCCGTGAGCGACTTGGCGGGCGAGTGGTTTGAGGTCTTCAACGCGTCGGGGCGATTGGTGGCGCTGAACGGTCTGGAATTGGTCTCGGCCGAAGACGGACTCACGACCTTGACGGCGGAGAGGCCGGTGCTCATCCCGGCCGGCGCCAGCGCAGTCATTGGCAACAATGCAGACCCGTTCACCAATGGCGGTGTGGAAGTCGACTTGGCGTACACAGACATGTCCCTCAGCAACGAGTCGGATGACTTGGCCGTGTTTGCGGATGGCGTCCTTCTGGACCGGATCTCGTGGGACGACGGCGAGACCATGCCTGACCCCAGCGGTGCCAGCCTCTCGTTGGCCAATATGCACACGGATGCGGCGTCAAACGATGACCCCAGTGTTTGGTGTGTATCGGGGACTCCGTGGGCGGATGGCAGTGACCGGGGAAGTCCGGGTGAGGTGAACCAACCGTGCCCGCAGTTCGACGACGATGGAGACGGCTGGAGCGGGCTCGATGGAGACTGCGACGATACCGATGATGGCGTGTATCCCGGGGCACCCGAGGTGGACGTCGGCGTCGACAATGACTGCGATGGCGTTCCTGCTGCCCGCCCCGTTGCGTTCGCCGACTACGACTTGGACGCCAGCAACTTGGCTGTGGGCGGCACGATCTTTCTGGATGCATCGGGCTCGTACGACCCGGACGGCAGCGGACTATCCTACGCGTGGGCCTTCGATGAAACCCCATCCGGTTCCGGAACCTACATCGGCTCCCCATCGAGCGGTTCGACGTGGTTCATTGCGGATGTCGCGGGAACCTACGGCGTGTCTCTGGTGGTATCGGACGGCGCCCTGGAGTCGCTCCCGAGTCGGATCACCTTTGTGATTGACTGAGCGTTCGGAGCCCGTCATTGATGCGGTGGATCAGCCCTGGCCCTTCGAAGATGAGGCCGCTGTAGAGTTGGACCGCGACGCAGCCTGCGTCCAGCAGTTCTTGGGCCTGTTCCGGAGACCGAATGCCACCGGCACCGATGACCGGAATGCGCCCGTCAGCGGCATCCAGGATGTGTTGAATCCGGGCCCGCGAGAGCGGCCACAGTGGCGCTCCGGACATGCCTCCGTCTTCTTTCAAGCGCCCGGTCGTACCGGGACGTGTGCGGGTCGTGTTCGTGGCGATGATGCCGGTGCAACCGGTCTGGATGGCGATGTCCACGGCTTCGGAGAGTGCATCGTCCTCGAGGTCGGGGGAAAACTTCACGAACACGGGCAAGCCATCCGCCGCAGGGATCACGGCGCTGAGCAGTTCGTTGAGTGCGTCGGCTTGCTGCAGCGATCGGAGTCCCGGCGTGTTGGGTGAACTCACATTGACCGTAAAGTAATCCACGCTCGATTTCAGTCGCTCGATGGATTTCAGATAGTCGGCCGTGGCATCTTCGATGGGCGTGAGCTTGCTCTTTCCAAGGTTTGCCCCGACGGGCACAGACGGCCAGCGACCGCTGCTTCGCAGGGCTTGCGTGCGCTCGGCGAGGGCCTGACTGCCTTCGTTGTTGAAGCCCATGCGGTTGATCAATGCTGCTTCGTTGACCAATCGAAACAAACGCGGCGTTGGGTTGCCTGCCTGGGCCAGAGCGGTCACGGTTCCCACTTCGACAAACCCAAAGCCGAGGGCCGGCCAAACGGGAATGGCTTCACCATCTTTGTCGAGTCCGGCTGCCAGCCCAACGGGGCTCGCAAAGGTGAGGGGCCCGATCTGAACGGCACCCGGCGACGAGGGCGGACCGCCGATCAGTCGCAGGATTCTTGCGTGCAGATTCGGGTGCTTGGCCAGCGCTCCCATCACCAATCGATGGGCCCGTTCAGCAGGCAGGCGAAAAAAGAGCGGCCGGAGGAGGGTCCAGCTGAAGTTGAGCAGTGCACGGCGCATGGGGCGGTATAGCATGATGGTGAGCAAGTGCCGCTGCTGTGATAGTCCCTGAGCATGGTTCGTGGCGTTTTGATCGCATGGCTGCTCGTCGCGATGGTCGGGTGTGGGGCTGACCCCGCTGGACCGCATGAGGGGCAGCGTGCGCCGAGCATCGAAGGCTCGTTGATGACGGGCGGTTCCTTGGACTTCAGGGCGCTCAGGGGCAAGCCCACCGTGCTTGTGTTTTGGGCGTCTTGGTGCGGTCCGTGCCGCCAAGAGGCGCCAGAGATTGCATCCATTGCCCAACAGCACGGCGCCGCGATCAACCTCGTTGGGATCAATGCTGGCGAAGCGGTGGCAGTGGCTCAGCGCGCGGCAAAGGAAATGGCGATCCGATGGCCAGTGGTGATGGATTCAGACGGATCGATTCAAAGCCTTTACAATGTCACCGGCATTCCACTGGTGCTGATCCTGGATGCCAATGGCGTGGTGAGGCACCGAAACAATGGGATGCCGTCCAACATTCACCGACTTCTTGATGGGCTGATGCAATGATTCTTTTCTGGCTGTGTTCGTGGGCTGCGATGGCGGCGAACGTTGCGATCGAGGGAGCCACCATCTTGACGGTGACGGGGCCGCCGATCGAGGGCGGTACGGTGGTGGTGCGAGATGGGGTGATCGCGGCAGTGGGGCGCGATGTGGAGGTCCCCGAGGGAACACCGGTCGTGGACGCCTCGGGCAAGTTTTTGATGCCGGGCATCATTGATGTCCACTCGCACATGGGCGTGTATCCCTGGCCCAGCGCCAAGGCGCACGGCGATGGCAATGAGGCCACCGCCCCCGTCACTGCGCGGGTGCGCGCATCGGATTCGGTGCACGTGAGCGATCCCGCCTTTGGGCGTGCGCGCGCGGGTGGCGTGACCACAATTCAGGTCCTTCCCGGATCGGCCAACTTGGTGGGGGGCGAAGCCGTCACCCTCAAGCTGCGGCCTTCCCGCACGCTCGCCGGCATGGCGATGCAGGGAGCCCCGCGCGGGATCAAGATGGCGTGTGGCGAAAACCCCAAGCGGGTCTACGGGTCCGATGTGGATGGTCCGCAAACACGCATGGGCAACGTTGCCTACCTCCGGTCGACCTTTCAGGCCGCGCTGGACCACCGCGACGCGCGAAAGAGGAATCGCGACAAACCGCCGCGGGATGCCAACTTGGAGACCCTGCTGGATGTGTTGGACGGGAAGGTGCTCGTGCACGTCCATTGTTACCGGCACGATGACATCGAGGCGTTTTTTCGGCTGATGGATGAGTTTGGCGTGCAAGTGACCAGCATTCAGCATGCCCTGGAAGCGTACAAGGTCCGTGACTTGATTCGTGATCATGGCGCCGGGATTGCGACCTGGGCCGACTGGTGGGGTTTCAAGATGGAAGCGTACGACGGCATCCCGCACAATGCCGCATTGGTCAAAGCGGCCGGCGTGCCCGTGGCCATTCATTCGGACTCATCGAACGAGATCCAGCGCATGAACATTCAAGCGGCGAAGACCCTGCGGTACGGCATGAGCGAAGAAGATGCGCTGGTTTCGATCACCCTGGATCCCGCCCGCTTGCTCGGAATCGCGGATCGCGTGGGAAGCATCGAGGTCGGCAAGGACGCGGATTTTGCCTTGTTCAGCCGGCACCCCTTCGACATGTACAGCCTCAATGTGGCGACGTGGATCGACGGGGTTCAGGTCTACGACCGCGAACAGGAGGGAACGCCCGATGCCCGGCCATGAATGGACTCGACGCGGAGTGATTGCCGCTGCTGCCGCCGCCACCGTTGCACCCCGCAGGATCGTCGCCGCGGCGCAGCAGACGTGGTCCAACGCCGTGTTGGTGATGCCCGATGGCACCACGCAGGAGGGCGGGATTCGAATTCGTGCGGGGATCATCGAGGCGGTTGGACCCGACGTGACCGGCGGCGTCGACTTGAACGGCGCCTGGGTCGTTCCGGGCTTCACCGATGCGGGCTGCCGCTTGGGACTGCTTGAAGTGGGGCTCGAACGGAGCACTCACGACCTGGGCGCCGGCGAGAACCAGGCGCTGGATGCCCGTGCGACCGACGGGTACAACCCGCGCTCGGAGCTCATCCCAGTCGCACGGGTCAACGGGATCACCTCGGTGGTGCTGAACCCAGAGAGTCAGGGGATGATTCCCGGGCAGGCCGCTCTCATGAGAACCGTCGGCACTCGTCTGAGTGACGCCATCATCGATGCCCCCATCGGGCTGTGCATGAACCTGGGACGGGCCGCATCTGGCAACGATGGCCCGACCTCTCGAATCGGTGTCATGCGAGCGTGGCGCTCCTTTTTCGAGGAGCATCCAAAACCCGAGCCGAGCAAAAAACGGAAACGCAGCGCCGCCAAGAAAGACGCCGATGAATCGAGTGGCAGCTCTCCCAACGCGGAGGCGGTCGCTCGGCAACTCCGGACCGGGGAGTTGCTGGCGTTGATCCGAGCCAATCGGGCCGACGACATCGAACGTGCCCTGGAGCTTGTCTCGGAGCATGACCTGCGTGCCGTGTTGGTGGGATGCGTGGAAGGGCACTTGGTCGCCGATTCGATTGCTGCGGCCGAATTGCCCGTGTTTTTGGGACCCATCGATGCCCAGCCAAGCAGCTTTCAGCATCCGCACGCGCGGTATGAGAACGCCGCCCTGCTCCACGATGCAGGGGTCAAGCTGGCCTTTCGCAGCGGCGATGCCCACGGTGTGCGAAAGCTCCCAACGTTGGCGGGGCTCGCCGTAGCGCATGGACTGCCCTGGAGCGCGGCCATGCAAGCGCTCACCATCCATCCGATGGATGTGCTGGGCCAGCCCACCCTTGGGCGCTTGTCCGTTGGGGCGGAGGCCACCTTCTTTGTCGCGGATGGGGATCCCCTGCAGCCGCGGACCGATGTCCGGGCCGTGTACGTCCGCGGCCAAGCAGCGTCGATGGAGACGCGTCAGACCCGGCTGTACGAAGAGTTCAAGGAGTTGTGGTGAGGGTCTTGGTCACGGGTGGTGCGGGCTTCATTGGTTCGCACTTGGTGCGCGCGCTCTTGCTGCGCGGTGATTCGGTGTCGGTGTTGGACAACTTCGACGACGCGTACGATCCAGCACGAAAGGTGGCAAACCTCGATGGGCTTCCCATTGACTTGACCGAAGGGGACGTCCGCGACCGCAGCGCGGTGGAAGAAGCGATGCGCGGCGTTGATGCCGTTGTGCACCTCGCAGCGAAGGCGGGTGTTCGGGAGTCCTTGGAGCACCCCGCAGAGTACGCGAGCGTCAACGTCGGCGGAACGGTCACCCTCCTCGAAGCCCTGCGGCAACGCGTCGATGTGCCGTTGGTGTTCGCCAGTTCGAGCAGCGTGTACGGCGAACGGGTAGAGGGGCCGTTCAAAGAGTCGGATGGGCTGGGATTCCCATCCAGTCCGTACGCCGGATCCAAGCGCGCGGCAGAGCTGATGTGCCACGGCGCTTACCTGAGCACCGGTGTACCCATCACGATGCTGCGATTTTTCACGGTCTACGGGCCACGACAGCGACCGGCGATGGCCATATCGAAGTTTTTGCGGGCGGCCCAGTTGGGCGAACCCGTCGAGCTCTTCGGCGACGGCAGCAGTCGCCGAGACTACACCCACGTCAGCGATGCCGTTCGCGCCATTCTTGCAGCGGTCGATGCGCCTCAGGGCTGTTCAGTCTTCAATGTTGGCGGCGGAGCGCCGGTGCGGTTGACCGAACTGGTTGCGGCCATTGAGGAAGCTGTCGGCCGCCCCATGAAGGTGCGCCACATTGCAACCCAGCCGGGGGATGTTTCGTTGACCTGGTCGGACCCGTCCCGCATACGGCAAGCGCTCGGGTGGGAAGCGGAGGTGTCGTTGGTGGACGGCCTTCGGACCATGCTGGAAGACAGCACTACGCCGTGAGTTTGGTGTTTCGAACGAACTCGCGGAAGTAATGCAGCCCACTGGCGACCGAACAGAAGGTCGCAATCCACAGCAAGGCGATGCCTGCAGAGTGGGCGTCGCAGCCGAACGTCTCGTGGTGCCACAGCAGAAAACCGATGGCGACGCCGAGGTACACGGTCTTGAGCTTTCCGAAGGAGCTCGCAGCGATCACCATTCCCTCTTGGCTGGCGATGCTCCGAAGACCGGTGATTGCGACCTCCCGGCACAGCAAAATCGCCACGACCCACGCCGGCGCCCGGCCCAGCGGGACCAGCATGATCAGAACGGTGATGGTCATCAGTTTGTCCGCAAGCGGGTCGAGGTATGCCCCAACGGGGCTGACGAGGTCCCACTTCCGGGCCAACCAACCGTCGACAATGTCGGTGATCATGGCGGCCACAAAGATCACCACAGATATCTGTGCTTCCAACTGGGTGGGCTCCTCGAGCAGCATCCACACCATCACGGGTACCAGGAGAATCCGAAGGACAGTCAAGGAGTTCGGTAGATTCCAGAATCCTTTGCTCTTCATGTTCACTCCGCTGCGATGGGGCGTTTCCGCTGGAAGTAATGCTGGAGCGCCATCACGCGCTTAACGTACGTCTGCGTTTCGTCGATGTCCGGAACCCGGCCCACGCGCTTGACGCGGTTCGGACCGGCGTTGTAGCCGGCGAGTGCCAAGCGTGTATCACCACCGAAAAGATCGAGCATCTTGGCGAGGTAGCGAGTTCCCGCGTCGATGCACTCCGCGGGGTCGAATGCATTGGTCACACCCAGGTCTTTGGCAGTGGGTGGCATCAGCTGCATCAGGCCCTGCGCGCCGGCGCGCGAAACGGCCTTGGGGTTCATCCCACTCTCGGCCAGCATGACGGCCTTGACCAACCAGGGTTTGACGCCGTGTTGCCAGGCCGACTGGAGGATCAAGCCGTCGTAGTCGTCGATGTTGGGGAAGTTTTCCGGGTTTACGTGGATGACTTCCGGGGGCGGTCCATCCACATTGAACTGCACGAATCCCGAGTCGGATGGCGGGGAGTCGGTGAACGAAATCGTCCCGTTTTCCGAGCTGGAAGTCCACACTTCGCCCGCGTTTGCGGGGCCGGTGGCCAAAACCATCGCCCACAACAGCACCATCACCGTCGCTCCAGAATCGTGTCGCGCAAGAATCGGTCGTCGGTGTCCCGGTAGTCGGCGTTGTAGTGCAGCCCGCGACTCTCTCGACGCCGAATGGCGCACTCCACAACCAACTCGGCGACCGTGGCCAGATTGCGAAGCTCGACCAGGTCGCCAGTCAGTTCGAAGTCCCAGTAGTGGGTCTGAATCTCTTCTTGCACCATGGCGATGCGCTTGCGGGCCCGGAGCAGGCGGCGGTTGGTTCGCACGATGCCCACGTAGGTCCACATGAACCGGCGGACTTCATCCCAGATCTGGTTGATGACCACCTGCTCGTCGGGCTCGCCGGCGGTTCCGGCGTCCCACATTGGCAGAGCGGTTGCACGGTCGATGTGTGCCAGTCGGGGAGCAGCGCACTTCGCGGCGTCGTGGGCAAAGACCGCCGCCTCGAGCAGCCCGTTGCTTGCGAGCCGGTTGGCGCCGTGCAGTCCGGAGCACGCGACCTCTCCCAAGGCGAAGAGGTTCTCGATGTCGGTCTCGCCGTCCAGGCTCGTCACGACTCCGCCGCAAAAGTAATGCGCGGCCGGAACCACGGGGATGGGTTCCAAAGCCATGTCGATGCCGAGCTCACGGCAGCGCGCATCAATGGTCGGGAAGTGATGCTCGATGGCGGCGCGGTCCATGTGCCGCATGTCGAGCCAGGCGCAATCTTCCCCGCGGCGCTTGATTTCCGCATCGATGGCCCGTGCGACGATGTCTCGAGGCGCCAAGTCTTTTCGCGGGTCATATCGGCCCATGAAGGCTTCGCCGGCGCCGTTGCGAAGCACCCCTCCCTCGCCTCGAAGCGCCTCGCTGATCAAGAAGTTCCGGGCATCGGGGTGGTACAGGCAGGTGGGGTGAAACTGCACGAACTCCATGTTTGCGATGCGGGCCCCTGCCCGCCACGCGATCGCCACGCCATCGCCCGAGGCGATGTCCGGATTGGAGGTGTACAGGTACACCTTTCCCGCACCGCCGGTGCACAGCGCGACCACCTTGGCGTGGATGGCGTCCACCTCGTTTGTGGTGGTGTTCAGGCTGTAGGCGCCCAGGACACGGTCGGGCTTGGGCGGCAACCCTCCCGTTCGTCGCGCAAGGCTGCCCTCGGTGATCAGATCGACGACCATTCGATGTTCGATGATGGTGATTTGCGGGTGCGCCTCGGCTGCGGCCAAGAGGGCGCGCATGATCTCGGCGCCAGTGCTGTCTTTGCTGTGCAGGATTCGCCGCGCGGAGTGGCCCCCCTCCCGGTGCAGGTCGTACTCGTCGCCGCGTTTGTCGAACCGGCACCCGTGGGCAATCAACTGTTCGACCCGCTGGCGGGCGTGCTTGGCCACGTGCTCAACGGTCTGCCGGTGGCACAGGCCCGCTCCGGCTGTGAGCGTATCGTTCACGTGGTCTTGCCACGAGTCCTGGTCGAGCCATGCAGCGGCGATGCCTCCTTGGGCCCACGCCGTATTCGTGTGCGTCGCGGTGACCTTGGTCAGCACAATCACGCTGCCGTGTTCGGCCATGTCGAGCGCAAACAACAGTCCGGCGATGCCCGTCCCCACAACCAGAGTGTCTGCAGCAGTGCTCATGTCCAACGGTGTATCGCGGTTCACCGACCAATGGTCGATTCGAGTTCAGCCACCGTCTTCGGAATTCCCTGGGTGATCACGTCGGGCCCATGGTCGGTGGCCGCGACGTCGTCTTCGATGCGGATGCCTCCAAACCCCACCCACTGCTCTGCTGCTGCAAAGTCGACCGCGTTGGAAAAACGCTCCCGAAGCGTCGGGTCATGGAGGATCGCGGGCACAATGTAGAAGCCCGGTTCAATCGTCACGACCATCCCGGCTTCGAGATCGAGGTCGAGGCGGAGGTATCCCGTTCCGAATTGCTCGGACCGGGTCCGTCCGGGACCGTAGGCCGCGGTGTCACCGAAATTTTCGAGGTCGTGCACATCCAACCCGATGAGGTGGCCCACGCCGTGCGGGAAGAACAGGGCGTGGGCACCGGTGGCCACAGCATCTTCCGGGCTGCACCGAATCAGTCCTTCATCGGCCAAAAACTGCGCGATGACCAACGAGCACTGGGTGTGAATGTCGCGATAGCGTGTGCCGGTGCGGACCATGCCGATCCCCGCGAGTTGACTCGCGAGCACCGCCTCATAGGCCGCTTTTTGGCGAGGGGTGAATGCCCCTGAAACGGGCCACGTTCGCGTGACGTCTGTGGCGTATCCGAGCGGTGATTCGGCACCGCCATCCAAGAGCAACAGGTCTCCCGCTGCGAGCGTGTTGGTGTAGCGAAAGTTGTGGAGGACCTCGCCTCGGACCGTGACGATCGATGGATAGGCGAGGGTCAACCCGGATTGCATCACGACATCATGAAAGGCGGCGGCGATCCGCTGCTCGCTTGTTCCCGGTTTGGTGGCGGTCATCGCGGCAATGTGGGCGTCGCGGGTGACGGCTGCAGCGGCCTTCATCGCCTCCATTTCAGCATCCGACAAGATCCGGCGCATCCGAATGATGGCGTCGATGAGAACGGGATCGCCGTTGTCCTGCCCGTAGCTCAGGGGTTGGCCGACCATGCGGGAAGCCCGAAGGGTTTGAGCAAGGTCCGGAACAGCAATGGTGACCAAGCCGTCCAGCGCTCCCGCATCGTGCTCCAGTCGGTCAGCGGGCCGAACCGCTGCGAACCCAAGCATGGCGCCCGTTTCTTCAATGGTCGCGGAAGTCCCGTGCCACAGCGCATCGTCATCGGCTGGCGTCGGAAGGTACAGCGTCGATTCGGTCTCGGTGATCAGGACCGCTGCGCCGGGTTCGTTGCACCCGGTGAAATACAGAAAGGTCGAGTCTTGGCGGAACGGAACCGTGGACATCGGCAGGTTGCGGGGTCGGTGTCCGTTTCCCATGAGCAAGATTGGCGCAGCGACCGCGTGAGCCAGCGCGGACCGGCGTTTGCCATGGTCGATGCCGCCGGCGGAGGTTTGATCAGGTGATGTCATCCCGGCTCACCAATGCTTCGAGGGTGTAGCCCGCGGCCGCGAACCGTTCGGTGGCGCCCTCGCAACGGTCAACCACGCAGAGCACTTGGACGACCTCGAGTCCTGCGGCCTCCACAGCATGAATGGCCTTCAGCAGGCTTCCGCCGGTGGTGACCGTGTCTTCAATCATGCACACCTTCGAGCCATTGGGCAGTCCATGACGGCCCTCGACTTGATTGCCGGCTCCGTGGCCTTTCGCTTCTTTGCGCACCATGAAGCCGTGGAGTGGACGGCCTTGCAGCCAGCTGTGGGTGATCACGGCCCCCGTGATGGGGTCCGCGCCCGTCACGGGCCCACCGATCCCCACAGCGTCCGGGTGGATGCGGCTCAGGATGATGCGGCCGAGCAGGGTTGCGCCTTCGGGGCTGAGGGTGGTCTGGCGGGCATCCACGTACAGGTCGCTGGTCTTTCCGCTGGCCAGCGTGAACGTTCCGGTTCGCACGGAGCGCTCCTTCAGGATTTCGATCAGGCGTTCCTTCATGTTTGGTTGTCCATCCATTGGATCAAGTCGGCAAAGACACGGTCTTTTTCGGGTTCGTTGAAGAGCTCATGGTACAGCTCCGGGTAGGCGATGATGGTCGCAGGGGTCTTCCACTGCTTTGCAAGCTCAATGGACGCCGCCGGATCGACGATTTCATCTTGTTCGCCAACCTGGAGGAGAAGGGGGAGGGTCCCATCCGGTGCGGCCGCGCAGACCCGTTTCTGCGCGGCGACCATCTCGATGAAGAACCGGGCCGTCACGGTGCCATAGACCATGGGGTCGTCGATGTAGGCCTGCACAACCTCGGGGTCCCGGCTGATTTTTTGGGCGTTGAGGCCTGTCGCCAGGCTCAGGCGCGGCAACAGCTTCGATACCAAGCCCGCCGCCGCTTTCTTGAGCGGCGCATCAACCGTATCGAGCACGTTGGGTCCCGAGAGCGCCAGGCCACGAATCGGATTGTTGAGGCCCTCCAGAACCGTAAACAGCGCAATGAGGCCCCCGGTCGAGTGCCCAAGAAGGAAGATCGGGCCGTCGATGGTCTCGGCCGCCGCCGCGACGTCCTCGGCGTACTGAGTCCAGGAGTCCACGTGGCCGCGCCGCCCATCGGAGCGCCCGTGTCCCCGCGGCTCGAGCACCGTCACGGCGTACCCGCCGGCGACCAAGGCCTTCGCCACGTGTTCGTATCGCCCCAAGTGTTCCGCCAACCCGGGAATCACCAAGACATGGTTCGCTCCGCTGCCCGCTTTCCCAATGCGTATTCTCGAGCCGTCTCGGGACTGAACAAACGAAGTATCCACGTCTTCTCCAAACGCCGTTTATCGAAGGAGGAACAGCGATAGGTCCTCGAACCACGCAATGACCGCGAGGCAGAACAACATCATAAGCAAAAACGGAGCGGTGGCTTTGATTACCTGAATGATGTTGCGGTTGAACACCGTGGATGAGACGAACAAGTTGACCCCCATGGGTGGGGTCAGGTAGCCCAGCTCAAGATTCACGATGAACATGATGCCGAAGTGGATGGGGTCCATGCCGTACTGCATCGCGATGGGGGCCAGCAGGGGGGCGACAATCAGAATCGCGCTGATGATCTCCATGACGCAGCCAAGCGCCAATAGGAACAGGTTGCACAAAATCAAGAACTGCCACTTGCTGTCGACCACCGTCTGGAGCCACTCAGCAGCCTGTTGCGGGATCATCTGCTCGCTCAAGAACTTGTTGAAGGCGATGGCCATCACGATGATCAGGAACAGCGACCCCATCATCACTCCGGAGTCGGCCAGCACTTTCGGCAGCTTGCGGAGCGGCATCTCGCGGTGGATGACCAGTTCGACGAACAGGGCGTACACCACCGCCACAGCCGCCGCTTCCGTCACGGTGAACTTCAGGGGGCCCAGCACGCCGTAGATTCCACCCAAGATCATCACGGGCAACAACAAGCTGAAGCCGGACCGCCACAGCTGACGGGTCACGTTGGACCAGTAGGTGCCGTCGTACTCGACGGGACGAATTTCCAATCCGGGTTTGTCCGGACGGGTTTGGTACATGGTGTAGAGCACCAAAACCGTGGCGATGAACAGGCCCGGCAGGATGCCTGCGATGAACAGGTCGTTGGGTGAGACCTGAAATTCGTGGCTCGAGACCATGATCGCGAAGATGATCATGGGGACCGATGGCGGGATGATGATGCCGAGCGAGCCGGCAGATGTCAGCACGCCCAACGAGTAGTTCTCGGGGTACCGTTCCTCCACCAGCATCGGGAACATGATGGAACCCACCGCGATCACGGTGACGGGGCTGGACCCCGAGATCGCCGCGAAGATGACGCACGCGAAGATGGTGGCGATCCCCAGTCCGCCCGGAGTCTTGCCCATCACCGCCCGCGCCAGGGAGACCAATCGGTCGGCGATGGACCCTTGGGTCATGATGTTGCCGGCCAGCACGAAGAAGGGAATGGCCAGCAGTTCTTCCTTCTTGACCGCCTCGTACATGTCCTTGGCCACAACGTAGCCGGAGATGTCCTGGATCATCGTTACGCAGGCCACAGAGGCGACCCCAACGGTCAGGAACAGCGGCGCACCGACCAGAATCAGGAGGATCGCGCTCATGAAGATGAGCGTGGGTATTTCCATGCCGATCGTGGCCACCAGCCCGATCAGGATGCCGGGAAACAATCCGGCGATGATGAGGTCCCGGGCTGCTTTTGCGTTGGGGCGAACGAGTTGGACCGACGTGCCTTCTTTGTCGGGGGCGGCCAGTGCATAGGTCTCCTCAAAGACCCCCGACAAGGCCAATCCGAGGAAGCGGAATGCCATGACGATGAACGACAAGGGAATGACGGCCTGGGCCAGCCAGAGGGGGAATTTCTGGCCCCCGGTGGTTTCCTTCTGGAGTGTTTCGACGCTGGGACCATCTTCCAGGCCCAGCAGGGCATCCAGCTCGGCATCCAAGTCGCCCGAAGTTGAAGCGGTTTCGGCGATCAATTCCGCGCTGGTCTGCAGGTCCGTCCAGCCGTGAAGCGTTCCATCGTCGAGGGCCGGATTCCACCACGCGCTCAACACGGCCATAGCGAGCACAAACAAGCTCATGGAACCGACCGTGGAGAGAACGGCTCGGTCCCACGCAATGGGAGGCAGGGGAGCGTCGTCGGCGTCGTCGGCTTCGGGTGGCTCTGGAGGGTCCATCCGTCGCATTCTGCGCAGCACGAGGGTGGTGCCAAAGAATCCGATCCCGCTCAGAGCGGTCAAGGCCACGCCAAGGCCGTTTGTGCCGAGCAATGCGCCCCCGAGGGCATTGACCGGTCCAACGAGCCAGTCCCACAGGGGCAGTGCGTCTTGACCGGCACCCGCCAGCAAGCTCTCATCCACCAACTCGATGGCGTAGTCCGCAAAGTACCAGCAGAAGACAGCGGCGGTCAGCGATGAGAAGCGTTTGGCCAACCGGGCGGCTCGGCCCGAGAGCAGTCGTTCAGTGGCGTCCACCGCGAGGTGTTTTCGTTGCCGCGTTGCCAGCGAGGCCCCCAGGAATCCGACCCACACCATGAGCACGACCGCCATGTTGGGGCCGCCCTGAATTTCAAAGTCAAATACGGAGATTTCCCGTCGGAGGTAGTCGAGGAACGACAAGGCCGTCATGGCCAACATCGCCACACCAATGAGGGCCTTTTCGACGTTGGCCCACATGCGGTTCGCTTCGGAGAACGTTCCCTTGAGCAGCGCGATGAAGCCCGAGACTGCAATCAGAAGAACAAAGACGACATCGGACAGCGGTCCATCAACAAATCCGCGCCACACCCGCCGAATGAGTCGGTCGAGTGTGTCGACGACGCGTTCGACCTGTTTGAAAACCGCTGCAACCATGGTGGGTCAGTTGCCCAGCTTGCCAAGGACCTGCTTGTAGACGGGAATCAAGTCTTGGTGATTGGCCAGAAAGCTCTTGTGCACCGCGCGAGTTTTCGCCTTGAGGGCGTCTCGTTCCGCAGCGGAGAGCTCCACCACCGAGATTCCCATGCTCTTGATGGTCTCGAGCAGTTCGCCCTCAAGCGAGCGAACCGCGGTGCGTCCGCGCTTCGACTCGGCAAAGGGATCGCCGATCACAATCTTTCGCAGGTCCGGGGGCATCCGGTCGACGAAGGTCTTGGAGTAGACCACGGCCGCGGGCTGGTAGATGTGTTTCGACAGCGTGTAGTGAGTCACGGGCTCGATCCATCCCGCTGCCAGTGAAAACAGGGCGGTGTTGTCGAACCCATCGACAATCCCGGTGTTCAGCGCCGGCAGCACTTCACTGGTTGGCTTGGCCACGGCTTGGACGCCCAACATCTTGTACATGTCGAGGTGCACCGGGTTTTCCTGGGCGCGCATCTTGAACGTTGCCAGTTGCTCCGCGGTGGATGCGGGGCCCTTGGTTGCGAAGTTGCGCCATCCGTTCTCGGCCCAGCCGCCCAGCGTGAAGCCCTTGGCCTCGAGCGCCGCCTTGGTGGGTTCATACAGGACTTCGTCCAATACGGCGTCGGCTTGCTCGTTGGTTGAGAACAGGTACGGGAGCTCGATCATCGTCAGGATCGGAATGTCCATGGCTTCGCCAACCGCCCCCGTGGAGAAGCCGCCACCTTGGATGCGTTCGCCTCGGGCCACATCTTGGATGGTTTCAATCTCCGAACCCAGGGAGCCGCCCATAAACAGCTTCACCTGGATGCGGCCCTCGCTCTCCCGCTCGATGCGCTTCTCGACGCCGCGGAGTTGGTCAGACCAAGGGGTGTTGTCCGGTGCAACCGTGGCGAAGTTCATGACAAACTCCGCCTCCGATTGAGCAGTCTGGTCGGGCAAGAACATCACCGCCGTTGCGGCGATCGTCATGGCAAGGGGGGTCCGTAAGCGCATGATTGGCTCCTTTAGTTCGCGAAGAAGTCGGACTTGTTCGCCAGCAACTTCTTCGCTTTGTCTTGTTCGGCGCGATTCTCGGGACCGAGCTCGGGGAGGGCAGAAGCGTCGGCCGCAACGACCTCGTTGAGCAGTTGCTCGAACAGCGCGGCGTCTTGCATCTTTGTCGCGTACAGCTCAGCCTTGAGCACCTTGGTGCCGAGGTAGCCCGGCTGGGCAGCGATGGACTCGTCAAACCGGACGATTGCCTTGCTCAGGTCGCCCCCGGCGAACGATGGCGCGACGGCGTACACGGCGCCGAAGTACCGGTCGGGGCCGGAGTAGAAGTAGTTCTCATCCAACTCCTCCACCCGTCGTACGTAGGCTTGGGCGGTGTCCTTGTGCTTGAGGAGGGTCGAGAAGCCCTTCAGCTTGGCCCACTTGCCCAGCGCAGAAGCCGCCCAGTACAGGCACCCGGCATCGTCTTTGGTCATCACACGAATGGCCGTGCGCTCCGTCTCGTTGCCTTTCTCCATCAGACCGGCGAACTCCGCATTGATCGCCATGCAGCGCCCACCCCATTTCACTGCGGTGTCCCAAGCAGCGAGCTTGCCCTCTGCATCGTCCGTTTTGGCGTCGCCCAAGAAATACCAGCCGCGGGTCAGATGAATCGCGGCATCGCGGTTGGAAGGGTCGGCGTTGTATGCGGCTTCGAACTTGCTGAGCGAGGCCTTCAACGTCTCGGCATCGTCCCGTCCGTTCCACAGCTCCATTGCTTCTGCGAGCAGGGTCTGTGATTGTTCGGCAGTACCCGTGGCGGCTGCTTGCTCGTATGTGGCCGAGTGCTTGGCGCAGCCAGCAGCAAGGCCGGCCGCGATGAGAATTGAGGGGGTGATGCGCATGGAGCCTCCGGTGGAAAAAATCACGCTTGACGGAAAGGTGTAGTGGACAGGACCAGGGGTGTCAAACACTGCACTGCGCTCAAATTTTGAGAGTTTACACCGCTGTCTCATCCCTTTCTTGCCCCCACCCTCGTGCGAGGCTACCTACGGCCTCCCGCCTGCGGCTTGTGCGAGGGGAGGAGGATCCCATGCTCACTCCCGAAGTCCCCATTGCGCTCACCTTCGATGACGTGCTGCTGCAGCCGGCCTACTCGAGCGTGCTGCCCCGTGACGTCGATCTAAAGACCCGTTTGGCCCGCGACTTGGTGCTGAACATTCCGCTGATTTCATCGGCGATGGACACCGTGACCGAGTCTTCGACGGCGATAGCGATGGCCGTGGAGGGCGGGCTGGGGATCATCCACAAAAACTTCAACCCGCTGGAACAGGCCCGCGAGGTGGCTCGGGTAAAACGTGCGATGACCGGGATGGTGTCGGACCCGATTACCGTTCGGCCAGACCAGACGCTGCGGCACGCCCGGCGAACCATGCGCGAGTACAACTTCAGCGGGTTTCCGGTCACGGAAGATCGGCAGCTCGTCGGCATTCTGACCGACCGTGACATGCGCTTCGAACGCAACATGGACCGCCCAATTTCCGAGGTCATGACCCCGAAGGAACGCCTTGTGACTTGCGAACCGGGAACGGCCCTGGAAGACGCAAAGGACCTGATGGCCAGCCATAAGATCGAGAAACTGCTGGTGGTGAATGCGGATGGGGGACTCGAAGGGTTGATCACCTTCAAGGATGTCCAAGCGGCAAGCCGTCTGCCCAATGCTACCCGGGACGATCGGGGCCGGCTCCGGGTCGGAGCCGCGGTTGGTGTGGGCTCCGACTGCCTGGACCGTGCGGCTCTGCTGGTCGAAGCCGGCGTGGATGTGTTGGCGATCGACACGGCACACGGCCACTCGCAGGGTGTACTCGACGCGACGCGACTGTTGCGAGAGAAGTACCCAGACCTTCCATTGATCGCGGGAAACGTGGCCACAGGAGCGGCGACGCAAGCGCTGATCGACGCGGGCGCGGACTGTGTGAAGGTGGGCATTGGGCCCGGCTCAATTTGCACCACGCGAATCGTCGCTGGTACGGGAGTGCCGCAGCTCACCGCGATTGCCGAATGCGCCCGGGTCGCACACGCCGCTGGGATCCCCATCGTCGCAGACGGGGGCATCAAGTACTCGGGCGACTTGGCCAAGGCCATCGCGGCCGGAGCCGATGTCACCATGGTGGGGTCCTTGCTTGCGGGAACCGCCGAGTCCCCGGGTGACCTCGTGTTGTACCAAGGCCGAAGCTACAAAGCGTATCGCGGCATGGGCTCGGTTGAAGCCATGCGCGCGGGTTCATCGGACCGGTATTTTCAAGATGGGGCAGAAGAGGGAGGCGGCAAGCTGGTCCCGGAGGGCATTGTTGGCCGGGTTCCGTTCAAGGGCCCGTTGAAAGACACCGTCTACCAGTTGATGGGTGGGCTTCGCGCCGCGATGGGCTACACCGGTTCCGCCAACATCAAAGCCATGCACAACGACGCGCGATTCGTTCGAATCACCTCCGCTGGTCTGAAAGAGAGCCACGTGCACGACGTGATCATCACGCACGAGGCGCCGAACTACTCCCAATAGTCGCGGGGTCGGAGTGCGGGAGAGCAGAACCAAGCAAAACGGCGCCTGACCGGTGGGTCAGGCGCCGTTTTTGGTGTCGCGTGCGCGTGGTCTACTTGACCGCTTGGCGGATCTCCAAGACGGTTCCGTTGGGGC
The DNA here is from genome assembly GCA_036156175.1 of Myxococcota bacterium. GTDB lineage: Bacteria > Myxococcota_A > UBA796 > UBA796 > UBA796 > UBA796. Next base: position 42,509 of record JAYZVA010000091.1, read on the forward strand.
CGGGAACGCCGCCTTTGACGAACAGCAGGTTGCGCTCAGCGTCGACCTTGACCACTTCGATGTTCTGGATGGTGACGCGCTGGTTGCCCATCTGACCCGGCATCTTTTTGCCCTTCAGAACGTGTCCCGGGGTGAGGCGGGTACCGATGGAACCACCGTGGCGGAAGAACTCATGGGTACCGTGGGTGCGGATGAATCCCGCAAAGTTGTACTTCTTCATGACGCCGGCGAATCCACGACCCTTCGAGAGGCCGGAGACGTCGACCTTGTCGCCATCAGAGAAAATGTCTGCCACGGAGATGTCGTTGCCAGACTCAAAGCCAGAAGTGTCGGCGAGTCGGAACTCGGTGACTTGCTGGCGTGGCGTGACGCCCGCCTTCTTGAAGTTCCCTGCCTGGGCCTTGGTGATGTTCTTTTCGGATTTCTCGCCGAACCCGATTTGAACGGCGCTGTAGCCGTCGGCCGAGTCTTCCGACTTGACACCCAGGACCACGTTGGATGTGGCGTCGAGAACGGTCACTGGGGTGACTGTCCCATCTTCCGAGAACAGACGGGTCATGCCCATCTTTTTGGCCAAGAGGCCTTTGGTTGCTGCCATGATGTACCTCGCATTGGACGGCGCGCGCGCCTTCTTACGGTTGGGCCCCTGAATTGGGACCCCGGGATGTACCTCGCCGAAGGGCGGACAGCAACAAATCAGCCGCAGAACAAGGCACTCGCTTCGAGTGCGACCGTGTGGATGGGGTTCGCCGGGTCGGTCCCTTGAATGGTCAACACGTTGTGGCCGAATCCCGCGTAAGCGGTGTCAGTGCACGCTTCTGTCGCCACGTAGTCCACGCCGACCACGGCCGAGGTGCCGGGCTCGATGGTCATGGTCCCGGGCCAGGATGCGCTGAAGGTTCCGCAGGTGCTGATCAAGTCGTTCACGAGTTCGACCGAGTTGACCTCGAGGGCGCGGTCCCCGGCGTTGCCGATCGTGACGCCGCCGTTTGCGGTGCACCCAACGCCCGATGGCGGAGCGAGAATGAGGCGTTCGTTTCCGCCCGACGAGGTTGAGACGGTCATGATGGGGGCGCAGACCGTGCAGCCACTGTCGGATCCCGTTCCCGACACGGGGACCAGTGCGCCGCCGTCGTCGGTGTCCGTCTCGATGTCGATCACGCCGGCGTAGTCGCGCATCTCGGTCGGACCAAACCCCACCATCAAGTAGACCGTGGAATCGGGAGACATCAACTTGGGCAATCCAAAGTCGGGCTCCGTCTGGAAGATGCTTGGACTGGAAGAGGTGATCGACTTGATGAGGAACGGGGCCGAACCCACATTGCTCAGCTCCATCGAGCGCCACACCACATCGGTCAGACCCGCTTCCCCGAACGCCAGCGCCGTCGGCGAGACGGATAAGATGCCGTCGCCGCTCGGTGCGTCGTCGTTCGCGTCGGAGTCGTCTCGGACCGCTCCCCGAAGCGCAACCTCGCCATAGCCAACCTCACCAGCCACTCCGATGTTCAGAGCTCCCTCGTATTCGCCCGTCGTGTCCGGATCGAAGCCGACCTCGACGGTGAGGGCGTCGTCGGGTGCCAGCGTTTGCGGAAGGCTCAGAGAAGTCTGCAGCTCAAAGCCTGCTCCATCCGTGAAGGCGTTGGAGATTTTCACCTCCTCATTGGAGGTGTTTGTGAGCACGATGGTCGCCGTGGCGGTCATCTGGAGCGTCACGGTGCCAAAGTTCACGGCACTCGGCTGAAAGGACACTCCGCCAAAGGTGGTGCCGGTGGCGACGACACCGCTGTCGTTCCCGCCTGAGGATTGTTCAGGGGTTGCGCAGCCGAAGCCAACGGTGAGCAGTGCTGAGTAGAAAAGATTCACGTGTCAGAGGATACCGCGATTCACGGTCTCTCGTCAGAATGTGTATTTCAGCGTACCCGTGGCGGAGAGACCGAGGTCGAATCCGACGGCGTAGAAAATATCGGCGTCGATCCCAGCCGAGAAGTGACTCAGCTTGGTGTAGTACTCGAGGGTGGGACCCCCAAGGACCACCGGATGCGGCTGGTCGTGCACGCTGGGTCGCTGGCCTTGCCACGCGCCCGACGAGGTGTCTCCCACCACTTCCTGCGCGTAGTACTTTTCATTCATCAGCAGCGGTGAAAACAGCATTCCGCCGCCGGCGCGGAGTCCAATTCCAACCCGGCGCGACGGGTAAAAGCTGACCTCGTAGATGCCAACAAGGGTGTAGGTGCGAAGGTCACCCTGAATGCAGGTTCCGTTTGTGAAACAGCCGGCCGCGGCCTGCTCTTCGTAGTCGGTACCGTTGTTGATCCCTTGGAAGAAGCTTGCCTCCCAGGCCATGGACATGGTCTCGGTGTCCATGAAGTCCTGACCCACGGCCAACGCGATCGACGTGCCCGGGCGAATAAACTGACTGTACTGGCCGAGATACAGGCTCGCACCCACATTGGTTTTCGCGTATGTGCCCTTCACGATTTCGCGAACCGCTCGGGTCGTCTTGGGCTTTTCGCCCTGTTCTTCGGCTTCATACTCCTCGTACGTTTGTGCCGATGCCACAGGGGCAGCGCTCACAGCGAGGAGCGAGAGGAGTCCAGTCAAAGCAAGTTTCATCAGTGCGTCCATCCGTTGGCTTCAGGGGCTTAACCGAAGCGAAGCGTCCTTACGAAGGTTGGAAAATGAACGGGTAGGACACGATCACGATACCGCCACCCTTTGGTTCGGGGAACTTGAAGCGCATGAAGCGGCTGTTGATGCACCCTTCCACGGCCTTGTTCGCGAGCGTCGAGGTCTTGGTTGATGCCTTGGACACGGAACCGGTCTTGCTGATCACGAACTTGACGGTGACCTTTCCAGCGAGGCTGGGGTTCTTGGGCAGTTCGCGCTGGTAGCAGTAGCGAATCTGGTTCATGTGTTTCTTGATCACCGCATCGATCAGCGACTTGTCGAGCGCTCCGAGAATGATGGGATCTCCGCCGATTCGACCGATGCCACCTTCACCCTTGGCGCCAAAGTTTCCACCGCCCGAACCGTAGCCCGACTTTCCAGAGCCGCGGCCCTTGGTGCCGAGGCCGCCCAAGCCCGCAGCGGTTCCACCGCCACCGAGACCCGAGCCGCGTGCGCCCAGTCCACCCGATCCAATCTGAGTTCCCTTGGCGCCGATCAGGCCCCCGATGCCTCCAGCGAGGTCTGAACTGAGGTTTGACGATCCGAAGACGCCGTCGAGTTCGCCGCCATCCCGAAGGGCACCGAGAACACCGGCGTTTTCAGCAACCTCTGTGTCGAGTTTCTTCTTCTGGAGTTCGACCTTGTTTCCTTTGGCCTTCTCCATCTTCGCGTCTTTCTTTCCGACTTTGCCTTCTTCCTTCTTGGCCTTCGCGCCCTCACCCGCGTCGGGGTTGGCGTCGGGCTTGTTCTTCTCTTTTTGCGGTTCGGGTTCGGGCTGCTCGAGCAGCATTTCCACGAAGCGGTCTGGAACCTCGACGATCTCACTCTCCGATGGGGGAGGCGAGTTGAGGAAGATCACGAAGATCATGGCCAGGATGAACGACATGAACGACATCAGGCCCACGAAGAGGGGATCGCGGTCGCTCTTGGCTTTCGCGACGCGGATGCCGGGGGCAACCATCTGCGAGAAGAAGATGACGTTGCCCAAATCGGCGACAATGCGCGTGTCGTCGTTGACGGGGACTTGGTACTGGCCGGCGCCCGTTGATGTCGCCACACCGGACTCGATCACGTCTTGGAAGGTGTGCCGTTGGTCACCGATGTCGACAAAGCCCGACCAGCTGTCGTTCATGTTGAACACGTAGTGACCGCCGGCTTCTTCGAACAACACGTAGTCGTCGTTGGGGAGGTCTTCTGGCGGCACGTAGAAATCGTTGCGTCGCTCTTCGGTCGCCTCAGACAAGGTGGGCGCGAGCAACCATGCGAATCGGGCGAACCGTGGCGGCACCCAGCCCATGGGGAGTCCGACGAATCGCCAGCGGTAGCCCGTGCTCGATCCGATCGGGACTCGTTCAGCGCCCTTCGGGTAGTGCTTCACATCAATGACGGTGTCCGACCAGATCTCGGCCACTTCGAGAACCTTGGCTTTCTTTCGGTCCACGCCCGCGTCGCTCGAAGCGGTCCCGGAGCGCATGATGAAGGCCATGACATCCTCGCCGGAGTCGGCGATGGACGGGTTGCCGTCTTCGGCGGCGGCGGCGGCCACAATGGATTCGGGGACCTGGTCTGTGGATTCGGCTTCGTCTTGCTCGTCGGGGACGGGCTGCGTGGACTCTTCCACGGCCTCACCCACTGCCTCAAACGTCAGCACGATGGTGATCCCGCCGATCCCGATGGAGTCACCGGAGGCCAGCGTCGCATTCCCAGCGACTTTCTCGCCGTTGATTTGGGTGCCGGTTGCGCTGCCCAGGTCGAGCAACTGCAACCCGCCGTCGTCGGTGGTGTTCACGACGGCGTGCAGGTCGGCGAGATCGTCGTTCTCGATGCGAATCATTGCGGCGGGCCCACGCCCGATCGTCACGGACTCCGCGGAGACTTCTTCAGTTCGGACGGGGTTGCCTTCGCTGGAAATCTCGAAGGTCAGCCGTAGGGTGCCGTTGGCTTCATTGGCCATGATGGGTGTTTCCTTGGATTTGGTTCCGGCTCAGGGCCGGGTGCGTTGGGGACCAGCGTGACTACTTGACTTCGTCGACGGATTTGTCCATCTCGTCGTCGAAGTCCGTCCGGAGCTTGATGAGGGGGTTGAAGTTGGCGCGTTTGCGGTCGAGCAACAACGCACCCTGGGGCTTCACGAGCTCACCGTCCACCTCGACACCCTCAAAGTCGATCTCGGTCTTGGCCTTGTAGACGACCTTGGGTTCTTCCTCGTCCTGCGCGAAGGCCGGGGCCGAAATCAAAGCGGTGGTCAAAATCAAGCTGCGAATAATCATGATCGATTCCTCTCAGGGGTTTGCTGGTTCCAAGGACGGAGTCAGTGTAACTCAGCAGGGTTGCCAGAAGTGGCGATGGGATAACGGTTGTTGCCGCAATCCACCACGGTAAGTGTGCCTTCCTGCGCGCGATTGGACAACGATCGGAGGGCCAAGAAGCTGTCAAAACGGTTTTGGACATTCGCGCTGCACATGGGTGGAGTCCGAGGGTCTGCGTAGAATGCGGAGCATGGCTGGATGACCGTGTTCCCACCTGGAAACGTGCGGGTGCGCAGTTCGCTTACACGCCATCGGTCAAAATTCCGGCGAACAGCCGCCGAACACTCCCCCAAAATTGAGCGCGCCCGACCGCGATGGGCCGGGCGCATCCACATGGGTGTGGGGGTCGCTATTGCTCGCCGTCGGTTGGCGCGGACGGCTCAGCCGGAGCGGCCTCGGTTGCCGGTGCGGCTTCGGCGGGTGCCTCGGCCGGAGCGGCCTCGGTCGCCGGCGCGGCTTCGGTTGCCGGCGCGGCTTCGGTTGCCGGCGCGGCCTCTGCGGGCGCTTCGGCCGGTGCGGCTTCGGCTGGCGCGGCGGCTGCCGCCTTTGCAGCGAACTCTTCGTCACAGAACGGCGTGTTGCTCTCCAGCTGAGGCAGCAGGTCGTCGACGAAGGTCATGACGTCGGCAGCCATGTCGATCTCCTCGGCTTGCACCACCATCTGGGCCTGCTCGAACACCATTTGGCCCATGTCGATCCCGCCCATTTCAATCATCAGCTCGCAGGTCTCGTATTTGGTCAGCAACGCACCCAGTGCAGCGACCTTGGTCTTCAGGTCGTTGAAGGTTTCTTGTTGACGCCGTTTGCGCTCCTCAGCTTCCTTCTTGCGACGCTCGGCTTCGGCCTTCTTGGCGTTTTCTTGGTCGATCGCTTCTTGGACGAGGGCTTTTCGGCTGAAGACTTCGTGGTTGGGATCGATTTGCCCTTGGAATGCAGCCACGTAGGCATCCAAGT
>JAYZVA010000092.1:0-19769 GCA_036156175.1 Myxococcota bacterium
GTGACCAGCTCCGGCTTGCGCCAGCGCAGGACCCAAATGAAAATTCCAATCAAGAAAAATGCGCCCGGTGCCAACACCATGAGGCCGTTCGGCTGGTACCACCCGCCCTCGCTGACCAACGGCATGACCGAGAAGCCGAGCAGCTTGCCGGAGCCAAACAACTCGCGGAAGAAACCGACAATCAGCAACACCAAGGCGTATCCAAAGCCATTTCCAATGGCATCCGCCGCCGAGGCCCGAGTGCCGTTCTGCATGGCAAAGGCCTCGGCGCGACCCATGACGATGCAGTTTGTGATGATCAGCCCGACGAACACCGAGAGTTGCTTCGAGATGTCGTACACAAACGCTTGCAGAATCTGGTCCGTCACGATCACCAACGACGCGATGATGGTCAGCTGGACAATGATCCGGATGCTCGGCGGAATGTAGTTTCGAATCAAGGCGACGGCGCAGTTCGAACCCATCATTACCGCGATCACCGCGATGGACATCACGATCGACGTCTCCAGCTTCGTGGTCACCGCGAGCGCGGAACAGATCCCGAGGACCTGCACGGCAATCGGGTTGTTGTTGAACAGCGGGTCAAGAACGACCTCTTTGGTCTTCGCCATTATCCCTGCCCTCCATCGAGCGAGCCATTGCGGAAGTTGGCGAGGTACGAGCCAAAGCGGTCGTCTTCAAGCCAGAACTGAAGTAGGGACCCGACACCGCGTCCCGTGATGGTGGCGCCGGACAATCCGTCGACGTTGTACGGATCGGATTCCACCGAACCCGCGGGGCCCTTCACCACGTTGATCTTGGGCGTCCAGTCATCGTCGTACGCCTTCCGGCCGGGCCACAGGGCTTGCCAGCTTGGGTTCTCGATCTCTCCCCCCAAGCCCGGCGTCTCCGCGTGCTCGTAAAACGTGAGGCCGGCGATGGTGCTGGTGTCGGACTCGAGTGCAACGTACCCGTACAGGGTGGACCACAAGCCCTTGCCCTCCACCGGCAACACCAGTTTCTCGATCTCACCCGACGTCATTTTCAAGTACACCAGTGCGTGGTTCGGGACGCGCCGCACCTGAGCCGGGTTGGCATCCACGGCGGAGCTTCGGGCCGGATCCTGACGCGCCTTGCGCTGGTCGTAGGTGGCCAGCTGTTCCGGGGTAACGTCCACGTACTTACCGGTGGCGAGGTCGACCAACTTGGCTTGCATGTTGTCGGCAAACCGCTGGTTGATCTCGTCGGGCGTGACGACCTCGCTTGCGTCGAAGAGGCCCACGACGCCGAGGACCTTTTTCTTTTGGTCCAGCTGCTTGTTGATGGTCTGCCGTTCCTTCAGCGATACCCGAGCGGACGAGACCACCACGGCGCAGATCAGGCACACGATGGCCGCGAACCCAAGGATGTACTTCCTGCTCCGCATTGCGTGCGAGCCTCCGAGTGATGTTGGCCTGTACAAAGAAGTGGTCGATGAACGGCGCAAACATGTTCATGAATAGAATCGCGAGCATCATGCCCTCTGGATAGGCGGGGTTGATCACCCGCACCAACACCACCATCAGTCCGATGCCGAACCCGTAGATGAGCTTGCCCTTCTCAGTGAACGCCGAGGTGACCGGGTCGGTGGCCATGAAGACGGTTCCGAACGCCCAACCACCGACCACGAAGTGCCACCAAACCGGCATGTCGAAGAGGATGGGGTTGTTGTCCGACCCGATGAAGTTCAGCAGCAGCACCATGGCGGCGGTGCCCAAGGTCACCCCCAACATCGTCCGCCACGAGCCAATGCCCGTCGCGATGAGGATCGCAGCACCGATGAGGCACGCCAGCGCCGAGGTCTCGCCCATTGACCCGGGAATGAAGCCGTAAAACGCGTCCATCCAAGCCGACCCGCCGGGCGCCATCGCCGCTGCAGTCCAGTCGATGGCTTCGTTTCCAGCCGATGCACCCGCCAACCATGTGGCGCCCGACATCCCGTCGATGCTTCCGATGCCCGACGCCAAGCCGTCAACGGCGTACCACGGTTGGTCGCCAGAAATGTCAGCAGGGTACGCGAAGAACAAGAACGCGCGGCCCATGAGCGCGACGTTGAGCACGTTCATTCCCGTGCCACCGAAGGCCTCCTTTGCCAAAATCACCGCGAATGCGATGCCCAGAGCCACCTGCCACAGTGGAATGGTGGGCGGGCAAATGAGCGGAAAGAGGAACATGGTGACCAGGAACCCTTCGTTGATCTCGTGTTTCCGCGCGAGGGCGAAGGCCATCTCGAGGTTGCCGCCCACGAGGCCCGTCACCGCAAACACCGGAACAAACCATACGGCGCCGTGCATCATGTTCGCCACGATGCTCGTGTGGTCAAAGGCCGCGTTGCCGCTGCCCATCAACAGCACCAGCAAGTCCACCTGCCACGCATCCATCGGCTGCGCGCCCTGTGAAATGGCCAAGTTGGCCTGGTACCCGGTGTTGAACATGGCCATGAACACGCACGGCAAGAGCGCGATCACCACCGTGATCATCATGCGCTTGAGGTCGAGACCGTCCCGAACGTGAACCTCGCCCTTGGTCACCTCACCGGGGGTGAACAGCAGGGTGTCCGGCGCCTCGTACATGGGTTCGAACTTCTCGAGCATCCCGCCCTTCTCGAACAGGTACGCTTGGCTGTCAAGGAGATTTCTGAGCGCTTTCATCAGCCTTCCTTCCAGATATCGGTGAGGTTTCGGCGAAGGGCGACACCAAAGTCTTCCTTGCCGGGACTCACGAATGAACACAGGGACAAGTCTTCCTCCACGAGCTCGAGCGCACCCAGTGCCTCCGCCCGTTCCACATCGTCCACGACCAGGGCGCGGAGCAGGAATGTCGGCATCACGTCGAGCGGCATGACCTTCTCAAACATGCCGATGGGAACCATGGCGCGGTGCGAGCCGTTCGTGGTGGTGCTGAAGTCGTACTGCTTCTGCGGAGTGAGCGCCGAGACGAACGCTCGAGTGGTCGAAAAAACATCGCCGCCGGGCTTGAGCCACCCCAGGAACTCGCGTTCGCGGTTTTCGCCCAGTGCGCTCACTTGGCGGTGATACCGGCCCATGAACCCGTACTCGTCGCCCATGGCCGTCCGTCCGCACAACACCGAGCCCGACACGACCCGAACTTCGCCATCGGCGAGCTCGCCATCGGTCAGCGTGTTTGTGCAGGCGCCCAGGCGTGTGCGCAGGAGCCGAGGCTCGTTGACCATCGGCCCGCCGAGCGACACCACGCGGTTCACGTCGATTGTGCCGGTTCGGAACAAGTGCCCGAGGGCGGCGACGTCCTGAGCGTCGATGTGCCACACGGTCTTCGAACGGCTCACCGGGTCGAGGGCGTGGATGTGCGTGCCCACCAGACCCGCGGGATGCTTGCCAGCGAACTCGGCCACGTTGACCTTCGCCGAGTCGCCGCGCGCGATGGCCGCGCCGGCCGCGGTGCACAAGTGAATCGCCCCGTCTGTGAGGTGCTCGAGTGCGGCCAGACCAGCCACAAAGTCGTCGTCACGTCCTTCGAGCGCGATGACGGGGTCGGCGGCAAGCGGCCGGGTATCGATTGCCGTAACGAAGATGCTGGAGCACTCCTCGTCGGCGGACGGAACCCGGTCGTGCGGGCGGGCGCGGAGGGCAGTCCACATGCCCGACTCAAACATGAGGTCGCGGACGCGCTTGGCATCGAGCGCCGCATCGGGGTCGTAGTGTTCGAATGCGTGGTGGTCGCTTGCATCGCCGGTCTCATCCACCTCGATCACGATCGAGACAAACGCCCGACGCGCTCCCCGGTTGACGGCAACAACGGTGCCCGCCGCCGGCGAAGTGAAGCGGACCGCAGCGGCCTTTCGGTCGTCAAACAACGGTTGCCCAATCTTTACCTTGTCGCCCTCGCGAACCAGCATCTTGGGCTTCATGTAGGGGTAATCCGCACCCATCAACGCAACCCGCCCGACTGCCGCACCGTCGTGGATGCGCTGGTCCGGCGACCCCGTGATGGGAAGATCCAGGCCTTTTCGAATGTTGTGGATGCCCATCGAGGCTTCCTCCGTTCACAATGTCCTGGGACTTAACCGACACGAAACGCAGGGAAAAAACGCTGCCCAACGCACGGCTCAGTTCCGGGTCTTAAAATTGGCCCTCCGGGTCTATCCCATCGCACAACGTTTGGCCTGTCTTCTGAAGCGAAATGCGGACCGCCGCGGCGTCGTGCGCGCGCGCGGCTCGACCGAAGCGACCCAGAGTGCTACTCCGCCGTCATGAAGATTTTGGGCTTGGACGAAGCGGGGCGCGGCTGTGTTTTGGGTCCCCTGGTCGTGGGGGGATTCCTCGCTGATGGCAGCGATGAACCTCGACTTCTCGCTGCTGGCGCCGACGACTCAAAGCGGCTCAGCGCAGCGCGGAGAGCCCGAGTCCGGAGCGCCTTGGACGGCCTCGGCACCGCCTTGATCCGTGCAATCACCCCGGCGCAGATCGATGCCGGAAATATCAACGTGCTCGAAGAAGAGGCCTTTGCATTTTTGATCGCCCAGACCCGACCAGACACCGTGATCATCGATGCCCCGTGCAACCCAAGGGGGATCCCAGCCTTCAAAGAACGGCTTGCACAGCGACTCACCGACGCCGGGTGCCCGGTTCCCTCCCTGATCGTGGAACCGAAGGCCGACGCCAACTTCCCAGTGTGCGGCGCCGCCAGCATCGTCGCCAAACAACACCGTGACGAGGCCATTGCTCAGCTGGGGGCCGTGGGATCGGGCTACCCCTCGGACCCAATCACGCGCGCTTGGCTGCAGGACTTCATTCGCCGGGGCGCGGCATTTCCATCCTGCGTGCGGACCCGATGGGGTACGATCGAAAACCTCCGTCAACAAACGCTGTTTTAGATGCGCCTTGGCCTTGCCATCCCTCTGCTGAACGAAGCCGACTCCGTCGCCGGGGTCGTCGGGCCGATGCACGACTGCCTCAACGAGGCCGGCGTCGAGCACACGATCGTGCTGGTGAACAACGGAAGCACGGACGGCACCCGCGAGGCCATCGATGCACTGGCGCAACCGGATGCGATCGTGCCCATCCACCTCCGCGAGAATGCGGGGTATGGGGGCGGAATCCTGACCGGGTTGGCGCACCTCGAGCGCGACGGCCTCCCCGATGTTGTGGGATGGGCGTGGGGCGACGGACAGATCGCGCCTTCCGCATTGGTTCCCTTGCTACAGGCCATCCGAACCGGTGCGGACATCGCCAAGACCGTCCGCACCGAACGACACGATGGGGCAATGCGCCGCGCCGTGACCACCGGATATGCTGCGACCATGCGGCTTCTGGGAGCGCGCACCCGCGACATCAACGGATGCCCCAAACTGATGACGCGCGAGGCGTTTATGGCCATCGAGCCCACCTCGGTCGACTGGTTCATTGATGCGGAGCTTGTGCTCACAGCAGAGCGGTTGGGGCTGTGCATCGCCGAGCATCCGGTCACCATGGCCCGTCGAGAACACGGGGAGAGCAAGGTGACTGCGCGCACCGTGGCCGAGTTTGCAAAGAACATCGCAGCATGGAGCCTGCGTCGCGACTGAAAAGCGTTCCCGAACCCTGGCCGGAGGCGGTACACTGTTTCGGTCCGCGGCCCTGCCCCGAACCGCTCGTTCCCGATGGAGAACCCGTGCACCCGCCACCCACGACCCGCGCCCCGATTCGCCGTTGCGCACCCGCCTTGCTCGCTGCCGTACTCGCGATTGGGTGCAGCGACGATGCGAAAAACGACACCGCAGAACCGGCGGGTTCGGCGAATCCCGCCACGGCGTACTCGGGCCCCCCCGTGGCGTTCGAAGAGGCACTGGTCGAAGTGCTCGTGCCGAGTTGCGGTTTCGATTCTTGCCACGGCTCGGGGGCCGGCTACCTGCGCATTCACGAGGGCCAGACCGAAGCCGAGTGGCTGGAGCGCAATTCGAGCGTGCTCATCACGCGCCCCTTGGTCGTGCCGGGAGATGCCGCCACGAGCTACCTCATCAAAAAAATGGAAGGTTCGTCGGACATCGAAGGGACCGTCATGCCGCCCAGCGGGAGCATCGACGCCCTTCGCATCGGGATGGTGCGCAGTTGGATCGACAACATCCCGACCGACTGAATCCTACGCCGAAGCCTGCAGTGCCCTCAGCGCTTCCCGTGTGTCCGCCAAATCCTGAGCGGCAGCCTGCAAGCTGGTCAGCGCCTCGGGCCAATGCCGGTCGACCAGCGCGGCCCACGCGCGATTGAGCTTCCGCTCGCTGGCACTCAGTGGGGAGAACACCATCGCCATGCCTTCCAGCCCGTACTGCGCCTGAATTCCGCGGCCGGAGCCGCACAGCCGCGCAAGCGAATCGGACTGAATGGCGTGCAGGCGATCCTTGCAGGCATCCGCGTCGTCGGTGGTCGGATGCGCATGCGCGGCCATGTCTTCCGCCAGCGCCGCAATCGACGCATGGACATCATCGAGCAAGCAACCAAAGTCGACGGCTTGCGCGCCGTCGGCGCCGCGGTTGACCGGTGCCGACGCCGCTCCACGGCAGATCCATCCGCCCACGAGCATCAACAACCAGCCGACGCCAAACCCAAGGCCGCCGGCAGACACCCATCCGGTCAGTCGCTCCCCTGGCCCCTGGACGCCGTCATCCAGCCGCAGTTGTTCGACCTCAAGTAGGCGGCTCAACGCAATGCGGTACTCCACTCGGGCTTGGGTCGGCTGCACACGAAGCACCTCTTCCGACGCCTCCAGTTGCGCCAACGCCGCCGCAGTCGAAGCCGGAACCGGACTCGACGTTCCGCAGCCGTCGGCGTCCGCCAAGTTGAACGCCGCGCGGGCGTCGCAGTAGGCCGCAAAGGTGTCGCTCACTCGACGGGTCGCCAGTTCCACTTGCCCGTCCATCAACAACGAAGACCGAAACTCGGGACTCAGCGCTGCGCCAAATCCCGCGGTCAGCCCGACCCCAAGCGTGAGGATCGCCAAGCCAATTGCGTTGTTCATTCCCGCCTCCTCAACCCGCAGCCAGTTGAAACAACACCACACCGAGGCTGGTGAGCGCCTCGCCGATGATGAACCCGGCGGCAACCGGGACCAGCGTGTCGCCGATCCACCGTTCGCCCCGCGCACGCACGAGCCACAGGTTTGCCGCACAGCCCAGTCCGTAGGTCACCGTGATGTTGAACGGCAGGTACATCGCCAAGCCGATCAAGACCCCAAGTCCGCCGACGGGGTGCAACCCGAGTCCCAGCCCAATGGCCCCGCCGGCCACGTACTTGTCCAACGGCGCTGCCCCGGCCCGAAGGCTCTCCATGATGGCCGCCAGTGCGGTGCCTTGCGGTGCCGAAAGCTCTGCGTTCCCGGGTCCAAAGCCGCCTCCGTCGCCCCACAACAAGACCACCGTGCCCACCGCAACGGGGACGCCGACCCAGCACACCATCAACTGCGCCAGTTGCTGCTTCTTTGGTTTCGCACCGATGAGGTGGCCGCTCTTCAAGTCGCCCATCATGTCCGCACACTGCCCGATCCCGATGCACACCGCGACGCCGAGAATGATCGCGGGCACAACGTTGCCGCCGGACAAGAAAAACATCAACGTGACGCCGATCAGCGACATGCCGGACATGGGCGAAATGTCGGTCATCCCCGTGGCCTGAGCGACGATCAGACCCGCCAAGGCGAGCCACACTGTGCCGACCACCGCAATCAACAACTGGCGGCCAACTCCGAGGCTCGGATCCGCCATCACTGCGGCGCCAAACAACACCAAAAACGCGACACCGATGCCACCGGTGAGCACCTGTATGGGGAGTTCATCCGACCCCCCTCCCCCGGTCCTCGACGCGTTCCTCAAGCTCGTGACGGCGCTCTTCAGCGCCGGAAAGCTTGCGACCACGCCGGACAACGCTCCCCCGATCAAAATCCCAATTCCCAATGGCCGGAGCATTTGACCGTACAACACGTCCCAGGTGACCCATTCGTCGTAGCCGCTGTGCGAACGGATGGCGGTCATCTCCGCAACCGTTGGGACCAATCCGGCCGTGACCGCGACGGGCGCGATGAGCCACCAGGCCAACATGCCGCCGAACACAAACGGGAGTCCGCCGCGCCCGGACAACATCCCGGCCCCCAGGCTCGCGAAGGACACCGCAATGGACAGAGACACCCACGCGGGGAGCCCCATCCACAAGCCAAAGTTCAACTCCTCGGGGAGCACCCCAAGCCCGGTGGCCAAGTGGATCGACGCGCTGACGGCGAACCCTCCCAGCAACAGCTTTGCCTGTCGAGCGCCCGCTCCCGGACTGCGCAACAGGCTGGCAACGGCAATGCCACTGGGAAACCGCAGGCGCTCCAGCTCGATCATCTGCTTTCGGAGCGGAATGATGACGACCATTCCCAAGAAGGCGCCGGCAACTGCAGCAACCACCACCGACCAGACGTTGAAGTCCTCGCCCATGATGTAGAGCGCCGGCAACGTGAAGGCCACGCCGGCGCTTGCCGTGTTGACGCCGGAGGCCACCGTCTGATTGATGTTGTTCTCGATGATGGAGCCCCTGCGCAGCACCCCTCGCAAGACGGCAAAACCCAGGATTGCGGCCACGGTTGAACCGCTCAGTGTGAACCCAAGCTTCAGAGCCACATAGGTGAAGGCCGCCGTCATGACGGCGCCGATGAGCACCCCAAAGACCACCGCGGCCGCAGTCAACTCCCGATACTCCGGACCCGTCATCGGCAAGGCTGTGGGGGTGTCCTCGGTCATGATTGGGCGCTCCGACTCGGCATCACATGCTCAGGCTTTTCGCGACGCCCTGATTGGCAAGTTCGTCGGCGCGCTCGTTCTCGGGGACCCCCACGTGACCCGCGACCCAGTGCAGTCGAACGTCGCGACCGGCCAAGCGATCCCGGAGGTCGGCGACGAGGTCGGCGTTGGACTTGGCTTTCCACCCAAGCTCCAGAAGGCCAAAGACGTACTTCGAGTCCGTGCAAATCTCGGCGCGTTCGGTGGTCGGAAAACCCGCTTTGTCCAGGACGTCCAGGGCGAGCCCGATGGCGGCGAGCTCCCCCACGTTGTTGGTGGCGACACCCAAGGCCAGGAACTGCTCGTGGACCGTCCCGTCCGGCAGTTTTACGACAGCGCCCGACCCCGCCGGACCGGGATTCCCTTTGCAGGCCCCATCGGTGAAGCACACCGCGCTCGATGGCGCAAAGCTCTGCAACAACCGGGCCGCGGACTCGCGGGCTGCAGCCGCCTGCGCCTGCGTGCGCTTCCCCGCCGAACCAAAGCCCGAACCCCCGGCCCGCCGCCCGGCCGGTGCGGCATCGGCCGAGATCCCATCGGGCAGCGCAACGGGTGCCACGGGACGGCGCGTGAGGTTGGCTTGACCGGCCCGATACACCTTGGCGCCGGCTTTGTCCGAGTACCGAATCGGAACCCGACCGCCCTCAACGACCAGGTTTCCCTCGGCGTGCACTTGGGCCCAAACGGTCTTGCCTTTGAACTCTGCTTCCACCCACATCATTGACTACTCCACTCGGAACGACGCCCCGGTTGCGACTTCGAATTCGTACAGAGAGTGGTTGTAGCAACCTACGCTGCATCCGTCGCGATACATTCGCTCGCGTTCGGCCTGAACGGCTTCCGAACCCCACAGGTCCCGGAGCGGCGTGCGGAACACGTTCCCCAAGACCAGCTCGTCTTCGCCCCAGACACAGCACGGGATGAAGTCGCCATCGAAGGTCACTCCGTACTGGTCGATCAATCCGAGGCAGCGGTTGTGGCCGCCCTCACCGGCATGGTAGTTCAAGCCGTGCTGGTAGTACGACTCGCGCGCCGCGACCTCCAGGTCGTCCGCGGCGATTTGGGCCACCGCATCGAGCCACTGCTGCCGCTGCTCGGGCGTCGTCAGGTACATGTCGGGGGCCCCGCTCACCGGCCAGAAGTCGAACTTCGCCCCGAGCCCGGCCGCCAGCTCGCGAACGGCGGTGAGTTCGCCCACGTTTTGGTTGGTGACGACGCAATAGACGCTGGTCGCGATGTGCGGTGCCGCACGGCGAACACGCGCCAATGCATCCACGGTCTTTTGCCATGCTCCCGGCTTGCCGCGAATGACGTCGTGGGTATCCGCGAGGCCATCCAACGAAAAGCTCAGCGAGTCGACACCGCTCTCCATCAACTCCGGCCACCGCTTCTCGACCAGCGTACCGTTGGTCGTGATGTTGACGCTCAGGCCCCGGTCTTTGGCGGCGCGCACGGCGCGAAACAAGTCGGGGTGAATGAACGGCTCGCCGCCCGTGATCACCACGGTCTCCGTGCCGATCGCAACGGCCTCATCCAACAGCGGGATCAGTTGCGCATCGACATCCATCTGTTGGTAGTTCTCCCACAAGTCGCAGAAGGTGCATCGGAGGTTGCAGCCCCGGTTGATCAACAGCAGCATCGTGCGCGGCTTGCTCTGCACGCGCCCCTCTGGAAGATGAGCATCGACGACGGGACGGACCCGCTGCTGAAACCGCTTGTTCCAGTCTTCGCCGCGCCCCTCCCCCCGGTAGACCTGCAGGCTGGCTTGGGCGACCGCCGACCAGTCGTAGGCTGCGGCAAATCCAGCCGCCTGACGCCCAAGGCGACGGCGCGCATCAGGGTCGGCCAGCAACCCCAAAATGCGGTCGGCCATCCCCTCTGCATCGTCGGCGATGAGCATCTCGCGCCCGGCGGAATACTGAATGCCTTCGGCTCCCTTGGTGGTCGACACGATGGCGGCGCCGCCCGCCATGTATTCCAACAGCTTCATCCGGGTACCCCCTCCGGAAAAGATGGGGCAGATGCAGACGTCAGCCGCGGCGATGTAGTCCTGCAGATTGGAGACGGAGCCTGGAGTCACCACCGCCGGGTGCCGGTAATATTCGGGCGGATTTTGGCCCGCGACGATCACCTTCAGCCCGGGCGCCGACCGCTCCAGCCGGGGAAGCAGCGACTCCACGATGAAGCGAACGGCTTCCGTGTTTGGCCAGTAGTGAAGCGTCCCGTGGAAGAACAAGACGGGGGCCGACGGGTCGATGCCGTGGCGTTCGCGAACGTCCAGCGGCCTGGCGCGCTGGAACTGCCGGACATCGACCCCGTGGGGGATGACCGATATCTTTGCCGCAGCGGCGCCGGCCCGAACCATCCGCTCCTTGTCATCCACGCTCACGGCGATGACGTGGTCCATGCGGTCGATCACCCATTGTTCCACGGCGCGAATGGTCTCGACATCGTGCCCAAACTCCGCAAGGCGATCCCACTCCACATTGTGCTGAACGAGGCTGCACAACGGGGGCACACCGCCGCGGTCGATGGCCACAAACCGCGCGGCAATCCATGCGGGAATGCCGTAGCCGGGAAACTCCGCCTGAAACACGTCGATCGATTCGAGCTCACCGACCGCGACCACCCGCATCCACCAGGCCGGGTCCAGCAACGGCCGATACAAGAAGTGCTCTTCTGTGGGGTATCCAAGGGTGCCCAAGAGCCGTTCAACCCAACGGCCCGACCGAGCGACCAAGGGCCACTCTTCGGCCGCCCGCACCTTCGGAGGGTAGGCCACCCGCGTGACCGCGCCGCAATCAAATCGAAGGTAGGCATCGCGATCGTCGGTGATCACAAAACACGGGTCGCCTTCGCGCGACAACGCCTCTGCCGTTCGAACAATCTTCACCGCTGCACCGTGATCGGTGGGGAAGATGTCTCCACGGGTAACGATGGCGATCCGCACAGAATGATCCTTACAGAAAATGGGGTCCCGCCAATCCTATCGGCTCTGCTGGTTCCGTGGACAATTTGGGACCAATGAATGGTCATTCATTATTCGCTGGCCCGGGACTCGGCGCCAACTTAGAGACAACAGCAAGACAGGATGGAGGGATAAATGGGTCTGTTGGATGGAAAAGTTGTACTCGTGACCGGCGCTGGCAACGGAATCGGCCGGTGTCATGCGCTCGCGCTCGCTGCCGAGGGCGCCAAGGTGGTCGTCAATGACCTGGGCGGCACCCTTCACGGCGAAGGGTCAGACGATGCAGCGGCGGCGAAGGTGGCCGCGGAGATCCACGCCGCTGGCGGCGAAGCGATCGCGAACTTCGATTCCGTCACGGATGCAGCGGGCACCGAACGCATGGTGGCTGCGGCGCTCCAACAATGGGGCCGCCTGGATGCCGTGGTGAACAATGCGGGCATCCTGCGGGACATCACCTTCAAGAAGATGGACGATGCCCAGTGGAACGCCGTCCTTGACGTGCACCTCAACGGCACAAAAAACGTGTGCAAAGCTGCGCTGCCGGCCTTGACCGCAGCCGCCGCTGAGCACGGACACGCGTCGATCGTCAACACGACCAGCATGAGCGGCATGATCGGCAACTTTGGCCAGTCCAACTACGGTGCCGCAAAAGCAGGCATCTACGGATTCACCCGCGTCTTGTCCATGGAACTCCGGAAGGCGGGCGTGGGCTCCAACTGCATCGCACCGGTGGCCAAGACTCGGATGACCGACGCCATTGACATGGTCGATGAGGCGTGGACTGCCGCCCAGATCAGCCCCATCGTGGTGTACCTGTGTTCCGATTTGTCCAAGGGCGTGACTGGAAAAACGTTTGGGGTCCAGGGGCAACGGCTTCACCTGTACGAGGTCCACACCAACGATGGCGTGGAAAAGGAAGGAGATGAGCTGTGGACGCCCCAAGAAATCGCCGACCAGCTCCCCGCCATCTCGGCCTTCGAGGAGAGCGCACCCGCAGCGGGCGGTGGCGATGAAGTCACGGCGGCATTCGCCCACATCGGTTCCGGGTTCAAGACCGGCGCCGTCCCGGGGTGGACCGCCAACATTCAGTGGGCCGTCAAAGGCGGTGCGGACCAAACGGTGATCGTCGATGGCGACACGTGCACCGTGAGCACGGGATTGACCGGGACGCCGACCTGCACCGTCAAGATTCCAGCCGACATCCTTCTCGCCCTCCTGCGCGGCGAGATGGATGCCCAAAAAGTGTTCATGACCGGCAAGGCCACCGCCGACAACATGGGCGACCTGATGAAGATGGCCATGGCCTTCGACTTTCAAGCCGTCGCGGCAGCGCTTGGCGATGATGCCGACCTCGTGTCGTCGATCTTCGCGCACTTTCCCGCCGGCTTCAATGCCGATGCCGCGCCGAGTTGGTCGGGCGTCATGCACTGGGTGGTCAAGGGCGGCACAGACCAGACCCTGACGGTCCACAACGGCGAGTGCACCACGTCGGTGGGGCTCGAGGGGACGCCCACGTCCACCATCAAGATCCCAGAGGATGTCTTGATCGCCATGTTCAAGGGTGAGCTCGACCCCCAGAAGGCGTTCATGACCGGGAAAGCCACCGCCGATGATTTTGGCGACCTGATGAAGATGGGGATCGCGTTTGACTTCGATGCCATCGGTCAAGCCGCGGGGCTCACCTCCGATGAGCCGGCCGCTGCGGAGACCAGCGATGATGCTCCGGCGTCATGGCCCATCGGAAAGCGGTACGACGGCGGCCACTTCTTGGTCAGTCCCGAGCACATCGCGGCATACGCGAAAGCCACCAACGACGACAATCCGGCGTACCAAGGCGAGGGTGGCATCGCCCCCCACATGCTCCACACGCGCATGTTCAAAGAGTGCATGTTCCAGATTGCCGCCGACCCCGAGCTCGACTTGGACATGCTCCGCCTCGTGCACGGCGAGCACGACGCCACCTTCCATCGCTCTGTGAAGCCGTGGGACCTGATGCAGGTTCGCGGGGAACTGGTCGGCGTCGAAGAGAAGTCTTCTGGCCTGCTGGTGACGTCCAAGATCTACGGATTTGTCGACGGCGAAGTCGCCGTGGAAGCGAAGACGGCGTACTTCATCCGGGCGAAGAAAAAAGCCGCGCCGGATGGCGCGAAGAAGGCCGCTTCAAAGCCGCCCGCTCCCGAGCCACCCCCGCCGGACTACGAGGTGCAGTTCCGCGTCGACGACGACCAGTCTTACCGCTACGCCAAGGCGTCATTGGACGACAACCCCATTCACGTCGACCCGGACACGGCCAAGGCGGCAGGGCTGCCAAACGTCATCCTCCACGGCCTCTGCACCATGGCCATGAGCGGAAAGAGCGTGGTCGATACGCTGGCGGATGGCGACCCGCGTCGACTGAAGCGACTCGGCGTGCGCTTCGCGAGCCCTGTGTTCAACAGTTCTCAACTCACCACCCAAGGCTGGCAAACCGAATCCGGTTCCAACTTTGTTGTTCGCGATGAACGCGGAAAAGTGGTCATTGCCAACGGGGTGGTCGAGCTGGGCTGATCCGGTCCGACACCACTCCACGGAGATCGCACTCATGTCTTCCCCCATCCTTCGCGATGACGCTTCCGGCGTCGTCGTTGATCTGCATCGCGCGCCCGCTGCCGGCGACACAACGGCCGCCCTTGCGGCCATGACCGCCTTGGACGGAGGCGCTGTGGCCAACATGGATGAACGCCGAATGGTGGGCCACTACTGGCTTCGGAACCCCGACTTGGCACCCACGGCGGCCATTCGAGACACCATCACCGCCACGTTGGAACAAATCCGCGCCTTCGCACCCGGCCCGTTTAAAACCCTGGTTCAAATTGGTGTGGGGGGGTCGGCCTTGGGCCCGGAACTGGCCAACGACGCGCTGCGCGGGGCGGATGCGCCCGAATTCGAAGTGCTGGATACGGTGGACCCGGTCGCCGTGTCCGAGTTTCTGGCGCGCATCGACCCCGAACACACCCTGGTCATTGTGGCTTCAAAGAGCGGGTCCACGATCGAGACCAGCATCGCCACGGACTTGGTGGAAGCCCACTTTGAACGATGCGGGGTCTCGTTTGCAGACCGGGCCATTGCCGTCACGATCCCGGGTTCCCGGCTCGCCGAGCGGGCCCGCGACTGGAAAGCCACGTTCCCCATGTTCGACTGGGTGGGGGGCCGAACCAGCGTGTGTTCGGCCGTTGGTCTTCTCCCCATGCACCTGCTGGGAATCGACATCGACGCATTCATTGAGGGTGCCGCGGCCATGGACGCCTGGAACCGCTGCCCGCCCCCAAACAACCCCGCGGCCCACATCGCGCTCCTGTGGACCCAGGACTCCTGCAACGAGCTGTGCGTCATTCCGTACGCCCACCGATTGCGTCACCTTTCGCGCTACCTTCAACAGCTGATCATGGAATCGCTGGGCAAAGCCAACGATCGCGACGGGCGAGCGGTCCACACCGGTCTCACCGTGTACGGCAACAAGGGCAGCGCGGACCAACACGCCATCGTCCAACAACTTCGGGACGGTCCTGCGGGCGTCCACGTGCACCTGATCGACGTCGCGGCACCCGCCGACGCGACGGTGCGCGCCGCCGCTGACGTTCAGTTCGCCCTTCACGCCGGTACCGGCGACGCGCTCGCCGAAGTCGGCCGACCGGTCGTATCCATCTCGCTTCCCCGCATGGATGCCCGTGCGCTGGGTGGCCTCATCGCGCTGTACGAGCGGGCGGTCGGCTTGGCAGCCGAATTGCTGAACATCAACGCATACAACCAACCGGGCGTGGAAGCGGGAAAAAAAGCCGCGTCCGTTCAATTGGCGCAGCTGGATGCCGTGTACGCGCACCTCAACGCGACCGGGCAGACCGCGCAGCAACTCTCGGATGCTGCGGGGATCTCGTTCCACCGCACCTGGCGACTCGCCGGGCACCTCGTCGCCACAGGACGGGCGCGCGCAACCTTGGGAAAAGCCCCTTCCGAAGACCGCTTCGAGGCTGTGGAAAACTCTTCGAAATGAAAGGTTCAAATAACCTTTTACATTTCTGGCTCATTGGTTAGGGTCGCCGCTTCAACTCGCCCTTATTGAGGAGGCACACCCATGAGCGTCTACAAAGCGCACTACATCTGGCTTGACGGCCAACAACCAACCGCAAAAATGCGCGGCAAGACCCGTGTCATTCCCGAGGGCGAAGAGCCGCCCATCTGGGGATTCGACGGTTCGAGCACCGAGCAAGCCGTGGGGCATGCCTCCGACTGCGTGCTCAAGCCCGTATTTGTCTGCCCGGATCCGGTTCGCGGCGGCCCCAACAAGTTGGTCCTGTGCGAAGTCCTGAACACGGACATGACTCCGCACGCGTCGAACACGCGCGCCAAGTTGCGCGCAATTGCGGAGCAAACGACCAGCGAAGAACCCTGGTTCGGCATCGAGCAAGAATACACCTTCTTCGAGGGCGCGCGGCCTCTCGGTTGGCCGGAAAACGGCTTCCCAGCACCTCAGGGCGGTTACTACTGCGGCGTTGGAGCAGACGAAGTCTACGGTCGTGAAATTGTCGAAGACCACCTCGACGCGTGCATCGAAGCCGGCCTCAGCATCTCGGGCATCAACGCCGAAGTGATGCCCGCACAGTGGGAGTTCCAGATTGGACCCCTGGGACCGCTCGAGGTCTCGGACCAACTGTGGATCGGTCGATGGCTGCTGTACCGCATCGCGGAAGAATACGGCGTCAGTGCCACGTTGCACCCCAAGCCGGTCCTCGGAGACTGGAACGGAGCGGGCGCTCACACCAACTTCTCCACCAAAGCCATGCGCGAGGGCTGGGACCCGATCATTGCAGCGTGCGAAGCGTTGGGCACCCGTCCGGACGAACACATCGAGAACTACGGTGACGGGATTCCCATGCGGCTGACCGGCGACCACGAAACCTGCTCGTACAAGGACTTCAAATACGGCGTTTCCGACCGCGGAGCCTCCATCCGGATTCCGTGGCAAGTCGACCAAGACAAGAAGGGATACATCGAAGATCGACGGCCGAACGCAAACTGCGATCCGTATGTCGTCACCCGACTGATGCTCGAAACGGTGTGCGGCGTCCGCTAATCCCCAACGAGCCCGAAAGAATTGCGCCCCGTCTCACCGACGGGGCGTTTTCTTTGGTGACGTCAACGCTCCAGAAAAAAAAGGGGCTGCGCGAGCAGCCCCTTCAGTTCGACTTCCAAACGGCTCAGTCGACCGAGCCCTTTGTGTAGTCGGTTCCGCCGTAGGTGATTCGGAACTCTGCGCGACGGTTCTGACTCCACCCATCCTCATCGCTGCTCATGGACAGAGGGCTTTCTTCGCCGTAACTGACGGCGCGGAGACGGCTGGCGGAGATTCCGTTGGACTCCATGTAGCGAACCACTTGATTGGCCCGCCGTTGGGCAAGCGCCATGTTGTACTGGGTCGTGCCGCGTTCGTCCGCGTGGCCTTGGACCTCAATCTTCATGTCCGCGTGCTTGCTCATCATGGCGACGTTGCCGTCAATCGTCGCCTTGGCATCCGAGCGCAAGTCGCTGCGGTCGTAGTCAAAGAAGGCGCGCTGCATGCTCTCGACCGGCGGAGGTGGCGGTGGAGGCGGCGGGGGCGGCGGCGGCGGCGGCGGCGGCGGCGGCGGCGGTGGTGGTGGTGGCACCTCTTTTTTGCAGCCGGTCTGCGTCATGACGGTGACCGACCCGAAAGAGAGCGCCATTGCGAAGGCCAGGGCTTTGCTTCGATTCATGGGTAACTCCGGGGATGGTGGACCCTTATGGCCCGCCGCCATTCATGACAACGTTGGTCGGAGCATTTTCATTCCAGCTTTTGGACCCGGATCGCCGCGAATCGAATACAACCCCGAGAACCACCCGGTGCGCTGTGATTCCAACCCCTGAAATTTTGAACCAATGGCGCATTGAAGACGACGTGGCGCCGGTCGCCGACGGTGGCCTGATCAACGACACCTTTGCTGTCGGAAGGCCACCGCGAGCCATTCTGCAGCGCGTGAACCCCATCTTTGGCCCGGAAGTCCACGGGGACATCGATGCCATCACGGCCCACCTCGCGGGACATGATGTGGCCACGCCCCGACTCATCCGCACCACCGACGGGGCCCTGTGCGTTCCGACCGACAAGGGCGCATGGCGACTCTTGACCTACTTGCCGGGAACCACGGTTCACCGCATCCAGTCCCCGCAACAGGCGGCCAGCGCTGCAGAACTCGTCGGCCGGTTCCACCGCGCCACCCAAGACCTCGAACACACGTTTGCCTTCGTTCGACCCGGCGCTCACGACACCGTCGCCCACATGCATGCGCTCCGCACCGCGCTCGATGCATCGTCCGGCGACCCGATGGAGGGTCCCGCATGCACCATTGGCCGAGAGATCCTGCAGCGGTGGGAGACCTGGAGCGGCTCGCTCGACTTGCCCATGCGCATCAGCCACGGCGACCTCAAGATTTCGAATCTCCGGTTTGATGAATCCAAGACCACCGCCCGGGGTCTCCTCGATCTGGACACCCTGAGCCACCAGTCCATCGCCGTAGAAATGGGGGACGCGTGGCGAAGTTGGTGCAACACGGCGGGCGAGGACAACCCCGAGGAGGCCCACTTTGACCTCGAGATTTTCGAAGCCAGCGCATCGTCCTGGCTGAACCATGGCCCCGACCTTGGCGACCACGAACGCGCCAACTTGGTGGCTGGAATCGAGCGCATCTGCCTGGAGCTCGCGGCCCGGTTCTGCGCAGACGCCCTCAATCGGTCCTATTTCAAAGAAGACCGGCGCCGCTTCCCCACCGCCGGCGAACACAACATTCACCGAGCCCGCGGCCAACTCGCCGTCGCTCGCTCCGTCCACCATCAGCGATTGCCTGCAGAGCGCATCGTTCAGTCGCGTTAGGCTTCTCTCATGTCGATTCAAAAACCCACTGGACCGAGCGGCGGCTACTTTGCCGCACTCGGTGTCACGTCCGAAGTCCTCCACCGCGTGCTGACTGCCGCCCTTCACCGCGGCGGCGATGACTGCGATCTTTACTTTGAGCACTCGAGCTCCACCTCCATCGTCTTGACCGATGGGGCGGTGAACCAAGCCTCCACCAACGTGAGCCTGGGCATGGGCGTCCGGGTGCGCTCGGGCGACCAGGTTGGATACGCGTATTCGGAAGACCTCGCCCCCGAGGCGCTCTGCAACGCGGCCCGCACAGCCGCCGGAATCGCACGGTCCGCTGCACCTCAATCCATTCCCACCCCCCTCGGCGTGGCGCTCCCCAACCACTACCCAGTCGTGCAACCGTGGGACCACGTTGACATTTCCAGTCGCATCGACATGGTCCGGGCCTGGGAGCAAGCGGCGTTCCAGCGCGACGAGCGCATCAAGCGGGTCGAGGTGTCGCTCTCCGATGCCGCAAAAGTCGTCATGGTGGTCCGGCCCGATGGGCGACTGGTCGAGGACTGGCGGCCCATGACTCGGGCCAGCGTTCGATGCACCGCGGAAGGACTGGACCGAAACGGGGAATCCATTCGCGAATCCAACGGGTACAACATCGCCGGCCGAGCGGGACTGGAATACCTCGACCCTGACCGGCAAAAGCGCCTCGTCGAGACCGCCGTGGACCGCACCCTGTTCCTCTTGGATGCCGACAGTCCTGCGCCCGGCGAGATGCCGGTCGTGCTGGCCGCAGGCCCCAGTGCGATCCTGCTGCACGAAGCCATTGGCCACGGCATGGAGGCCGACTTCAACCGCAAACGCATCAGCATTTACGCCGACAAAATGAACGCCTCGATCGCCAACGACCAGGTCACCATTGTTGACGATGGGACCCTGCTTGGCGCCCGGGGATCGATCAACGTCGACGACGAGGGCAATCACACCGAACGCACCGTTCTCGTGGAAAATGGAATCCTGCGGTCCTACATGCACGACGAGTTGTCGGCGCGGCACTACGGAATCAAACCCACCGGGTCCGGACGCCGCCAGAGCTTTCGGCACGCGCC
>JAYZVA010000093.1:0-12228 GCA_036156175.1 Myxococcota bacterium
AGTCGGGATACGCCTTGATCATCTCTCCGCACTGCTTTGTGAACGCGGCAACAGCGTCGCGCCGGTCGAGCACCAGCTGCGCATTCTTGTCGTCGCTATCGGAGAACTCGTAGACCTGGAGTTCGTCGAAGCGACGCTGCAACGGCCTGAATGCAGCTGCAGCGGCGTAGTGCCGCCCCAGCGGACCGATTTGGTCTCCCGCCGCGTACTGATCGTACAGGCCCATCACGGCTTCCCATGCTTGCTCTGTGTTGCGGTCGCCGCGGGCTTCGGCAAACTGAGCCAGCTCGTAGTGCGCCGCAATTGCATGGTCGGGGTTTCCCGTCCCCCAATCGTCCAAGTAGCGGTTGTAGTACGACTCGGCTTCCTCGTCGCTGACCAGCGCCCATTGATCCGCGGCGGACCACATGACGGATTCGGCATCCAGTTGGTCGCGGTTTTCGTTCGCGTATTTCTCCAGGTTCACCGCAGCACCACGGTGGTCCCCCAGCCCGATGCGCAAGAACCCTGCATTGTACAGCGCTGCAGGAGCGTGTTCGTAGGGTTCCTCGGCTGCGGCAGACCGGTTGTAGAGCATCTCGAAATACCGAACGGCTTCGTCCAACTCCAACGCGCTGGAGTAGTTCTGGGCAATTCGTTCATAAATGGGCCACGCTTGGCCATCGGCGTCATACGACCCATCTTCGATTTTGTCGACGTACTGCCGAAACAGTTCGTTCGCTTTTTCCACGGCGCCCACGATCTCGTAGTTGTTCGCGGCGTTGTAATGAGCTTCCTTGATGTACTCGGAGCGCGGGAAATCACTCATGAACGACAAGAAGGCTTCGGCCGCTTTCTCTCGCTCGCCCTGCTCGATGTACAGGGCAGCCATCTTAAAGGCTGCGCCTTCCTCAAGGTTGGTGAAACTGAGATTTTTGGCGAGTGCTGCCTCGGACGTCCCGAGCGTCATTCGCGCGAACTTGCCGGCAAACAACCGAACCTTCGCCAGATCCTCCTCATCCTGAAAACTGTCGACGATGAGACTCGCGGCGAAGGCGGCCTCGTCGTTGCTTGGCCAGCCGTCGATGACGCGGTTTAGGCGCTCCCGCGCCTCGTCAAGGTGGCCGTGGTAGTACAAAATCTGCCCGGGCAGGTACGCCAAGGCCGACCGAGCCTCATCCAGCGAGCCCGCATAGTCTTCGTTCGAGAAGGTGGCGTCGACCAACATGTCGGCCGATTCGATGAAGGCCAAGTGATCATCAGACAACGTGTACTTCGAACGCGTTGCACCGCTCGGCAAGGCGACGCGTTCTTCCTCGACAGCGTCTGCCGGGAGCGCCTCCACGGTACCGTACTTGTCGATCAGGCTCTGGCGCCGCACCTGCATCAGGTTCCACATCGAACCGTCGCGGTACGGGTGGCCATCGCCCTTCAACAGCTGGACGTACTCCGCGGCCGCCTCGCGAAGACGGCCGCTGTTGAGCAAGGTGTCGGCCAAGTACCACTGGATTTCGTAGTAATCCTTCGCGAACGGAAACTTGTTGAGGTACTGGCTGTACAGGTCGGCGGCCTTTCCGTATTTGGAAGGGTCTCCCGACTCCTTCGCCGCATTGTGGAAGTCGATCGCGACGGCAGCCAGCGACTCCTCGATGTACCCATCCGCGACGGCCAGAGCGTCGGGGTTGTTTCGATTGGCATGCGCCCACGCCGAGTCCCGGTTGAACAACTCGTTGAGGCGCGTGATGGTGTTTTGAGCGGCCGCATGGTCCGGCACATCCAGTGAGCGATACAACTTGGCGATCGTCCACATGTAGGTGGGGTTTTCAGGCTCGGTCGGCCAGCGTTGGATCAAATAGTCGTAGGCCGTGATTGCCTCGGCGTACCGCGCCTGCTGCATGAGTACATTCGCCAAGCGGTCGTAGACTTTGTTTTCGTACTCGCGCTCTCCGATGCGGCTGTAGAACGCTTTGGCGACATCCACCGGGTGCATCTCTGCTTGGTCGGACTGGTCCGAAAACGAGATCGCCGTGTATTCCACAGCCTCGGGGGCCATCGCGGAGCGCTTTCCCGACCGCATGAAGTTTTCTTCCGACCAGTCCAAAAGCTTGGCCAGCAAATCGAGACCGACATCGTAGTTTGACAACTTGTAGTGCGACCAAGCGAGCTTATAGAGCCCCTTTTCGTAGTGTTGCCCGTCGGTGCCGAAACCATCCACCACTTCCGAGTAGTGATGAATCGCACGGTCGATGTCGTGATTGTCGAAGAAGTGCTCCCCCAGCGCCATGTGGGCCGCTGCGGCGAACTCAGAGGTTGGATGGCTGTCCACCAAGGCAAGGTAGGCGTCGCGACCCATTCGCTCGTCTGACTGAAGCGTCTCATCCCGTTTTCGGATGAACCCCAGCATGTACCACGCACCATCGGCATTTCGATATTCGGGGAAGAACTCGACGATGCCATTGAACAAGCGAAGTGCTCTGCCGTGGTCGCGCATGGGTGGTTCGGGCGGATTCTCGAGCGCAGCGCCCCCCTCCGCAAAAATGCGCTCGTACGCCTTTGACTCCTCGGCGAAGGCTTCTTCGCTTTCTTCGTAGTACAGGTCGCCCAACAGGAACATGGCATGCGGCGTGTGCGTGCTGCGGGGGTAGCGCACAAGGAAGTTTTCCAAGCGCGAAATGGCCGTGTCGCGAAGGGCAACTTCCTCGGTACGGAGTTCCGCGAGCGGACCGCTGTACCCTTCAATCAACGCTGCACGTTCGTCTCGTTCGCGCGTCTGAATGATGTCCCGCGCGTCCTCATTGAATTCGCGCATTCGGCCAATGAAGCGGTCCACGGTGCCCTTGAATGCCACGACCTCTTGCTTGGTTTCTTCAACCAGTGCATCCGCAGTGGCTTGAGCTTGGTCTACGGTCGGCAACTCGCTCGCAGCAGTTGCCGCCGTCTCTTCCGATGCGGTCTGCGCGAGGACCGGGCTCGCCCAAAGTGCCGCCGCAAGAATGACCGAGGGACGCCACATCATGGTGATGCCTCACGATTCTGACCCATGCGTTGCCGGATCAACTCAAAGCGCGAGTCCAGCTCCGCGCTGCGGAGCCCTCGCTCTTCGTTCAACCGTTGAATTTCGTCCGTCACACCCACTTTGCGTGTCCAGTAGACGTCAACAATCCCGCGGTCAGCCCCCATGACGGTCTCGTTGAACTCGGCGCCCACTGCACCGATGCCGGTTCGAGTGACCGCAGAGGCCACACCATCGGCGGTTTGGTTGGTCTTGGCCAGTTCCCCGTTGAGGCCAATGACGGCTCGAGCGTGCTCGTCCAAGCTCGCGCGCATCAGAGCCAATTCCGCTTGCTCTGCGCGTTCGAGCTTGGCCATCACTGAAACCGCGCGACGGTCCACTTTCGAGCCTCTTGTCCAGGCGGAATCGAGCGACTCGAATGTCGAAAGGGCCGTGCTGGATGCGCCTCGCCGGAGCGCCGAAATGTTGGTGCGCAGAGCGGACAAGTCGTCGCCCACCAAGCCGCGTTGCGCGCCGACATCGCTCGCCTGGCTCATTGCGGCGAGGTCCTCCTTCAGGCGCGCTTCGGCGTTGGAGACCTTCAGCCGCAGTGCCGCCTCCTCGTCAGCAGAAAGGTCACCGGCCCGCTGAATCAGCTCGCGCTTCATCGCGGAAATGGCGCTGCTTGACTCCGCCGCGGCGGTGGCCCGCTCAACCGAGTCGTTCTCATCACTCCGAAGGCGCTCCGCCCGAGTGGCCAGGGCATCCCACTGGGCGCGAAGGGCGACCACCCGTTGTGGGATTGCGGCATTGTCGTCGTCTTCGTGCAACGACAACTCGGCGTCCAAGACATCAAGTCGCAGCTTCAGGCTGTCGTTCCGAACGCTGCCGACCTGACTCCGGCCAGCGCGAAACGTGCCAATCGCTTGCACCCCCTGACCCAATGCGGGCGCGATTTCGTCGATGAGGTTCTGGGTCACAGACAAGTCATCGCCCTGGCGGTTCAGTTCGCGTCGAACCTCGACGGCCCGCGAAACCAGTGCGTCGTCGGACAGCAAATGAACGGCAAATGCGGGAATGGATGGATCCACCTCACTGAGCTTGGCCGATTCGACCAACGCCTCGAAAAAGTCATCCGGCCTTGTCGGACTTGCCCCAATCGACACCAGATGGTCTCGAATCGGGCCGTACTGCTCCACCACTTTCTCGTAGGTTCCCAGCGCCCGCTCATAGGAGCCCCGCCTCATGTGGAGGTGCCCCAAAAGCAGCCGAAGTTGGAAGGCGTACTGATGGTCGGGGAATGCGATGAGAAACACCTCAATCTGGCTGATGGCCTCCAGCCACTGCTCTCGTTTGAGATGCACCCAAACCAGTTCGTACAGCTGGTCAGTGAAATACGCAGACTCTGCTGGCACAGCTTGGTAGAATTCCAACGCTTTGTTGAGCTCACCCAACTCGTAGTGAATGCGCCCAAGAGCCAAGTTGGCCATCTCGACCACACCACCCTCCAGCTCACGCATGGCCGCGAATTCCCGAATGCCACCCACACCGCGGTAGCCCATCGCTGTGACGGGTGGCATGTACTGCGTCACCCGCTGGAATTCCGGAACGGCAGCTTCGAGTTGCCCCTCTGCGACCAGGATCGCACCAAGGAAGTACCGAGCCCGGGTGTACATGTCGCTCTCGCCAGACACCTCCGCGAACAACGACTTCGCGCGCGTCCAGTCTCCCTGATGGTAGAAGCTCTTGGCCATCGAGTATTTAACTGCATCGGTGATCGGCACGATCGCTGTGACGATGAAGCGGTTGTACACCCGATAGAAGCCATCGGAATCACTCAGATACCCGTAGGCTTCGAGTTGACGTCGCACTGCATCGTTGAAGAACGGATGCGCTTGACCGAATGCAATGATCCGGTCGTAGGCCTCGACTGCGGCGCGGGTGTTTCGAAACTCCAGCAAACACTCGGCCAAATACCACTCTGCATCGCGTGCCAGCGCGGGATTGGTGAGCGCGTCCGACTCGACGAGGGTGTAAAAGGTCACCGCCGCGGCTTCGTAATCCTCGACCAAGTACGCAAAGACCGCATCTTCGAACCGGCCCTCCGCCGTGTGCGCGCCAATGAGCCCCCGTCGGTGGCTGTATTCACGCTCAAGCGATGCGAGCTTCGCCTCGACCAACTCAGCGGACCGGGCAACCGACTCCAGCCGAAGTGCGGTTCCAGATGCAGCAACAGCCGCATCGGTTGCCAGCAGCAAGCCCACCAGAGCACCACACAATCGAAGACCAAATCGAATCAAGAGTCCGTCACTCCTCGCCTGAGTCCTCGGCGAGCCGCACGCACCGGGTCTCGAACTTCACACTGGGGCGCTCGGTGAACGACCGGGTGAACCCACCACGCTCATCGACCACCGCCTTGACCCGACAGCTCTTTCCGTCCTCCGCAGTAAACGCCGTGGATGCCTGCACGTTGAACACGTAGTTGGACACGTACTTGAACACTCCGAAGCCATTGCCCCGCAACTTCAGGTGGACGGTGAGGTTGTGGTTTCCGGGAGGGATGGGGCCGTCAAAGATGGCCAGTTGCTTCTGCGCGCTCAGGGCCCCCGATGTGTCCACCTTGGAGAACTTTCCTTGCCCATCCAGGTAGTACGAAATCGATTCGATGCTGTAGCTCCGGCCAAGCTTGTTGACGTGGGTGATCTTCCCCCGCGATCCCGAACTGCTGCCTTGAACGACGATCTCCTTGAGCAACTGCAGCGTGGCCTTCGACCGAAACACTCGTTCCTTGAGGCCATTGACTTGCTCCTCGATGGTCAACAGGTCCCGGCTGTAGTCGGGCCCCATCTGGTCAGCCATCGTTGGTGCCGCCTCGGACTCGCCGCTCTCTGCCACCTCGGCATCCGGTGGCGTTTCCGTGGCGCTCTGCGCCATGGCGGACGGGGGAACCAACCACCCAATGGCGACCACGACTACTGGCAGGATTGAAAGCTTTCTCACCGATGTCTCCGCTGCGTGGCCCATACCCTACCGTACTGCGCGCGCGTGCGCTTTGAGTGAACTCGATTGCCGATTGTTTCTCACCGTTCTCTTGCAGATAACCCCCCAAAGGAAAGTCTTCATGCATGCGCCTTGTCCATCATTCACAACCAATCCGACTCCTCAACGCAACCGCGCGCTTAATCGGTGATCGGAAGAACGGGAGCGCGAAACAAGGGTTGCGCACCCTACAAATCCATCAGCGCCTGACCAAACCGGGAATGAAGCCGACGAACGGGGCGATTGGATCCGCCGATGTCGTTCACCATGAACGTGAATGCGTACTGTTCGCCGTCTCCGCCTTCGACGTAGGCCGTCAAACCATGCACGAAGTTGAGGCTACCCGTCTTCCCCCGGAGACGGCCCTCCGTGCCTTCGCCCCGGAAGCGGGTCCACAAGGTCCCATCGACCCCGCCAATGGACAGGCTGGCCATAAACTCGGGACCAAGAATGCGGTCGCCCGCCATGTCCAGCATCACCGCATTGATGTGGCTTGGACGCAAGCGACTCAGCCGAGTCAACCCTGAACCGTTCACGACGTCGAACTCCGACGCATGCGCACCCAGTTCTTCGAGGTATTCGGTGATCACTCGGCGTCCTTTCTCGGTCGTTCCGGGCTCACCGTACACTTCCGCCCCCACGGCCTTGAGAACGTGCTCCGCGAACAAGTTGCTCGAATGCTTGTTCATCCGCGAGAGCACGATCGGCAGCGAGTCGGACTCTTTGCGTGCAAGCATCTTCAACCCATCGGATGCCTCACCGTTGCGGTGTTCTCCCTCCAACTGAATCCCGCGCTCGTCCAGATGCGAACGGAACACGGACTGAAACTGGCCCAACGGGTCGACGATGGTGCGGTACACCCTGGACGTGCCACCGCCGACGGGGACGGTTCCTTTGACCGTCAAGGTGACCTGGTCACGCCCGCGGACGGACCGCTCGATCGAATACCGCGTGCGCGTGTTGGCCGCGCCCGTCTTTACCTCGTTGACGACGCGCACCGCATCCGACGGCGTCTCAAGGACGACGCCGGCCGGACCACCAACCTCCGGCCCGGGGCCAATGACAACCGCCACCGTGTTGAAGTTCACACTGAGGGCCCCAAGGGGTGCAAAATACGCTGGGCCGTTGGCGATATCCACGTCCTTTCGCCACCCTGGAATCAGCCGATCGCGGTCGAAGTGGGAGTCGTCGTAGATCACATCCCCGTCGATGCGGCGCACCCCAGCCAGCCACAAATCGTACACCAGTCGCCAGACGTCCTCCGTGACCAGCGACGGGTCGCCGAATCCTTGAACGTACAGGTCACCGTTGAGGGTGCCATCGGCATCGACTTGCCCGTCGGTCGATAGGTAGGTGGAGAACTTGTACCCCGCCCCGAGCTCGCGCAGGGCCACCGCCGCCGTCAAGACTTTGACCAAGCTGGCGGGAATCAGCCCTTGATCGGCATTCCGCGCGAAGACTTCCTCGCCCGTGTTGATGTTGACGACCTGCACCCCAAACTGAGTGCGACGAAGCGCCGGATCCGCCAATAACGGCGACAATTCCCGCTCGATCCTCGCGTTCGCACCACTGGCGTCTTCAGATGGCGGTTCGGCGTGAGCGAAACTCGCAAAAAATCCAAGATGACCGATAAGGAGAAGGGAGGGCGTCATGGGCCAGCCGGTTTGAGGAGAGAGGAGACGGGGAATCGCCCAACTGGCGTGGGCTCGCGGCGGCGCAAAGCACTGCACATTATTCCCGCACAAGGTAGCATCTTCCGGACCGCTAATAAAGATATTTTCATGAATACTTTTAATATGATGAATCGATACTTTAAGGCATCTTCAAGGCCTACCCTTGGCACTGCGCCCGGACGGCTGGTGGAGGTTCTTGATGGGATGTGGCAGAACAGAGAAAGGACCATTGGAGCGCGGATGCACAAAACCACACTGACATTGAGTGCCCTCACGCTCCTGTCCTGGAACGCGCACGCCACCGAAACCCATCCCGACCGGCCCGCACTCCCGACCATGTCACTCGAAGAAACGGGTGCACTCAGTCTCTGGAGAAACCCCGCCAACCTGGGATTCGACCCGGACCCCTCGGCGGCGTTTTTGTATGGGTCGAACCTCGGATCCGATGACGCACAACCCGGCCAGCAATCGTTCGCCTTCGCAGCAAATGGCGGACCGTTTGGAATCGGCGTCTCCAATCGAACCCATGCAGCCCAGACCAACTGGTGGGCGTTATCGACCGGCCTGGCCATCCCCCTCAGCCGCACCATCTGGACCGGCCTCCACGCCGGCTTCCAGCTTCCGCCGGGCCCGGACAACAACTTCACCACCGTTGACCTTGGCTTCGGCTACCGCCCGCTCTCGTGGTGGGGAGTCTCGGGCGTCGGACGAAACATTGGCGCGAAGAACCGAGACGGATTTGACAAACAATGGGCTGCCGGCACCACGGTCCGCATCGGCGGCGACTTCCTGGAACTCGGCGCCGAATACCGCCACTATCCCGTCGCCTCGACTGCACTGCCCGACCACCTCGCGGCCACCATCACCATGGCCCCCCTCGACGGCCTCCTCGTTCGGCTGGGGGTCGACCAAATCGGCACGGTGGGCGCGGGTCTGGAATTCGGGTTTGGCACCGGTCGTGTCGGCGCTCATGGCCACAGTGTGGTCGGGGGCAACGGCGCATCGGCATCGCCCTTCGCGATGGGCAGCTTCATCAGCGACCCGGATGCCGGGACCCTGTTGACATCCAAGGCGAAGGTCCCCAAGTTCACTTTGAACGAAGCGTTCCCCTACCAACCGGTTCAAACCATTTTTTCTCGCGCAGGCGAGAGCTACCTCCATCTACTTGGGCGCCTTCAACACGCCGCTGCAAGCGAAAAAACCAAGGCTCTGGTTCTTGAGGTTGATTGGTCCCCGTTCAGCTTCGCCCAACTCGAAGAGATGCTGGCCGTCCTGGATACCGCCAGAGCGAACGGCAAAAAAGTCATCGTGTACCTGGACGAAGACGCGTCCAACGGCGCCTACATGCTTGCCAGCGGCGCCGACGTCGTGCTCATGAACCCCGCGCAGCAGTTGATGCTCGTGGGCCTCAGCGCCGAACTCATGTTTTTCCGAGAAGCGCTCGACATGGTGGGAATCAGCCCCCAGTTTTCGCGTCGAGCCGAGTACAAGTCTGCCGCAGAGGCCATGACGTCCACCGAAGCCTCCGCTCCCCAGCGCGAACAACTGAACGCGCTGCTCGACGACATGAACGGGCGCCTTGTTGAACGCATCGCTCGCGGGCGCGACAAGAGCCCCAGCGCGGTCCAAACGCTCATCGACCAAGGGCCTTTCACGGCGGACGAAGCCATTAGCCAAGGCCTGATCGACGGGGTCGCCTACCCGGATGAGCTCGAACGGGCGATCAAAGGCCACACGGGCAAACTCAGCTTCATTGACGACGCTTACCGGGCGGTGGACACGCACTCCGGCTGGCGATCCCGGCATGAAATCGCGGTGGTGTTTGTCGACGGCATGATCACGAGCGGGCCGAGCCGCGGACCGGGCTTCTTCGGTGGCGCGCAGACCGCCGGGTCCGAAACGGTCGTTGCGCACCTGAGAAAAGCCGCCGATGAGCCCTCGGTGGCGGCCGTGGTTCTGCGGGTCGATAGCCCCGGTGGCAGCGCATTGGCATCCGATGAAATCTGGAGAGCCGTTGCCCAAGTGAAGCGGTCTGGCAAGCCCGTAGTTGTGTCCATGGGCGGCGTTGCCGCGTCAGGAGGCTACTACGTTTCGGCCGGGGCGGATGCCATCTACGCACAGCCCAGCACCGTGACCGGCAGCATCGGCGTGATCGCAGGCAAGTTCAGCTTCGGCGACCTCTACGACAAGGTCGGCATCAGCTACGAGACCTATGTTCGCGGCCGGAACGCCGCCATGTTCTCCAGTTCCAAGCCCTTCGACGAGGCTGAGTTTGCGGCGTTCGACCGAATGGTCGGCGATACCTACGCGCAGTTCACCAGCAAGGTTGCCAACGGCCGGTCTCTGGACATCGACGCCGTCGAAGCAGTCGCCGGAGGCCGCGTGTGGTCCGGCCAACGCGCCAAACGAAACCAACTCGTTGACGAAATCGGCGGGTTTCACGACGCGGTCGACCGCGCAAAAGCCGAAGCCAACATCAAGGGCGATGCGGCCTTGGTGACGTTCAAAGGAATCGCCGGTACCGGTGACCAACTGGGGAAAACCAGCGTGGAGTTGATGCGTCGGGTGGTGTTCGGATCGGCGAAGACAGCCCAGCCAACCCCCGAACTCGAGTTCATCCGACGCATGCAACTGATGAACGACGAGCGCGTCTGGACGGTGCTGCCCTACCGCTTGGATGTGCGCTGATCGCCGTGAAGCCGGCATCGATCTTGGTGGTCGACGACGAGCGCGCTGTTCGCGTCGCCTTGGAAGTCAACCTAACCAAAGCCGGGCACACTGTGTCTCTGGCTGAATCCGGGCAACGCGCATTGAGCATCCTCCGCTCACAGGAAGTCGACGTGGTGCTCACGGACTTCATGATGCCGGAGATGACCGGCATCGAGTTGCTGGCCGAAATACGGGAACGCTGGCCCTTGACTCAAGTCGTCTTGATGACGGGCCACGGCACGGTCGAGCGGGCCGTTGAGGCCATGCGGCTGGGCGCGCATGACTTCGTGATCAAACCAGTGGGACGCGATGAACTGCTCGCCATCCTCGATCGGGCAGTCCGAGAACGGGGCCTGCACAAGCGGGTCGCACGCCTCGAAGCAGAAGCATCAGAGCGATTCGGCTTCGACAAGGTAATTGGCAACTCAGCGTCCATGCAGCGCATGTACGACCAGGTGCGTGCGGTCGCGTCGTCCGATGCATACGTCTTGCTGTCGGGGCCCACAGGAACGGGCAAGGAACTGGTGGCCCATGCCATCCACCATCGCAGCCCGCGAGCCAAAGGACCGTTCGTTCAAGTGAACTGCGGCGCGCTGCCATCCGGACTGCTGGAGAGCGAGTTGTTTGGACACGAGAAAGGATCGTTCACCGGGGCCATCCGGCAGCACAAGGGAAAATTCGAACAATCGGACGGCGGAACGTTGATGTTGGATGAACTGGGCGAGATGCCGCTCGAGACCCAGGTCAAGCTGCTTCGGATTCTGGAATCGGGCCGATTTCAGCGCGTGGGCGGCACTGCTGAAATCCAAGTGGACGTTCGAGTGATCGCCGCCACCAATCGAACCTTGCGCGAAGAGGTGGACGCCGGGCGGTTCCGGGAAGATCTCTATTATCGGCTCAATGTGTTCGAGATCTCTCTGCCACCCCTTCGCGAGCGCACGGAAGACATTCCCTTGCTCGTGGACCACTTCGTCAGCCTGTTCGCCAAAAAGCACAGCAAAGCCGTCACCGGCGCACACCCAGAGGCAATCACAGCGTTGGGTGCCCACTCGTGGCCGGGCAACGTCCGAGAGCTCGAGCACGTGGTCGAGCGGGCTGTCATTTTGGCAAAGGGCAGCCAAATTCGCCAGTTTGACCTTCCGCAAAGCGCCACCGTCAGCAAAGAAACACACACGCTTCCGCCGGAGGGACAGACCATTGCCGACAGCCTTCGAAGCCTGGAGCGGCGCATGGTCATCGAAGCCCTGCAAGCGGAACAAGGCGTCCAAGCGCGGGCTGCACGTCGCCTGGGCGTTTCCCGCGCCAACCTCAACTACCGGATTCAAAAACTTGGCTTGCGAGTGAAAGACATCCAGTACGAGTGATGATTACTCCACGTACAGCGCTCGGAGGACATCGCATGAACTCCCTTCGGACACGCGCTGGGCAAGCTCGAGCGACGACTCTTCGCATTGGTCGCGCGCATCTTCAAGCTCCCGAGACTCCAAACTCGACCGCACCTCACCCCATCGGTTGAGGCACCGACGGCGAAAGTTCAGCCTCCCGGAGGCGTCGAAATCTTCCCACTGCATCGACCATTCGTCGATGCAAGCGCCCAGCTCAATGGTCGTGCTGCGGCACAACTGGTCGCAGGGGTCCGCACCACACCCGGCACCCGCCAGGATGGTGATAAAAAAGGTGGCCAGAGACGGAATCGAACCGCCGACACGGGGATTTTCAATCCCCTGCTCTACCGACTGAGCTATCTGGCCGATTTTTCCACCCAATTCTGTTTGAGGTGGTGTCCCAACCGTCAGCAGGAGGTCTGCAGCCGCTTGGGGACGCCTAAATACTTCG
>JAYZVA010000094.1:0-21063 GCA_036156175.1 Myxococcota bacterium
CTGACGCACCCCTTCATCCCGCAACGCGACCTCCCCCATGATCATGAAAAATCGGGGTGGGGTCTTGAGGCCGGCGAAGTAGTCCAGATACTTGGTGCCGACGTCGACCAACTTTTCAGCGGCCGACCGCGGGTCGCTGGCGGCTTCTTCCAGATACCGAATCGTTTTCCGATGCTCGTCCTCGACCAATGCGTTGAACAGTTCAGCTTTGGAACCGAAGTAGAAGTAGACGGCGCCCTTGGACAGTTGCGCGCGCTTGGCAACATCTTCCATCCGCGTACTGGGAAACCCCCGCTCCACAAACAGCGACCGCGCTGCCCGCATGATCTGGGCTCGGCGTTCGGCTTCCGGTAGGTGGCGCGTCATGGTTGCTCAGAAAGTCACACGCTCAGAGAGGGCCGGCAAGGAGACATCCACTCAGAGTGAGCTCCACCATGGTACCAATGAACAAGAGGAGGCCGCATGAGCTGGCTTGCATACCTGCTGTTTGCGCTGCCGGCTTGGGCCAACAGCGCTTCGGTGATGGCCGACCTGGCAAAATGGCGGCCGCACCGCCTTGGGACCACCGCACCCGCCATCCCGGCATCGGCGTACGCCGCTGCACTCAACGGCGACATCGCATCGGGCATCGAAGCGGTCGAAGGAGTCAAGGCGGCCAAGGGGTACGGCGTTTCGGTCGTGAACGTGCCCATCGCGACGCTGTGGAAGGCGGTGGCCGATGAAGACCACCACGCCAACGCCCTGCCCATCAGCCGTTCCATGACCATCGCTGGCCAGCCGCGAACACCCGACCACACCATTTTTCAGTACATGAATGTCCCCATCTTGACCGATCGATGGTGGGTGGTGCGCATCCGGTACAACGCTGCCCTGTATTCTGCCTCAAATGGTCGCGCGTGGGAACTTGTGTGGGACGATAGGCTGGATGAGCCCGCCATCACCGAAAAGGTCGACGCTTCACTGACCGAAGACGGGATGCCGATCGCCTGGTCGAAGGGTGCTTGGCTGCTGGTTGACCTCGGCGATGGCCGCACCCTGGTGGAGTACCACACCTGGTCGGATCCCGGGGGGAGTGTGCCGGCGGGACCCGCATCCCGATTCGCCGCCGGTGAGGTCAAAAACAACCTGAAAAGCATTGCGCGGTTCGCCCGCGCTCACACACCATCCTGCTCGGGTCGCTACGTCCGACCCGACGGCAGCCCGTTGTAGAACGGGTTCACGCCCCATCCGCATCGGGCAACAACAACATCGGCCCGGCGAGATTGCCAAAAAGCGGTGGAGCCTTGCTAATCCGACCTTGCACCTCGCGCGGTGGGGGCGTAAAGGTAAGTTCTTGTTGTTGTATCCGCCCTGTAGTGGCCCGTTGAGGAGTGCACCAAATGCCCGCAAACTACCTGTTCACGTCGGAGTCCGTATCCGAGGGACACCCCGACAAGATGTCGGACCAAATCTCTGATGCCATCCTCGATGCGCACCTTGCGCAGGACCCGAACGCACGCGTCGCATGCGAGACCCTCACCAAGACCGGGTTGGTGGTTGTGGCCGGGGAGATCACCTCGAAAGCGAACGTCGACTACCCGTCCTTGATTCGCAAGGTGGTCAACGAAATTGGCTACGACCATTCCGACAAAGGTTTCGATGGCAACACCTGTGCCATCCAGGTGGCCCTTGAGCAGCAAAGCCCCGACATCTCCCAAGGCGTCACCGCCGGCGAAGGCCTGCACAGCGAGCAGGGTGCTGGAGACCAAGGCATGATGTTTGGCTACGCCTGCGACGAGACCGAAGAGTTGATGCCCATGAGCATCCAGTTCTCGCACGAGCTGCTTCTGAAGTACGCCACGCTGCGGAAGGGCGGCGACGAACTCCAGTGGGCTCGTCCCGACGCCAAGAGCCAGGTCACCATGGAATACGTCGATGGAGTCCCCACCCGCGTGCACACGGTGGTGATGTCTGCCCAGCACTCGGACGAGGTGTCGCTCGAACAAATCCGCGAGGAACTGGAACACAAGGTCATCCGCTCGACGATTCCCTCGAACCTCATGGATGACAACACCATCATTCACGTGAACCCAACCGGCCGCTTCGTAATCGGCGGGCCCATGGGTGACTGCGGGCTGACGGGCCGCAAAATCATCGTTGACACTTACGGGGGCCACGGCGCTCATGGCGGGGGCGCGTTCTCCGGCAAGGATGCATCGAAGGTCGACCGGTCCGCCGCCTACCTCGCCCGCTACGTGGCGAAGAACCTTGTCGCTGCCGGCGCGGCCAAGCGGGTGCTGGTGCAGCTCGCCTACGCCATCGGTGTCGCTGACCCGGTGAGCATCATGGTCGACTCCTATGGCACCGGAGTGGTCAGCGACGAACAACTCGCCGAATGTGCGCGGGCATTGTTTCCAACAAAACCGGCCGACCTCATCGCTCATCTCGGCCTGAAGCAGCCCATCTTCCAACGGACTGCGGCCTACGGGCACTTCGGGCGGTCCGATTTTGCGTGGGAACAAACCGATAAGATCAGCGCCGTCCGCAGCCACCTCGGCTTGTAGCTGTCAGCGGGCACAGCCAAGGACACGGGAGCCGCACGCGGCTCCCGTTTTTTTTGGTTTCGTCAGGCCAGTCCGAAAGAAACGGCGTAGAGCCACCCGACCGGCATCGTGAACAACAAACTGTCCACGCGGTCGTACAGCCCTCCGTGACCGGGCATGATCGAACCCGAATCTTTGATTCCACGGGCGCGCTTGAACATGGACTCCACCAAATCACCGACCACGCAGGAAACAGCAAGCACCGCGCCCAGTGCAGCGGCATGGGCAGTGGGAAGCAACCCCGTCTGCGCGGCCCAAATCACCGAGACCGCCACCGCCGCAATGATGCCTCCGTACACCCCCGCCCATGTCTTCTTGGGGCTGATCCGCTCGATGAGTTTCCGTTTACCGAACAAGCGACCCGCGAAATACGCGCCCGAGTCCGTCACCCAGGTGCCGACCAACACAAACAAGAGCCATTCCGGGGCATCGCCCGTCGGGTTGAACTCGCGGACCAATCCGATGAACGCCATTGCGGCCGCGATGTAGGGCACCACAAGCGCCGTGACCGCCCCGGACAACGCGCCTTCTTCGGGGTCCTCATGAACAAACATGGCCCAGGTCAGCAAAATGGCGACCCCCGTCACCATCGCCGCCGCCGTCATTGACGCTTTGCCAAACGACACTTGAGCATAGATGGCCCCGCCAACGGCGGACGTCACGACCCACGCGGCCAGCGGATGCTCGGGACTGGCGACCGGCGAGAACTCTTTGAGCACGACCAGCAGCACAGCGCCAACCAAGGCCTTCACGGCAACCACACCGCCGTACACGATGACGGGCAGAACAATGGCCAGGGCAACCACGCCCGAGAGAATGCGAGTCAGCATGGCTATTCCTTGGTGAGCTGTGCGTCGGTCTTCCCGAACCGACGCCGACGATTCCCAAACGCGGCAAATGCAGACTCGAGGTGATCTTCTCGAAAGTCGGGCCAGTGCGTGTCGGTGACATAGATTTCGGTGTAGGCGAGCTGCCAAAGGAGGAAGTTGGACAACCTCAACTCGCCGGACGTGCGAATCAACAAATCGGGATCGGGCAATCCCGCCGTGTACAAGCGATTCGAAATGGTGTGCTCGGAAATCGCGTCGGGTTCGATCCGACCCGAAACGGCCTCATGGGCAATTTTTCGAATGGCGTGCACCATTTCTGCGCGCGACCCGTACGAGAGCGCAAGGTTGAGAACCATGCCGCGATTTCTTTCGCTGTCCCGACACAGCACCCCGAGCGGCTTGCGAACAAACAGCGGCAGCCGCGACATCTGACCAATGACCCGGACCTGAATCCCCTGCTCCATCAACTCCGCCCGCTCTTGCAGCACATAGCGCTTCAGCAACGTCATGAGCGCCGAGATCTCTTCGGGCGGCCGCTTCCAGTTTTCGGTTGAGAAGCTGTAGAGGGTCAAAGCCTCAACCCCGCGCTTCCGGCATTCGCGCACGACGGCGCGGACGCTCTCGGCGCCGGCTTCATGGCCACTGGCTCGGGGCAGTCCTCGAGCCTGGGCCCATCGACCGTTGCCATCCATGATGATGGCAACGTGCCGTGGCAGGTTCGACGGCATCAAACGTCGAGAACCTCTTTCTCTTTGGCTTCCGCGATCTCGGAGAGGCTGGCCATGTTGGCGTCTGTGGCTTTCTGCACCAGTTCCATCAAGCGCTTGAGCTCATCCTCTGTGATCTCCTTGTCGTTCTCCATCGCCTTGAACGCATCGTTGTATTCTTTGCGAACCGAGCGGCCCCGAATGCGCGCTTCTTCGCAGAACGCACCGCACTTCTTCACCAGCTCTTGGCGACGTTCACCGGTCAACGCGGGAACCGGAACCCGAATGATCTGACCGTCGTTGGATGGATTGAGGCCCAACCGAGCACTCTGGATCGCCCGCTCAATGTCCGCGAGCGTGGATTTGTCCCAGGCGTTCACGACCAGCATTCGAGCATCGGGAGCGGTGATGGAAGCCAACTGGTTGAGCGGCATCGACGAGCCGTACGATGCAACGGTCACGTTGATGTTCTCCAACAACTGAGGAGTCGCCCGCCCCGTTCGAATGGTGGCCAGTTCTTTTTTAAGGTGCCCGATCACTTTCTCAAAGTCATCGGCCATCGCATCCAAATACTCATCTGTCATGGTCAGCAATCCTCCGCTGCGGTGTGCGAAAGACCATAGCCAGTTGAGCCCAACCCCTCAATTGGCCGCAGAATAGACGCGGGTACCAATCTCTTCTCCCAAAAGAACGCGCTTGATGTTGCCCTCTTCGGAAAGGTTGAACACGACAATCGGAATGTCGTTGTCCATGCAGAGACTTACCGCAGCACTGTCCATGACTTTCAACCCGCGCTGGAGCACTTCCAGGTAGGTGACGGAATCAAACCGAACGGCATCATCGTGCACCGCGGGGTCTCGGTCGTACACCCCATCAACCTTGGTCGCCTTCAAGATGACGTCCGCCTGGATCTCGGCCGCGCGCAATGCTGCCGCTGTATCGGTGGTGAAATAGGGATTGCCGGTGCCACCCGCAAAAATCACGATGCGGCCTTTTTCGAGGTGACGCATCGCGCGACGGCGAATGTACGGTTCGCAAATCTCATTGACCGTAATTGCGCTCATCACGCGCGTGTACACGCCCCGAGACTCCAGCGCATCTTGGAGCGCCAGCCCGTTGATGACCGTTGCCAGCATGCCCATGTAATCGGCGTGGGTGCGATCCATGCCGCGGGAAGCCCCCGCCAAGCCGCGGAAGATGTTCCCGCCGCCAATCACCAAGGCGATCTCCACCCCAGTCGAGTGGAGATCCTTGATCTCGTCGGCGAACCGCCCAATTACGTCGGGTTGAATGCCCATCGACTGCTCACCGACCAACATTTCGCCGGAGAGCTTGAGCAACACCCGCTTGTAGGGAATGTCCGCCACGATGACTCCTATACG
Organism: Myxococcota bacterium; assembly: GCA_036156175.1. Lineage (GTDB taxonomy): Bacteria > Myxococcota_A > UBA796 > UBA796 > UBA796 > UBA796. The sequence goes on from JAYZVA010000094.1 coordinate 5,502, forward strand.
CCGGCTTGAGCAGCCACTTCTGCGGCGAAATCATCCTGACGCTTTTCGAGTCCCTCGCCGAGTACGAACCGGCTAAACCGACGCACCTTGATGTTCTCGCCGATGGTCGCGACGGTGTCCTGCACCAACTGCTCGATGTTCTTTTCATCGTCCTTGACGTACTTCTGCTCGAGCAAGCAGACATCAGAGAACCACTTGTTCATGCGGCCCTCAACGATCTTGGCCGCAATGTGCTCGGGCTTGCCTTCTTCGATGGTGCGCGCCAGCTGCACCGAACGCTCTTTCTCGACGGCATCTTCGGGCACATCATCGCGGCTGACGTACTCAGGGGCGGCCGCGGCGATGTGCATGCACAAGTCGCGCACGAAGCCCTTGAAGCCATCGTTGAGCGCCACGAAGTCGGTCTCGCAGTTCACCTCAAGGAGCACACCAATCTTTCCATTGGCGTGGATGTAGGCCTCGACCAGTCCTTCAGAAGCGATGCGACCGGACTTCTTCGCAGCGTTGGCAATGCCCTTGGCACGGAGCCAGTCCAGCGCTGCGTCCAAGTCGCCACCGGACTCGCCGAGTGCTTTTTTACAATCGAGGATGCCGGCGCCGGAACGCTGGCGGAGGGTCTTGATTTCTGCCATGGATGCCATGTTCAGTTCTCCTCGCCCGAAGGCGACACAAATGATGGATTTATTCTTCGGTCGCTGCGGCTTCTTCGGCTGCAGCTTCAACGGGTGCTTCCTCGGCTTCGGCCTCGTCGGCGGCACCGCGTCGGTAAATTTCGACGTTCTCAAGGTCAGCGCCACCGACGGCAGCGTCTTCCACAAACTGGTCACGGCCCGAGGCCTGCCCCTCAATCGCCGCATCGGCGATTGCCTGTGTGAAGAGTTGGATGCTCTTCAAGGCATCGTCGTTTCCAGGAATGACGTGCTCAATGTTGTCGGGGTTGCAGTTGGTGTCGCACAAAGCGACCACGGGGATGCCGAGCTTGTTCGCTTCGCGCACCGCGATGTACTCCCGCTTCGGATCGATGACAAACATCGCGCCGGGCAATCCCTTCATCTCCTTGATTCCGCCGAGCGACCGGTCCATCTTGGCGATTTTCCGCGTCAGGTCGAGGGCCTCTTTCTTGGTGAGGGACTCGAAGCGGCCGTCATCGCGGGCCTTCTCGAGCTTCACCAAGCCGTCGATTGACTTCTGCACGGTTTTGAAGTTTGTCAGCGTGCCGCCCAACCAGCGGTTGTTGACGAAATACATGCCGGACCGGACAGCCTGGTCGGCCACGATGTCGCGTGCAGCGCGCTTCGTGCCCACGAACAAGATGCTCTGGCCGCGCGCCGACGTGGCTTGGATGAAACGAAGGGCATCGTTCAGTTGCCGGGCCGTCTTTTGGAGGTCGATGATGTGCACCCCGTTCTTTTCGCCGTAGATGTACGGACGCATGCGGGGGTGCCACAGCCGGGTTTGGTGGCCGAAGTGTACGCCTGCTTCGAGCAGGTCACGCAAGGATACGCTGGACATGAGTGTCTCCAGTCGCCTGCCGATTGTTGGCAAGCATTTCGGGTTGAACAACCACCGGTACCGTCACCCACTTGGCTGAACCAAGCACCACCGGTGACGCGCTATTGTTCCGGTGTGAGAGTCCCCACGAGGATTCGTGGAGCGCCCCGCGAGTAATGCGGTTGGGGCGACCCCGCAACAATGCTTTAAGCGGGTGCCTCCGCGCGCGCGGCCGCTGAGCCGCAACATTTCTTGAACTTCTTGCCGGAGCCGCAAGGACACGGGTCGTTTCGGCTCAGCCCCAACTCTTTCGCGGCTTGACGAGCCTCTTCCCCCATGGCGGGCCGACGAACCACCGGCTCAGCCGGCGTTGGCGCTGCCGTGGGTGCGGGTGCGGGGGCAGATGCGGCCCCGCCGAAGGTACCGGTATTCACAAGGTCACGCGCCGACTTCTTGCTCACTTCGGGCAATTCTTCATCCTCGGCGAGCTCCATGCGCAACAGCTGCGAGACCACGGCCTCGTCCCGGAGCGAGGTCATCAACATGTACATGTTGGTGCCCTCTTTTTTGTATTCGAGGAGTGGATTTCGTTGACCGTAGCCACGAAGACCAATGCCCTCTCGAAGCCGGTCCATGGCCAACAAATGGTCTTTCCAAAATTGGTCGGTGTGCTGCAGGATCAGCATGCGCTCGATCTGGCGGGTCGCCTCTTCACCCAGCTCCCCTTCTTGGACCTCATACGCTTTCACCGCCTCATCGTTGAGCATGCCGCGAATCTCGGCCTCCGCCATGTCGCGGAAGTCCTCATCAGAGTACATCGCAAAGTCTTGCCCAAAGGTGGCGTCGAACCGTTCCCGAAGCGTCTTCACATCCCACATTTCGGGATGGAGCGCGGCGGAGACTGTCTCTGCCATCAAGTCATCGACCAAGCCCTCGCACGCGGTCACCACCATGTCGCGAACATTGTCGCCCTCAAGCGCGCGGCGTCGCATGGCGTAGACCGCTTTTCGCTGCAGATTCATGATGTCGTCGTACTCCAACAAGTTCTTTCGGATGTTGAAGTTGTGACCTTCCACCTTCTTCTGCGCATTCTCGATCGAGCGCGTGATCCAGCGGTGCTCGATCGGCTCGTCGTCCTCCAGACCCATTCGCTCCATCCAGCCGACAATTTTGTCCGACCCGAAGATCCGCAACAGGTCATCCTCAAGCGAGAGGAAAAAACGCGAAGACCCGGGGTCGCCCTGGCGCCCAGAACGACCGCGGAGCTGATTGTCCACCCGGCGCGATTCATGGCGCTCTGTGCCGATGATGCGCAAGCCGCCGAGGGCCAGCACTTTTTCTTTCTCCTTCGACGTCTCGGCACGGGCCGATACCAGTGCCGATTCGTACCCGGGCTCACCCTCGCCCTCACCCGAGGTCTGCCGAGCGATGAACTCCGGGTCACCACCGAGTTTGATGTCGGTCCCGCGTCCCGCCATGTTCGTGGAAATGGTGACCGCAGACAGACGCCCGGCCTCTGCAACGATGTCGGCCTCGCGGGCGTGATTGCGAGCATTGAGCACTTCGTGGTCGATGCCGCGATGGCGCAGCAGGCGCGATACGATCTCGGACTTCTCCACGCTGACCGTGCCCACCAGAACGGGCTGCCCCTTTTCGTGGCACTCGGCGATGTCGTCCAAGACCGCCATGTACTTCTCAGACTGTGTTTTGAAGACGATGTCATCCACGTCGTCACGGACAATGGGCTTGTTGGTGGGCACCACCGTCACGTTCAGGTTGTAAATCTGCTGGAACTCTTCTTCCTCGGTCACCGCGGTACCGGTCATTCCGGCCAGCTTGTCATACATGCGGAAGTAGTTCTGGAAGGTGATCGATGCGTAGGTCTGGCTCTCGGCCTCGACCTCGAGCTTTTCCTTCGCCTCGATGGCTTGGTGGAGCCCATCGGACCAACGGCGACCCGACATGAGCCGTCCCGTGTGCTCATCAACAATGACGACCTTGCCGCCCTGTACGACGTAATCGCGGTCGCGTTTGAAGATTGTGTGAGCCCGCAGCGACTGGTTGATGTGGTGGAGGGCTTCCATGTTCTGGGCATCGTAGATGTTGGTGATGCCCAGCCGCTCTTCGACACGGTCCACTCCAGAGTCGGTCAACGTCACGCCGCGGGACTTCTCGTCCACGGTGTAGTCGATGTCGGCCTGCAGCAACGGGATGACGCCGTCGATGATGTAGTACCGCTCCACGTTGGTGTTGGCAGGGCCAGAGATGATGAGGGGCGTTCGGGCCTCGTCGACCAGAATGGAGTCGACCTCGTCAACGATGGCGTAGTTGTGGCCGCGCTGAACGAAGTCCTCAATCCGAAACTTCATGTTGTCCCGGAGGTAATCGAATCCGAACTCGTTGTTGGTTCCGTAGGTCACGTCGGAGCCGTAGGCGAGTTGCTTTGCGGATGCGTCGCGTTCGCTGGACAGGATCTTTCCAACGGAGAGACCCAAAAAGTTGTAGATCTTTCCCATCCAGTCGGCGTCGCGCGAGGCCAAATAGTCGTTCACCGTCACGACGTGCGCACCCTTGCCGCTCAACGCATTCAGGTAAATCGGAAGGGTTGCCACCAAGGTCTTCCCCTCACCCGTCTTCATCTCGGCGACGTTGCAGTGATGCAGCACCATTCCACCCAAAATCTGCACATCAAAGTGCCGCATGTCGAGGACGCGACGGCCGACCTCTCGGACCACAGCGAACGACTCGGGAATCAAATCGTCGAGCGGTGCCCCATTCTCGATTCGTTCCCGAAACTGGGGTGTGAACGCGGCAAGCTGCTCGTCGCTGAGCGACTGCATTTTGGACTCGAGCGCATTGACCTGCTGCAGCAGCGGCTGGTATCCCTTCAGCTCCCGCTCGGAGCGGGAGCCCATAAACTTGGCGACGATGGAATCAAAAGCGTTCATTGGTGTATTTCCCGTGGCCCGTTCAGGGCGCCGGAGTGCTGTTAGCCCGTCCCGAGCGCGCGCGCCGGGGAAGGTAGGCCATCGGGTTAACCTTGCGGCCGTCGACCATGACCTCAAAATGCAAATGGGGTCCCGTGGTGTGGCCCGTCGTGCCAACGGTTGCGATGACCTGACCTTGCTGGACCACCTGGGATTCCTTGACGAAAATTTGAGCGTTGTGGGCGTAGGACGACTGGACGCCGTAGCCGTGATCGATGACCACCAGCTTTCCGTAGCCTCCCGTCACCGCCGCTCGCGAAACAACGCCACTGCTTGCCGCTCGAATCTTGGTTCCGACCGGTGCGGAGATGTCAATGCCAGCATGAAACTTCCACACCCGGGTGAACGGCGAGCGGCGGTACCCAAACCCAGAGGTGAAGTTGCCCTCGACGGGCCATAGGGAGGGGTACGCGCTTCGGCGTGCGCGCGCATCCTCAGCGGACTCGACCATCAGGCCAACAGCCGGCTCGACCTCGCGGGCGAGGGCCAGCAAGTGCTCGGCACGTTCCGCCACATCGTGGCTCCACGCATCGGTGGCACTCATGAACGTCGGCGCGAGCTCAACACCGTCCAGCTCGTGCATCGGCTCGCCCATCTCGCCAGTGACGGGGTCGATGTCGAGTTCGACGATCCCATCATCGCTTGGCAGCGTGCTCAGGTCGACCTCGTCACCGTCAACGGGGCCGTACCCGGAAAAGCCTTGGCGTTGAAGTTCTTGGAGCTGTTGGTCGTACATCCGCAGACGACGCAGTTGGTCTTCGACCTCGCCCAAGGTTCGCTCGATGTCCTGCAGGCGGCCCTTGAGCGTGAGGTTCTCGTCCAGCAAGGTGTCGCAAGCCTGGTTTTGAGGGATGCTCGCCCCCACCATGAACAAGGCCATCACGCTCAGCCCAACCGCCAAGACGGCCCCGACGGCCACCCACCGAATCTGCCGCAGAGTCAGGTCCAGCTGACGCACCGTACCGCGCCCGCCCTGCGGAACCCACATCAGCGTGTAGCGTCGGTTCGACACATCCTGGGACTTCTTGGGCACTACGCAGCCTCGTCGATCCGCACCACCACCACAGTGATGTTGTCATCGCCGCCACGCTCGCACGCAGCTTCAATCATCCTTCGAGCCGACTCCTGGGGGCCCAACTCGAGAACGGATTTGCACATTTCTTCGGCCTCGACAAAGTTCGACAGACCGTCGGAACACAAGACGAAGTGGTCGCCCCGCAACACAGCCCGGACACTCAAGTCGATTTCGACATCTTCCATGAAGCCCAGGGAGCGCGTGATGATGTTCTTGAGCTTGTGGGTCTTGGCTTCTTCCTCGGTGATCAGTCCCGCCCGAACCCGTTCGTTGACGAGCGAGTGGTCTTCGGTGAGTTGCTCGATCTTTCCATCCCGAATGAGGTACCCGCGTGAATCGCCGACGTGGGCCATGAAGGCGTTTCCTCCGTCCACGATCAACGCCAAGCACGTTGTCCCCATTCCTTGGTACTCGGAATCAACCTGGGCGCGTTCGTGGATTCGCTTTCCTGCCAGGCGAATGGCGTAGCGGAGTTTTTCGCGCATCAGTTCGACGGTGTTGGGTTCACCCGACGGGTCGAACCCTTCGGCGTCGGGTCGAATCTCAATCGTCGTGAGCACCTCTTCGACGGTGTTGACGGCAATGGCCGACGCGAACTCTCCACCGGCATGGCCGCCCATCCCATCGCACACAACGAAGAGGTTGAGCTCATCGTTGATGAGGTAGTTGTCCTCATTGTTGGTCCGTTTGACTCCAACGTCGGTCATGCCACAGGAAGTGATTCTCATCGGTTCGGACCCATCAATCGCACGGTGAAGTGGCGTCGGGTCTCACACTATTCATGGCGCACCCGCACGCGAAGCCCATGCGTTTACCTTCTCCACCGCCGAGTGTCCACCACTCCGAGGGGGTTCAGCGGACCCGGTCGGCGTGGATCGCAGCCGCGAGCGACTGAATCTCGCCAAGCGTGAGTGTGGATGGGCGCCGCATGGATTCGATTCCGGCCAGGGCACAGACGCCGTCGACCCGTGCCTTGGGCATGACGGTCGCGAGGTTGTTCCGAAGGGTCTTCCGTGGCTGCGTGAACAATCCCCGCACCACCTCATCAAACAGGGCCAGAGGTGCACTGCCGTGCAGCGGTTCGGGTCGCAGTCGCAGCTCCACGACGGCGGAGTGAACCCGGGGGGGTGGGTGAAAAGCCCCCGGCGGTACGCGGATGCAAATCCGGGCCTCTGCACGGGCTTCTGTAAACACGGACAACGAGCCGCGCTTGCGGTCGCCGGCTCCGGCGACCAACCGTTCTGCCACCTCGCGCTGGACCATCACGATCAGGCGATCAAAACGGTCGGGACGCGCCAGCATTCGGGTGATCATTTTCGTCCCGGCGTTGTACGGGAGGTTCGATACGCACCGCACCCGCTCGTCGCCCAAGATTGCGTCAAAGTCCATCTGGGCCCCATCGGCTTCCACCAGGTTCACCTCGGGCAATCGGTCGCGGATGAACGCGGCCATGTCTCGGTCCAGTTCGACCGCTGTTACCGAGGCCTTCGCAGCCAACAGCGCTTCGGTCAACACGCCCAGGCCGGGACCGATCTCAAGCACCCGAGAATCGGCATCGACCTCGGAAACCGCCAGAATCTGGCGAATCACCGAGGTCGACACCAAAAAATGCTGCCCGAAACGCTTCTTGGCGCGCTGTTCCAGCGCCTTGAGCAAGGTGGCGGGATGACTCACGTATCCCCCGGCGTCCATTGTGCCCGGGCTCCACGGCCAAGATCGTGGTGCTCACCCATGGCGAGCCTGAGTCGACCCACGTGCGCGATCATCGCTGCATTGTCCGTGCATCGGTGCTTGGGAGGAAGGCACACGTCCATGTCGAGGGAACTCAGCGCGTGCCGCAGTTGGCTGTTTGCGGCAACGCCGCCGGCCATGGTTACCCGCCGAACCCCGGTTTCGTCTGCGGCGCGTTTGATTCGGTCGACCAAAACGTCGACCACCGCCTGCTGAAAACTCGCGCAGAGGTCCGCATCACTCGCACGTTCGGGGCCATTGATGTGCGCGCGAACCGCGGTCTTGAGTCCCGAGAAGCTCATGTCGAGGGGGCGGGTTCCGCGGTGGCCCGATGGCGTCCGCGGCGCCGAGAGCTTTGGACGTGGCCGCGGCAGGGCAACGGCGTGCGGATTTCCCTGTGTGGACATGCGGTCAACCGCGGGCCCGCCTGGGTACCCCAGGTCCAGCATGCGTGCGACCTTGTCAAACGCCTCTCCGGCGGCGTCGTCGACGGTCTCACCGAGCACTCGGTACTGGCCGACACCCTCGGCCAAATACAAGCTGGTGTGTCCGCCCGAAACCACGAGGGAGAGGAATGGAAACGCCGGCCCATCGGGCTCCAGCAATCCAGAGAGCAGGTGGCCCTCCAGATGATTCACACCGATGAATGGCACGCCCCACCCGGCCGCAGCCGCCTTGCCAAAGCACAGCCCCACCAACACCGCACCAATCAGTCCAGGACCCGATGTCGCCGCAACCGCGTCCGGCCGCTCAATGCCCGCCCGCTGCAGCGCGATCTCGACTGTCGAAACGATTTTGTCTGCGTGGGCACGTCCGGCCAACTCCGGCACCACTCCGCCGTAGTCGGCATGAACCTCTTGGGTATAGACAACGTCGGACAGCACACCTGCCGGACCCACCACGCTGGCTGCAGTCTCATCGCAACTCGTCTCGATGCCCAAAACAATCATGGGGTGACCTAACCGGTCCGACGACCGGCCATTGCTGCACGGCGGGTCATTGCTCCGAAACCGTCACGGCTCGAGCCGTTCGCGTTATTGCCCAGACTCGAGTTCGACACCCGACTCAATGCGTTCCCGCCGCGATGCCTTCTCCGCATCGCGTTTGTCTTTTCGTCCCGACTCACGGACCAGGTCTCGAACCACTTCAAGCGCCCCGGTATTGACCAGGTACACGGCCTCCTCACCCTCGATCTGCGCATAAAAGCGATCAACCCGGTCGCCCTCGTCTCCCACCGTCTTGGCGGGCCCCGCAGCACCAAACACCACCACCCGTTCGCGTTCGTCGGCATCTTTCAGCACCACCCGAGCGCGCGGGTTTGCCAAGCCATGGGAACGCGAGGATTGTCCGGGGGGGACAAACTCGTCAACCTCCAGCTCGGCCAAACGCTGTGCAGCACGCTTCGGGGTGCTCCCCGAGACGGGCACGCCGTCCTTCCATACCCATTGCGCAGCCACGTACCGGACCGACCCCTCGCCGGACAACGGGTCATCGGCAACGGGAGCCAGGGTCGCATCGATGGAAACCACGTCGTCGTGGCTCATCGCGACGACGCGACGGTTGCGCATGGAGGCCGGGTCTCGCGCGAACTCTTCGAGCAGGCCGGCGCGCGCGACGTACACCGTGTCGTCATCATCCAACAGAACATAAGCCAGTTCATCGAACCGGCTCTCGGCAGGCGCTTGTCCCCCCACCTGCACCCGCATCGCGGGGCGCGAAGCAAATCGAATGGCGACGTCAAGCCGGGGGCGATCGAAGCCATAGGAGGCCAAATCGACGGATGCCCGTTCTTCGAACCGAATCGCCTTGAGGGCCGAGATGCGTCCGAGCAATCTGCGGACCTGGTCGTCGTTGGCCGCCATGCTCAGCGGTGCCTTCATGTCCCACTGCCGGGCACCAGCCCGCTCCAACTCCAACACCCCCCCGGATGGCTCGAGTCTCGCCGTCAAGCCGGTCACATCCTTCGTGTCGAAGGTGGCGAACCGCCGCTCGCGAAACTCATCAAGCGTCAGGCTGTAGTAATCGACGGCGGCTTTCTGAACGGTGTAGATGGCCGACGAACCATCGGGCTGGATGTAGTAGCTCACGGCGGTGGGGTTCGGATCGCCGACAGAAAAGCCGATTGTCTCCCCGTCTCGAAGGGTCAATGTCACCCGGACCGCGTTGGGCCCGAGGCCATACAGTGCCGGGGTGTCGGGCGCGTCGACCACGCTGGCCCGCGCCGTCAGATCGTGAATCTGATGCTTGACGCGGTTGACCATCGACCGTCCAGCAGGGTGACCCGTTCCCTCGATGATCCACTGCCCATCGGTTTCGACCAGCACCACGGGCGCGCCTTCCGCACGGGTGACCTCAACCTTGACCAACTCGTGCTTTTCGAAGGAGAAAATCGTATCGCCCTCCACCAAGCCCGGCTGCAGAACCGAGGGTTTCAGTTGAACCACAACCGCGGCAACCAACCCGAGGAGTGCGACGGCGACGAGTGAACCGCGAAACGCCTTCATCGACCCCTCCGAGTCCACCGCACGGCGAATCCCAGCAGGCCAACCAACACGGGAAGCACGCCCATGCTCACAAATCGCAGCGAGTCCAACTGTTGCTTTGAGATCGCCAACTTACGTGCTTTTTGCTTTCGCGCCCCGACCGAGGCAACCCGAAGGTCGGCCCCCGCCAACCAGTGCACGGCATCCAGCGCAAAGGTGGAGTTCCCGGGCCCCTCCAAGAGCAGACCGTTGCCCAGAAAATCGCTGTCGCCCACCACAACGACCCGAGCCGGTGTGCGCCCCGACCGGACCCACTCCGTTCCGGGTCGAAGTTGGGCGGCCGCGGCCATCGTGACCGGCCCTTCTCCGTCGATGCCCGCATCGTACTGGGGAGCTCCCTGAACGAGATCGCCTCCCCGCTCGGTCCATCCTCGCCGCGAGGTGACCAGAACCGGCTCGACATCGACGCCTTGGGGCAACGAACCCGTGATCCCAACCGGCGCGACATGGGCGAGCACGGGCTTGAGGCCACCGTCGTCGAGGCCTTGGTTGATGGGGTGTCGCGACAGCACCGGTATTGGGCGGTCCCAGAATGGATACACGACCTTCGTGTCCATGACCGCGCCCGACGGAACAGTGAGCCCCAAGCGGCCCACCAACGAGGGCACCGGCTGCCCCGGATCAATCGCAATCATGATGCCACCGCCCTGACCAAGAAACGTGAGCAGCGCATCCTCCTCGTGGTTTGCCAAGGACTGCTCTGCACCGGCGACAATCACGACAGCCGCGTCTTCTGGCACGCTGGGAACGCTCATGGTCGCATCCACGCTGAGCAAACTGAGATCCTCGGAGTCGTACCGCTCAATGTTCAGCGCATCCGCGAAGTCGCTCAGCCCACTCGGACCCCGGTCCTCCACACTGCGCTCTCCATGGCCAACCAGCGAGTAAACGACCCGCCGCTTGGGGGTGTGCAGTTGGGAAAACGCGCCAGCAAACGCGCTCTCTCCGCTGAACAACACCCGCCGTTGATCTCCTTTCCCAACCCGACGAAACAAATCTCGGGCACGAATGTCGACTCGCGCGGCTCCGCGTTGAACCACGACGTGGGAATACTCGGTCACGCTCAGACGCTCCGCAGTGAGCCGCTCGCGGTCAAAGTCCACCATGCGCCAGTCCACCACGGTGCTCTGCAGACCAATCTCGCGCAGGGTGTCACGGAGGTATCGGTCCTTGAGTCGTGCATCATCCTGCCCGCGCTGCGCAGTGAACGCGGTGATCGTGACGGGAATGTTGTCGGCATCGAGCAAGGCCAGTTTGGCCCGCATGTCGGCACTCAGGGTGTTCCGTCCCTCCTCGGTGAAATCCCACCGAACGCGGGTCTGCATGGCGGCGATGTACAGCAACACCACAATGGCCATGCCCACGACCGTGACCACCGAGGCGTTCGAGCCGTGAGTCAGTCGCCTGCGCCAGATCTGATTCACCGCCATCGTCGGGACTCCACTGAGCGCCAGGTCAAGAACAAAAACGAAAACGTGAAGAGGCCGAACCAGATCACATCGGCGGAGTCGACCACCCCCCGCGCGAAGCCCTCCACATGGGCCGTCAACGAAAGCTCTCGCAACACGCGTCGAACCGCATCCGACTCGACCATCTCGGCGGCCGTCCCCGCGATCCAGAACGGCAGCAACATCAGCACACCGACAATGCCGGCCGTGATGGGCTCATCGGTCAAGCTCGATGCAAACATGCCGGCCGCGACGAAACCGATGCAGCACAGCGCGAGGCCCAAGTAGCTGGTCGCAATGACACCCCAATCGGGGTCGCCGTAGTAAGCCAGGATGGCCGGGAAAAGCAGGGTACCAATCAGCAGCATGAAGCACAGTGTGACGGTTGCCGCCCACTTTCCGAGCAACAACGCCCACAGCGGGATGGGTGCTGTCATCAGCAGCTCCAGCGTCCCCGACCGTTGTTCTTCCGCAAAGTGCCGCATGGTCAACATGGGAAGCAGGAACATCAGCGCAACCGACAGATTGCCCATCATGATCCGCAGACTGGCTTCCCCAGTCATGGTGACGCCCAAGTAAAAGAACATCCCGGCCAGAAAGAGGAATGCGGCCAAAAACACGGTGGCCAGTGGGCTCACAAGGTACACCCGCAACTCTTTTCGGTAGATCGCCCAAGCGGCCGTCACGCTTCCACCCCCACGAGTTCGAGGAATGCCTCTTCCAAATCCGGGGCATGCCGCTCCATGGCGCGCACCTCCCACCCCTCTCGAATGGCCAAGCCCGCAATCGCAGTCCGCGGATCCCGCCCAGCGCGAACGTCGAACGCGAACGCCCCCGCGACCTGCCCGACAGGCTCGACCAGGCTCACCGCATCCAGCGCACCCACGGCCCGGGCGATGCCCGTCGCATCGCCCCCGAGGAGCTCCACGCGGAATCGAACGCCATCGCCCGATCCGTGGATGATCTCGTCGATGGGTGCATCCGCTCGAATCACGCCCCCATCGATGACGATGACGCGGTCGGCCAGCGCCTCGACCTCGCTGAGAATGTGCGTCGAAAGGATCACGGTCCGGTCCTCTGCGAGGTTTCGAATGAATCGTCGAATGCCCAACATCTGACGGGGGTCCAGACCGCTGGTCGGCTCATCCAAGATCAACACCCGCGGGTTGTGGATGATCGCCTGGGCGAGCCCCACCCGTTGCCGGTACCCCTTCGAGAGCGAGCCCAACAGTCGATGTTCCATGCCGCTGAGGCCCACCCGGTCCATGACGTCGCCGATTCGAATGAGCCGTTCGCCGCGCGGGACCTCTCGGACCTCGGCGATGAACGCCAGGTACTCCCCGATGCTCAGTTCTCCATACAGCGGAGGTGTCTCCGGGAGGTACCCAATTGCCCGACGGACCGCCATGGGCTGCTCGAAGACATCGTGACCGCCGATGGTGGCCCGACCGCTTGTGGCGGGAATGAACCCGGTCAACATGCGCATCGTGGTCGTCTTTCCAGCACCGTTTGGTCCGATAAAGCCAACGATTTGCCCAGGGCCGATGTCAAAACTGACCGAGTCGACCGCGGTAAAGGAGCCAAACGACTTGCTGAGTTGGATGGCTTCGATCATCAAAAACACCCCGAAATGGTGGTGGAAACACGCCAAGGACTGTAATGAGAACCCCTACACGGGTAAAGGCAGATGATGCTGTTTTGGATTCCCTGCGTTGCACTTGTCCATGCCGCTGAGCCTTCCGCCGACTCGGAACCCTCAGCGGCAACCGTGGTCGACCGCGCCGTCGTCTTGGTGGGCGAGGCGGTGGTCACCCAAAGCGACATTCTGTTGCATGCCGCCATGACGGTGCACGATCCATCGTTTCTGCCCATCCTCCAGTCCACCATCGACGAGAGCGAACGCGACATCATCGACGCCACCATTGTCCGTCAGACCGCAGGCCGCGTCCCGGTCTACCAACCCACCCGGGACCAGGTTGACATCCGAATGAGCCGCTTCATGGATCAATGGCCCACCAAGAACGCCTATCGCTTGTTCATGGACACCCATGGGCTCACCGAAGACCGAATCCGCGTCTTGCTGCGACGCCGAGCCGTTGTGGAGCGCGTTGTGGTCCGGGCCTTGGGCACGCCAAAGGAGGACCTCGCCGGGTGGACCGAGCGGTTCGATGCGTGGATGGCGGCCACGCGCGCATCCGCCCGGGTTCGCCGCATCGCGCCCCAAGGGAGTCCAAAATGGTGACGCCCATCACGCCGACGGACTTTGGGGCCACCGCCGGCTTGTTGCGGTCGGAGATGCGCGGTGGAGGCCACACCACCGTCGACGCCCTTCGCGCGGACCACACGCGCCCTCATTGGGTGGGCTTGGTGCAACGCACGGACGAAGGTGTCGTCGGTGCACTGATCGGACAGTGCGTGCTCGACGAGGCCGAAATCCATGAAGTGGCCGTGCACGCCGCGCACCGACGCAAGGGCGTCGCCACCCTGCTCCTCGATGCCTTCTTGCACGAAGTGCGCCGCAGAGGCGCCACCATCTGCCGGCTTGAGGTGCGCAGAACCAACGCATCGGCAATGGCGTTTTACCGCCAGCACGGCTTCAAACAGAGCGGACTGCGCACCGCCTACTATGCGGACGGTGAAGACGCGCTGCTCCTGCAGAAACCCCTGGAGCCCATTTCATGATGTTGCTCCTGATGGCGATGGCAACGGTGTGGGGTGGGCCGTGCGTTCCCCCCGAGGTCAACGGTCGGCGTGCGGCCTTGACCGCGCGGGCACCGGCGCTGGGCGCGGTTGTGTTGGAGATTCCGTTGTTTGGCGACTTGCCGGCGCCGGAGTCCATTCTGGCTGCACTCGACGAGCACTCACTGCCGGCGACGCTGCTCGTGACGCACGCGTGGGCGAGCGCAAACCAACGGTTTTTGAAGGATGCCTCGAGCAGAGGCCATGAGGTGGGCCTGTGGGTATCGCTCGAAGAAGACCTTCACCTCCAAATGCGGGCAGCCGACCCCGCTGTACGGGACTGGATTGCGGTCATGAAACGGGGCCGCAAGTCCATTCGAAGGGCCACCGGTGTGCCGGTGCAGTCCATCGGATTGGCGATGCTCCCTGCGAGCGCAGAGATCGCGGCCGAGGCCGTGGGATTCAAGGCCATCTTGCCCATTGAGCGAACCCTCCACGACCGGCCCCGAAGGGCACGGGCCGCCAGCACTGGCGACGGTCGGGCATCCAACGGAAGGGCTCGGATCATTGGCCAAGGGCCCTATGCCGATGGGTGCGGCCACATGCTGCCCCACTGGAGTCCTGCTGCGCTGGACAGGGCCACATCGGTTGCGGCCCGCGCACCTTGGGTTCGAATTGGCCTGCCGAGCGACCCCTTGGCGGGCCCGCTGGTCGAGCGTTGGGCCGATGACGTGATTCGCCCCCACGCCTGGCGGGTGGTGCGAGCCGAAGCCATGGCGGACATCGCGCGGCGAGGCCCCGACGACGCCGCGACGGAGGCACCGGCAATACCGGTTCCCAAGGTGATTGGAATCGATGAGTGGAGGCGCGCCGCGGTCGTGGTCGCCACCTCCGGCAACCTTCCTCGTCAGCCCACCCCAAACCTCAACATGACCGAAACGTTTTTTGGGTTGGTGGTGCTCAACTCCGCGCCCGTGCAACCGACGAGCGTCACATTGGGTCGGCTGGATCCACCCCATGAAACCGCACCGGCGCAAGGCAGTTCATCCTTCACCCTTTCCGCCGCCGATGTTCGTGCGGCAGCCGAAGCCCTCCAACCGCGCCTGCGGGGGCGCATGCCCGCCCTGGTCACCATCGGCGGCCGAACCCTGACCGCGGCGCAAGCGCTTCAAGCCTTCGCGCGGGTCTTCCTTGGAGAACCGGCATTCGTCAGCGCAGTCGTCGACCCGGACCCGTATGCTCCGGGGGGCGGATGGGGCCAAAGCATTGGGCGCTAGCTACGAACCGAACCGATAGGTCCGCGCCACGTCGACATGCTCGGCAACCCGCTGAAACCGCCACCGAGCAACTTGTCGTTTGATGCAAGCCTCCATCCCGGCATGGGGCGCATCCATCGCCTCCACACTCACAGCGAAGGGCTTGCCAGCGGGGGTGATCGTAAAATCAACGTACCAAGCGCCCTTGAGGCCTTCTTGCGTCTTGAGCGCTTGGTTGTAGCACTGTTCCATTTGCTTGGCGCCGCGGTTCAGTACCCGCCCGATCATTTCTTCGATCTGCAGCGCATCGTTCAAGACAATGCTCTGTTGCTCTCGGCTTCGGGGCGCGGCG